>NZ_JBXVVI010000007.1:0-118042 GCF_057219155.1 Roseovarius sp. YIN77
ACTGAGTGATACTCAGTGCAATCATTTAATAAATAAAATGAAAGAGATAGCAACACCATGCAACTCAGTGAAACTCACTACACTTGCTTGGAAGGCTAAGGTCTTACCACTACACAACGCCCGCTTAACAGGGTTATCCGCTATGTTATCATTTTCGAACGTCAAGACCGGATTTCGCCTCAGATCCAAGTCTTTCATTAAAATTCAGCGAGGAGCCTGTACCGCAAACTTTGAGGAACCCTCATGCTTCATGAACACCTCGTTCACAAATTCCTCACAAACTCCAGCACTTCGGAAAGTTCAGGGATGGCGTCTGCGGCGCCTTCGCGGGTCACTTGGATGGCAGAGGCCGCCGACGCGTTTGTCAGGCTCATTTTGACCGGATCACCCTGATCTATCCTGGCCAGAAAGAAACCCAGGAATGTATCCCCTGCTCCGGTGGTATCCACGGCCTCAACATTGAAGGCATCGACAGAGGTAACCTGCCCTTGCTCGACACACCCAGCCCCTTTGGCCCCTTTGGTCACAACGACGGTCATGGCGTCAAAGCGTTCAGCGACCCCAGGCAGATGTTGTCTTATATCCGCAGCCTCGTGTTCATTTACGACCAGAAGATCGGCGTGCGGCAAAATTTCCCGAACAGCTTGTAAATCAAAGGGGGCGGCCGAATAGCAGATTTTCATCCCTTTCGACCCAGCCAGTTGGGCCGCATATTGACCCAAACTGGTTTCGTTTTGCAGCAACAACCAATCCCCCGGCGCGGCACCGGCCAGCGCCTGATCAATTTGGCCTTCAGTCAATTGCCGGTTCACCCCGGCCAAGAGAACAATCGCGTTTTCGGCTGACCGATCAATATTGATGATCGCGTGCCCGGTCGGCCCGTCCAGTTTGCGGATATGCGTGGTGTCGATTCCTTCGCGATCCATCTGTGCCAAAATCCAATCATCGGCTTGCCCAATCGCGCCGATATGAACAACCTGTGCCCCAGCCCGCGCTGCTGCGATGGATTGGTTCAACCCCTTGCCCCCAAGCCCCATGCGCATGCTGTCAGCTGCAAGGGTTTCGCCAGCCGCAGGAAGGTGCGGCACATAGTAGGCATAATCAATATTGATCGACCCGAGGTTATAGATGGTCACGGCCCTGGCCCCTGTCTGAATTCTCTCTGGAAATTCAGCCTAGCATTGCCCGGGTCCGCTTCGCCATGGGCAAATTGCGGGTATTATGAAAACCGTTTCTGCAGCAGGCCATTGATCGCCTCGGATACCAACACCAAAAGGACGATGGCCAATGTGACGGTGGCGGCCTTATCATACTGGAACGAACGAACATAGGTCTGCACATAAAGACCAATCCCCCCGGCGCCGACGATGCCCAGAATCAGGCTTTCGCGCAGGTTCAATTCGAACCGAAACACCGTGTCGCGCAATACAACCGGGGCCATTTGCGGCCAGATGCCCCAACGCAGCTGTTGCAGACGTGTCGCTCCCGCGCTTTGAAGCGCGGTTACAGGCGCAGCAGAGACATTGTCGATCGCCTCTGAATAAAACTTGGCCAGCATACCTGTGGCGTGAAAGGTGACCGCCAGAATACCGGGCAACGGGCCCAGCCCAACGGCCCCCACCATCAGCATCGCCACAAGGATTAATGGGATCGACCGGATCACGGCGAGTGTCGCGCGCACCGGTCTAACAATCACCATTGGCATCAGCGATTGCGCCGCCAGAATGCTTAGCCCCGCAGATAGGATGACGGCAAATAGCGTGCCCAGAATGGCGATGCGCAGCGTTTCGGCCAGCCCGGTCAGAACTTCGGGCCAAACGGACCAATCAGGCGGGATCATGCGGCCCAAAAATTCAGACAAGCGCAGCCCGGCACCCGGCAATTTGGACAAGCCCAAATCGGCACTGAAACCAGCCCATAGAATAGCGGCGACAAATCCCAGCCAGATTAATCCACGTGACATCAGCTGACCACGCGCAAACCGGCCGCCGCCGGTGTTCCACGATAAAGCCGGTTGATCTCTTCAGTCGAAACCGATTTGGCGGGTTGATCAAACGCGATTTTTCCATCGCGCAAGCCAATCACCCGATCGGCAAAACGCAATGACAGATCCGGTTGGTGTGAACTGAACACGACGGAAATCCCGCGTTTGCGCGCCTCCCGCGTGATCAGCAACAAAATACGCTCTGCATGGGCCGGGTCCAGATTGCTGACCGGTTCGTCGGCCAAAATGATCTTGGGCTCTTGCGCCAGACACCGCGCGATCGCCACGCGCTGCCGTTGCCCACCAGACAGCTGATCGACGCGACGACGCGCCAGATCACTCAGGCCTGTGTCACGCAAAGCGGCCGACACTGTCATATGATCCTTGGCCTCAAACCGACCCCACAAAGAGGCCCAGGCGCGAGCGCGTCCCAACCGGCCGTTCATGACGTTCTGATACACATCCAGACGATCAACCAGTGCGAATTCCTGAAAGATAAACCCAATATCGGAACGAAACTTGCGCCGTTTTGCGGCCTCGCTGATCAGGCTATGGCCCAGAACTTCGGCCTTCCCGGCCCAATGGGCCAGACGGCCGTCCATCAGCGCCAGCAAGGTGGATTTCCCGGCACCGGATGGGCCCAGCAAAGCCACGCACTCGCCCTCGTCAATCGTCACGCTGATCTCTCTCAATGCAGAGACATCATCAAACTTATGCGTGATCCCGGACAGGGCGATTGCGGTTGTCATCTTAAATACCCATATCGGCGTGCGGTTTCCCGAACCCCGTCATAGCTTGCCGAGTCGGCCTCGATGTAACCCTCAGGCCCATAAAGATAGGCCAGCAGGTGCTGATTTACCGGTTCATTCAAACTCAACATCGTTTCGGTAAACCGCGCCTGCAATTCGGCGTCAAGCCCGGGGCGTGCAATCACCGCATGGCTTGGGATCTGTTCTGATTCCCCAATGAACTTAATCTCGGCTTGCTGGGTTGGTGACAGCAGCAGATCGGCATATTGGCTGGCCCCGGCTGCATCAACCAGGCCGTTGGCCATGGCCTGCATTGCCTGCTGATACCCGCCGGCAAAAAATGTCCGGCCAAAAAACTGACCCGCATCGCGCGCGCCCGTAAACAACCCTTCGCGAACGAACAGATCCAACGGATAGATATAACCTGATTCAGAGACCGGATCGGCAAAGGCAATATCGCGACCCTTCAGATCGGCCAACGTATCGATACCACTGTCGCGGCGTACAAAGACACGGCCCGAATAACTGGGATAACCGCGATAAACCTCGGACAAAAGCGGAACCGCCCCAATCTGATCTTCGGCCAGCACAAAGGGCAACGCCCCCATGAAAGAGATATCCGCATCGCCATTGCGCAGGGCCTCGACCGCTGCGGCGTGGTCAAAGGTGACAAACCCGTTAACCTCAACACCTAATTGATCGCTCAACCAACCGGTGATCACTTTGATATCACCCAGCAGCTTTTCGGGGTTTTCCTGCGGGATGAAGGCGAGGGTCAGCCCTTGTGCCGCATGCGCCACATGTGGCACGCAAAGCGCGGCCCCGGACATGGCCATAAATGAACGTCGTGTCAGCATCAGAACATGTCCTTGTCAATTTGTGTCTGCATCGCCTGGAATGCCTGCCATTGGCGATCCGCCTCTGCCCAATCTCCGGCCGCGCTGGCATCACCCACCGCCCACAGAATTTCTGCAAATTCGTAGACCTGTGCCTTTGCAGCATGGTTGGTCATCGCAGAGGCATCCGCCTCTAGATCGGCGGCCACTGTATCAACCAGCAGGGCGATGTTTTCCTGATCCTGCATCGGGATCAGTGTGCCAAGAGTCGAGGCAAAAGTGGTCAGCTCGTCGAACACCAGGCGGAAGGCGCTGTCGCGCCCTTCGAAATGTTGATAGGGCTCCTCGCCATCACCAACGGCCTCCAGATAGGCGGTCAGTTCGGCGCGTTCCGCCTCGCTCAACCCCAATGACTTTGTACTGTCAAACCAATCCACGACACTGGCCAGTGTTGGCAGCGATCCATCATGCATATAAGGTGCGGTAAAGTTGATGTTGCGCAGCGTCGGTGTATCAAACTGCGTGGCAGTCCCCCCCGGAAACGGCGGCTCACTGCTGCCGATATCATGAGTTAGACCATCGCGGAAGTTACGTTCCGGCGTATGACAAGAGGCGCAGGATTTATCGCCCAATCCATCATAAACTGTATTAAATAATACCTCACCCCGACGCGCGGCGTCTGAAGCCAAATCGGTCAACCCGCCTGCCCGATCGATCTGGGGGTTCGGCAGCCAGTCGAACTGCACCATATAGGCGATCAGCGCATCCAGTTGGAACGGCGTCGGTTCCTTGCCGGCAAACTCGGTCACGATCACATTGCGGGTAAAGCGGCGCAAACTGGGTTCGCGCCCATCGCGTCCATAAGGCGCGGTAAAGCGGATGCCACGCAGCGATGGCGTATCCAGATGGTCGTCGGCCCGGTCGTTGAACATCGAATTGAAGAACGACCCATCCACATCCATACCGCCCGCATGGCCGCTAAGCCCGGTGATAAAGAAATCGCGATTCACGTCTGACCGGTTGTGGCAAGTCGAACAGGCAATCCCCAATTCCCGTGCCGGACCGCCAAATATTTCGGGGCTGTCAAACAGCATGTCGCCATAGGCCACCAGCGGCAGATCGGCCTCATCCAGACCAGCCTCTTCAAACTGCAACACCAACCGGGGTAGTGGAATTTGATCAGCAATATTGGATCCCGGCGGCAGAGTCGCGGGCAGATGTACGTCAGCGCCGGACAAAACCACTGTTTCAGGCACGGGCGACAGTTTCGCCCGGTCCGCAAACTGATCCGGCGTGTAATTCACCGCCAAATATTCGGCAATCTCGGCACGCGCGGCAGCAAAGTCAGCAGCCTGTGCCTCCTGCGCGCCGGTGCCCAGCAGACCTGTAGTACCCAACGAGGAGTTCAAAACCAGCCAGGCCCGACCCAGATCGCGCATGGCGCCCCGATCCCCGGCACGGATACCGTCCTCAAATGCACGATACAGCGCTTCTGCCTTTGCCAATTCAATCGCGGCCTCTGGCGTGCCCAAAAAAGTCTCGGCTGCTTCTAAATGGGATACAATGCCCGACGCGACTGCAACCGTTGCAGCCTGAAACAACGCCTGGCGATCCTGCGCCTTTAACGCTGCAGAAACTGCCGCAGCTTGTTCCACCGTCAAAAGCGACAATGCCGGCGTGTCAAAAGCGCTGCCGGGAATCGGGTTATGCCAGCTTTGTTCCAACTGGTGCCAGGGGGTCGGATCCAGGTTGCCCATAAACACGGTCAACCGATAAGCCGCCGCCCGAGGCGCCCAGGGGGCCTCGACAATTGCAGTCGCACTTACCAAAGACGGAGCCGCCACACAGGCAGTCGACAGAAAGAGTGCAGTTAATAGTTTCTTCATGGCGTCCATCAATATTAGCTTTGTCTAAGTTCTTTAGCCAAGACTAATACATTGTCAAGAACTGAAATCCGCGTCATACAGTGTTTTCAACCTAATGTGACTTTGACCGTTCTAAATGACCAACACGTTACCAAACTCTGCGGAACGCGATTCAGAGGCACAGGCGAGCCAGTTTGAATCCGTCCGTTCCGCCCATCAAAGCGAAATGGTCGAGGATTATGTCGAACTGATATCGGACTTGATTAGTCTAAACGGCGCGGCCCGTCCGGTGGAAATCGCAGAACGGCTTGGCGTGGCCCAACCGACGGTCAGCAAAAATCTTGCGCGCCTGAAACGCGAGGGTTTTATCACCCACGAACCCTACCGCGCCATTCACCTGACAGCGGCCGGCCACACGCTGGCCGATGCCTGCCGCAGGCGCCATCGGATCGTGGTTGATTTCCTGATTGCCCTGGGTATATCGGCCGACACCGCCGAACATGATGCCGAAGGCATCGAACATCACGTTAGCGACGAAACGCTGGACAGGTTCCAAAGCTATATCGAAGAAACGCAGGGCGATTAGCGAAGCCGGGAGGCGCATAACCAACCTTGGGAACTCGCTATTTAACCCTGCTGAATTACTTCAAAATTTTCAACGTTTGATTTCGTCAGAAATCCACCTCAATCGCGATACCTTTTTCAACCGCCAAATCGACGACCGCAGAGGCCACAGCCAGATCTTGTAGGCCGACACCTGTACCGTCAAACAGTGTTACCTCGCTATCCGAGGACCGGCCCGGGTGGGTGCCATTAATCACCTCGCCAATCTGATGAATATCCGCCTCGGCCTTGGTGCCTGCGGCCACGGCGTGTTGGCTCTCGCCCAACGTCACTGCCTGCGCGACTTCGTCGGTGAACACGGTGGCACGCTCGATCAGGGCGGCCTCGACTTCTTGTTTACCGACGGTATCGGTGCCCATGCAGGCGACGTGGGTGCCTTCCGATACATGATCCGACATCAGCGACGGGGCAAAGGATGATGTGATGGTGATGATCACATCGGCCTCTTGCAGGCCGGGCAGATCAACCGCCTCGAACGGAAGTCCAGCCTCTGCAGCCACTTTTTCAAGGTTGGGCAGCATTTCAGGGTGCAGGTTCCAACCAATGACCTTTTCAAAGTCACGTTGTTCCAGTGCTGCACGCAGTTGGAACGTCGCCTGATGGCCTGCGCCAACCATACCGATCACCTTGGCATCCTTGCGGGCCAGATGGTTGATCGAAACGGATGAGGCTGCCGCAGTACGCAGCGCTGTCAAAAGGTTGCCACCGACCATGGCACGGGTCTTGCCAGTATCTGGGTCAAACAGAAACACCGTTGATTGGTGGTTGATAATCTGACGTTTTTCCAGATTGTTCGGCCAGTATCCCCCCGCCTTCAGGCCCAGCGCCTGACCCGCACGGTCAAACCCGCCCTTGAACCCGTAAAGCGCATCTTCGTGCCCAATCGCCTCGCGGATGACCGGGAAGTTATAGGCATCCCCCGAGGCCATCGCGGCAAACACCTGCTCTACGGCCTTATAGGAATCGTCGCGGCCAACCAGACCTGCGATCTCTCTTTCTGGAACAATAATCATCCCGTATCTCCATCAATTCAAAAAAATGGCTGACAGGACAGGAGGTCCGATCCCGTCAGCCCAGAGAAGAAACCTTAGTAGGCTTTGCCGCGGGCCGAGACGGGCCAAACGGTTTCTACCTTGCCATTTCGAACACCAACATACCAATCGTGAACATTGGCGGTCGGGTCGCAGTGACCGGGCACCAGTCGCAGTTTTTCGTTCACATTCAGAACGCCGTCCGGGTCGGCAATCACGCCGTGTTCATCTGAACATTTGACATATTCCACATCATTGCGACCAAAGATAAAGGGCAGTCCGCTATCGACGGATTGTGCCTTCAGTCCCGCATCACAGATGGCTTTGTCCGCTTTGGCGTGGCTCATCACTGATGTCAGCAGGAAGAAGGCATTTTCCCATTCGCCCTGGTCAATCCGGTTGCCATCCTTGTCGAGGATACGACCGTAATCGGCATCCATGAACGCGTAAGAACCACACTGAAGTTCGTTGAACACGCCAGAGTTGGATTCGAAGTAGTAAGAACCTGTGCCGCCACCGGAAACCAATTCGCATTCGATCCCTTCAGCTTTCAGACCTGCAACCGCGTCGGCGACCATTGCAATGGCGATATCCAGCTTTTCCTTGCGGCCTTCATAGGTATCGATGTGCTGCATCGCACCCTGATAGGCCTGAATGCCGGTGAATTTCAGGTTATCCGCTGCGATTGCCGCCTTGGCGATTTCAATCACAGCTGGGGTTGTCGTGACACCACAGCGGCCCGCGCCACAGTCGATTTCCACGAAGACTTCCAGTTCGGTGCCGTGCTTTACAGCCGCCGCCGACAGGTCAGCAACGTTGTTCACATCATCCACACAAACAATAGTGCGGGCGCCAAATTTCGGCAGACGCGCCAGACGGTCGATCTTGGCCGGGTCACGGACTTGGTTTGACACCAACACATCCTTGATACCACCACGGGCGAAAACTTCGGCCTCTGACACTTTCTGACAGCATACACCAACCGCACCCCCCAAACGTTCCTGCAGCTTCGCCACATCGACGGATTTGTGCATCTTGCCATGTACGCGGTGACGCATCCCGTGGGCCTTGGCATAATCGCCCATTTTCACGATGTTACGCTCCAGCGCGTCCAGATCCAGGACCAAACAGGGGGTCTGAATGTCGGCCTCATCCATGCCGGGCAGAGCCGGGACGTCATAACCAACTTCGAGGTCTTCCAGTTTTACTTGTACGTTCATTTTTCTTCTCCGGTTTTTTGCACCCTGTCATTTGGCCGGTGGGTGCAGCCCATGGCGGGCGATTTTGATTTCGATTTAGATCCAGGGCAGTTTGTCCAGGTCGACATTGCCGCCGGTGATGATCACGCCGACGCGTTTGCCAGCGAAACGTTCCTTGTTTTTCAGAATGGTCGCGAACGGCACCGCGCTGGAGGGCTCCATGACGATGCGCACATGTTTCCAGACCAGTTTCATCGCCTCGATGATTTCACCCTCGGACACGGTCAATATATCGCTTACGTGGTTCGACACGAAATGCCAGGTCAGATCCTTCAGCGGCACCAACAGCCCGTCGGCTACGGTTTTTGGCGCATCATCAGCGATGATGTATCCGGCTTTGAAACTGCGATAGGCGTCATCGGCCTGTTCGGGCTCCGCCGCAATAATTTTGGTCTCCGGCGCCAGTGTCGACAACGTCAGGCAGGTGCCCGAAATCATTCCACCGCCACCAATAGGGGCAACAACGAAATCCAGACGATCAGCTTGTTCCATCAGTTCTTTGGCGCAGGTCCCCTGCCCCGCGATGACCCGCGGATCGTTATAGGGGTGCACAAAATCACCACCGGTTTCGGCCTGCACTTTCGCAAATGTTTCCTCGCGCGAGCTGGTCGAAGGTTCGCATTCCGTAATCGTCCCACCATAACGACGCACGGTATCTTTCTTGGCCTGAGGCGCCGTGTGCGGCATGACAACGTTGCAGGGTATGCCGCGCAACATCGCCGCATAAGACAGGCAAGAGGCATGATTGCCCGATGAATGTGTTGCCACACCCTTCTTGGCCTGCTCCTCGCTCAGCCCGAAAACCGCATTGCTGGCGCCACGTACCTTGAACGCACCCGGCTCCTGAAAGTTTTCGCATTTGAAAAACAGCTCCGCCCCGGTCAACTCGTTCAGATAGGCAGACTGCCGGATCGGAGTGCGCCGAATATAGGGACTGATACGTTCGTGTGCGGCGAGCATATCCTCATAGGTGGGGATAATCATCAAGCAGCCCTTTCGTTTACAACAATTTCAGAAATGATGTCAGAGGTCGCGCCCGATAGCGTCCAACCCAAATGACCGTGGCCGGTGTTGTAGAACACGCCAGGACGATTGCCCTTGCCCACGCGCGGCAACATGTTTGGCATCATCGGGCGCAGACCAGCCCAAGAGACAAAGCTTTCAGTGCTCATGCCGGGGAAATGGCGGTGGCACCACTTCAGCATCGGATTGATACGCTTCCAAACAATGTCTTTGCTGTAGCCGTTGAATTCGGCCGTACCTGCAACCCGGAATCGACCTTTGCCCAACCGGCTGGTCACCAGTTTGGCGTTGTCGTCCAACAGGCTGGTCATTGGGGCGGCGGCCTGATTGGCCTCGTCTTCCAGATTAACGGTGATGGAATAGCCCTTCACCGGATAAACATTCAGACGATCGCCCAGCATGGCGGCGAAACGGCGCGAATGGACGCCAGCACAGATCACCACCTGATCAAACACCTCTTTGTGCTGACCGGGGGAGGACGATCCATGCTTGTCTTCAATCCGGCTAAAGACCTCTATCTTACCCTTATCTGCGCGCAGCTTTTCCACAACCGTGGACAGTCGCATTGCCACACCACGTTTGGTACAGGCACCGGCCAATGCACTGGTAAATTTGTGAATGTCGCCGGTAAAATCGGTTTCGGTATAAAAGCCGCCATAGATCTCGCCCTTCAGGGTCGGTTCGATCTTGCCAATTTCCTCTACTGTGACCGGGCGGCGTTCCAACCCGCCCTTCTTCAACAAGTTTGTGACCTTTTCGGCCACTTCAAACTGCTTCTTGGTTTCATAAAAATGCAGGATACCGGTCTCTTCGTGGTCAAAGTCGATGTTTTCCGCCTTGGCCATCTCCATCAGCTGATTGCGCGCATCCAACGCCCATTTCACCGTTTGCAGTGTGTTTTCCTCATAGTGCGGAATGGCCCCCACAAACTCCGCAAGCCAAGAATATTTGTGCCAGGATGGTTTTGGGTTCATCAACAATGGCGCCCCGGATGAAAACATCCAACTTACGCCCTTGATCATCGTCGGAATGGAATTCCACACCTCAGCGTTAGAGGCAGACAACTGCCCGCCATTGGCATAGCTGGTTTCCATCGCCGGATAGGGGTTGGCCTCAAATATGGTGACATCGGCCCCTTTGCGGGCCAATTGATACGCCGTCGTTGTGCCGGTCACACCAGCACCGATCACGGCAACTTTTGAATTCTCTCTCATGGCACTCCTCCTCGCATCCGCTGCGATTCTTCGTGCCCCCTCTGTCATTGGCCTGAGAGTTTCACGCCCCGCCATCCTGGCCAGACGCTTACACCGTGGGCGGAGACCAGACGGCCTCACTTTCCAGAGTTCTTTTTCTACTGACGGTCCTGTTGCCTGAGAGTTTCCGGGGCGGTTGCTCCTTCGGCGATACAAAAATATCTCTCCCGTCGCAAAATTTCCTATCGGAAACTTGTGGGGCGAGTCAACCTTTATTCGCTCATACATCATAACAGGACCATTCGTTGGGCAGCTTACGCAGCTGCCCGATGTTCATTGCGTGACTGACGGAAGTAATCTTGCGCTGCGGCAACCCCTGATCCCAGCTTGATCGGGTAACTAAGATCAGCCATGGCCATTTCGATCGTGCCCAACCCCGCCAGAACCATTACATCGGTCAACGACCCCAGATGACCAATACGGAAGGCCTTGCCGTTCATCTCCCCCAATCCAATGCCAAAGCTGACACCATATTGATTGAATGCATGTTCGGTCAGGGCATTGCTGTCGAACCCGTCGGGCACATAAATGGCACTGACCGTATCGGAATAGAGGTCGGGTGTTTCAGCACACAATTTCAAGCCCCAAACATCCACCGCGCGGCGCACACCTTCGGCCAAACGATGATGACGAGCATAGACATTGTCCAAGCCTTCTTCGAACAACATCTTCAGGCTTTCGCGCATGCCGAATATCAGTTGCAGCGGCGGAGTATACGGAAACCCGCCAGAGGCATTGGCGCCCATCATATCACGAAAATCAAAGAAGGTGCGTGGCAGTTTTGCAGTTTCCATCGCCGCTAAGGCCTTGGGGCTGACCCCAAGAATGGCCATGCCAGTGGCCAGCATGAAACCCTTTTGCGAGCCAGACACGGCGATATCGACACCCCACTTATCCATCTCAAATGGCATGGAGGCCAGGGATGACACACAGTCAACGAACAACAGCGCCGAGTGGCTGGCTGCATCCATGGCACCGCGCACCGCAGCGATATCAGACCGTACACCGGTGGCAGTCTCGTTGTGGGTGACCAAAACGGCCTTGATTTCTTGGCCTTTATCGGTACTCAGGATCGCCTCAAATTTATCAGCTGGCGCGCCCTGTCCCCACGGGGTTTCAACGACCTGCACATCCAGACCATGACGCTGACACATATCGATCCAGCGATGGCTAAACATTCCGTAGCGCGCCACCAGAACCTTATCGCCGGGCGACAGGGTGTTGGTGATCGCGGCTTCCCATCCGCCCGTGCCGCTGGCCGGGAAAGTGATGACCTTGCCCTCTGCAGTGCCAAAGACTTTCTTGGTATCTTCCAATACGGGGGCGAAAGTTTCCACAAAATCCGGCGCGCGGTGATCTTTGGTTTGAACTTGCATGGCAAGACGCAGACGATCCGGGATGTTGGTCGGGCCGGGGATAAAGACGGGGTTTTGATCAGACATGACAGATTCCTTTGATTTGTAAGGAGTGTCACCCGCCCAAACACCAATTGCAATTTTTTCGAAATTAATTTCCATTTTTTGATGAAAAATATATAATCATTGTATTATATAGACTTATAGTTTTCCATTTGATAATGTCACTTCCAACTGGAAAATGATTTCACGGAAATAATCATGTCAGAATCCCCAAAACGCAAACGCGGTCGCCCCAAATCCCTGTTCACAGAAGGCCCCCCACCGCTGATTCAGGCACTGGATCGTGGGCTGATGGTCCTGACCGAATTGGCACGGATGGAACGCGCCGCGCTGACCGATCTGTCGCACCGCCTGAACATGCCAGCGGCGACGTTGCACCGGATACTGGCCACGTTGGAACGACACGGATATGCCGAAATTGATGACACCAACCAGATGTGGATGGTCGGGGTGGAGGCATTTCGCACCGGCAGCGCCTATATCAATCGCACCGACCTGATGCAGGTCAGTCGCCCGATCATGCGCCGTTTGATGGAGGCGACGGGAGAAACCGCAAATCTGGCCATCCCGGATGGGGGGGAGGTTGTCTTTGTCGGCCAGGTCGAAACCCAAAACCCGATCCGGGCCTTTTTTGCCCAAGGCACGCGCACGCCGATGCATGCCTCAGGAATTGGCAAGGCCATCCTTGCCACCATGCCCGTTTCTGAACGCATTGCGCGCCTCGGACAGGTGTCAATGACCGCCTTCACCGAAAACACCCTCTCCCACCCCGATGCCCTTGGCCATGATCTGGAAGCAACCCGCTCGCGCGGTTGGTCCTTTGATCGCGAGGAACGCCATGCTGGCATGTCATGCATTGGTGCCGTCATCCGCGACGAAACCGGAATGGTCGTGGCCGGTGTTTCCGTCTCTGGCCCCAGCAGCCGCTTTGCGGAACACCGCCTGCCCCATCTATCTGGGTGTGTGACGCAGGCTGCCACCGACATTACCAATGCCATTGGCGGCACGGTCACAGACGCATAACCCAGGTCAAGATTGCATTATGGAATTTGCGCTCGCTATCTTACCCATCGCCCTGATCATTGCTCTGGGATATGGCGTGGCCCGTTGGGGCGTATTGCCGCGTGACAACTGGGGCGGCATCGAAACACTCAGCTTTCGCCTGTTGATCCCGGCGGTTCTATTTCGGGCCATCATCACTTCTGATCTGTCCTCGCAAAGCGTCGGGCCGATGGTCTGGGCGCTGCTGACCACATTGGTGATTGTCGGGGCGGCGATTTTATTGGCCCGCCCAATCCTGAAATTGCCAGATCCGCAACTGACCACCGTGTTTCAAACCGCCATTCGTTGGAACGCCTTTGTTTCGCTGGCCGCGGCAGAGCTTTTCATTGGCCCCGAAGCGCTGGCCGTGGTCGCAATTGCCATGGCTGTATTAATTGTCATCATTCAGGTCGTGTCCATTTTGGTTCTAACCGCCTATGGAACCGCAAAAACCGGACCACGCCGGATCGCAAAGATCGTTGCCTATAACCCAATTTTGCAGGCTTGCGCCTTGGGCCTCGTGCTTAATCTGCTCGACGTTTCCCTACCCACGGCGATTTCAGAGACGCTAAGGCTGGTCGGAAACGCCGCGCTGGGGATCGGTTTGCTGGCGGTCGGCGCCGGAACCCGGTTTTCCCGGTTGATCCGTATCTCTCGTGGAATGGTGATGGGCACAGCGGCGCGGCTGATCGTTTGTCCAATGCTGTTTTTAGGTGTGGCGCAGCTTTGGAGCCTTGGTCAGACAGAGGTCCTTATCGGACTGATCTGTTTGGTCGTCCCTGCCGCATCGAACGGCTACATCATTTCCAAACAGATGGGCGGGGATGCTGATCTTTATGCGGATATTCTGACATGGCAGACACTGGCATCGATGGTCGCGCTGCCGGTCTTTGCATCACTCGTCGCCTAGGGTCAGTCGGTGCTGTCCGGGTAAAATGGCGTGACCTGCGCCACAATGACAGAATTTTCTGCAAGTGCCCGATCCATCAGGTCCCGTTCATCCTCGCCCACCTCGTGGCCCAGTTCCATACGATCCTCAAGTGTTCCGTACCCCGTCACATCCAATGGCGCCATATCCGCCTGTTTCAGGATCGCCACAGTTTCACGAACCGCTTCTGCCTCATCCACGCCAGAGGCAAAGCACATCAATGCCCCACCCGTGGCGCCATCAGGCAGGCCATCACCGGCTTTGCGCCCCACTTCCACCACCAGAGTATAGACTTTTTGTGCCGATTTACCGCCCATCTACCTGTGCACCTTTATTTCAAAACAACTTCGAAATGTGTCTAGTGATCCGGAAACACACCGAAGCTGCAAAATATTCCATTCACGTTGCACCCGGTCGTCAATTCATGCAACTTGCGCAGCAATACACTCACATAAGACCAAAATGCCATACATCATTCGCTACGTTTCACGTATCTGCCTTTTATTTTGTCTCGCCATTCTTTGTGCAGAGCGTCCCGCGGTTGCGCAGGACGGTACGCTGACAATCGCAACCGTCACGCGTCCGCCCTTTTCCATGCCAAGTGGCCAAGGCGGTGAAACCGGTTTTAGCATGGATCTGTTTCAGGCGCTGGCCGACGATCTGGGACGCGAATATACGGTGGTGCGCGTCGACAGCTTCGGCGGCATGCTTGAACTGGTACGCACCGGCCAGGCCGATGCCGCTATTGCCAACATCTCGATCACCGCTGAACGCGAACGGGTCATGGACTTCTCGCAACCTATTTTTGAAAGTGGCCTGCAGATTATGTCTTCGGCCAGTAAAGGCGGCAGTGTGTTCACGATACTTGCCACGCGCGACGTTTTGATCTGGGTGGTCGCGGCCTTTGGCCTATTGTTCTTTGGCGGCATGCTGATGTGGGCCATGGAGAGAAAACGCCAGCCCTATTTCGACCGCCCGGCCAGCGAGGCCCTGTTTCCATCTTTTTGGTGGGCGCTCAATCTGGTCGTGAATGGCGGGTTTGAGGAACGCATGCCGCAATCACGCGGTGGTCGTGTTTTTGCCACGCTTCTGGTCGTCTCAAGCCTGTTCATTGTATCTCTTTTCGTAGCAAAGGTGACCGCGGTACTGACCGTCGACGCGATTCAATCAAATATCCAAGGCTTGGGAGATCTTGACCATCAGACAGTCGGCACGATCGAGGGGTCGACTTCCGCGTCCTACCTGCAGCAGTTCGACATTGCCTATTGGGGCTTTGACGATCTGGCACAGCTCACCCAGGCCTACGAGGACGGAACCATCACCGCCGTGGTCTTTGACGCGCCTATCCTGGCTCACTATGTCAACACCGCGCGCCCAGGCACTGCAGAATTGGCTGGACCCGTCTTTCGGCGGGAAAACTACGGCATCGCCCTGCCCACCGACAGCACCCTGCGCGAACCGATCAACCAGACCCTGCTGAAGTTCCGCGAGGACGGCACCTACAGGGCGCTGATGACAAAATGGTTTGGCACTCAGGCGAACTGATCTGTCAAAACGGACAGAGAAGTATTTGCCAAAGTCCCAAAACGAAAAACCCCGGCTCTTGGCCGGGGTTTCTGTTTGCGAATCTTTGAATGTGGTCAATCGCGCAGAAGCTCGTTGATACCGGTTTTGGACCGGGTCCGTTCATCCACGCGCTTTACGATCACCGCGCAATAGAGGTTGATGTTGTTCTTGGTCGGCATCGACCCCGCCACGACAACCGAATAGGGCGGAACTTCGCCATAGAACACTTCACCTGTTTGGCGATCGACGATCTTGGTGGATTGGCCGATAAAGACTCCCATCCCCAAAACTGATCCCTCACGCACGATGCAACCCTCGACCACCTCAGAACGCGCACCGATAAAACAGTTGTCCTCGATAATGGTCGGGCCGGCCTGCATCGGTTCCAGCACACCACCGATGCCAACGCCACCAGACAGATGCACATTTTTGCCGATTTGCGCGCAAGAGCCAACCGTGGCCCAGCCATCAACCATCGACCCCTCATCAACATAGGCACCGATATTCACGAAAGACGGCATCAACACCACGCCAGGCGCGATAAAGGCGGAGCGGCGCACAATGGACCCAGGGACGGCACGAAAGCCCGCTGCTTTCCACTCATTGTCGCCCCAGCTCTGCCATTTGGATGGAACCTTGTCCCACCATTTGCCGTCACCGTTTGATCCTTCGATCATTTCCATGTCGTTCAGGCGGAAGGACAACAAAACCGCCTTCTTCGCCCACTGGTTTACATGCCAATCACCGCTTTCCTGCTTTTCAGCAACACGCAAGCTGCCACTGTCCAACGCATTCAGCGTGTCCAGGATGGCCTCGCGGGTTTCGCCTGTGGTGGCGGGCGTGATGGTATCGCGAACCTCCCAGGCGGATTCGATGGCGGATTCAAGTTGCGCATTGGACATGTAATTTCCCCGTAAACGTATCTGGCGTGACTGGGTTGAAGCCTATAGACCCAAGATTGACGCCGCGCAATGCGGCATTGGATGCAGGAGACGCGACAATGAACGAAGAAACCCGCCGCCACCCGTTCCGTTATGCCCGTCAGGATGTCGAACAGGCCCGTGAAATCCCCGATACACCGCAAACCCGGTCCCCTGCTTATCGGCTGGCCTTTACCGATGACGATTTCATGTGTCGGGCCGAATTGCGCCCGGTCAGGCTGCAGTTGGAACTGCTGAAACCGGAAATGATCCTCGAAGAACGCGGCATCAATTCCACCATTGTCCTCTTTGGCGGGGCGCGAATCCCAGAGCCCGAAAAAAAAGAGGGCGCCCGCACGAAGACATTGGCAGAGCTGTCGTCATTTTACGAAGAGGCCCGTGAATTTGCCCGGCTGATCACCGAAAAATCAAAGGTATCCGGCTGCACCGAAGATGTGATCGTCTCGGGCGGTGGCCCCGGCGTGATGGAGGCCGCCAATCGCGGCGCGGCAGAGGTCGGTGGCTGTTCCATCGGTCTGAACATCGTCTTGCCCCATGAACAAGCCCCAAACAAATATGTAACGCCCGATCTGTGCTTCAACTTCCACTATTTCGCGATCCGCAAAATGCATTTCCTGATGCGGGCCAAGGCAATCTGCGTCTTCCCCGGTGGATTCGGCACATTGGATGAGTTGTTTGAATCTCTAACCCTGATACAAACCGGACGAATGAAACGCGTCCCCTTTTTGCTGTTTGGCGAAAAGTTCTGGCGGTCGATCATAAACTGGGAAACTCTGGCAGAGGCCGGCACCATCGGTGCCGATGATCTGGAACTGTTCAAATTCGTTGAAACCGCACAACAGGCGATGGACGTGATCGAGGGTTGGGAAGCGTAGTATCTGGCCACGCAGTCTTGGACGGAATTGATGCAAATACAGTCATACGGCTGAACCAAATGTGCAGCGTCCCTTCAATCCGGGTTTTCGTTTCTTCATCAGGCAGATAACGATTTTCTAACGAATTTTGTCCAAAAGGATAGCTATTCAACGGCCAGTTTCAGGTTTAAATGTACCTTAAGAAACGCGAATAAAGCGAACAGGCAGTTCAGGCACCAATATGATTGATGTGATATTGATCGTAGTTCTTTGCGCCATAATCGTGTTGGGATCGCCTCGGCGCGCCCCAAAATTGTGGACGCAAAAGCAAAAAGACAACGAACCCATCTAAGCCTCGGGTGGGCCAGTCTGTTGTTTTAACTGCCGAATAGTTGACGTAAGGTCAATTTAATCGATTCATAACTTTCAGAGCTTGAAACCAGGCGCACTTGGCTCTACCCTTAGATGTATCGTTTAATAGTGCACTTTTTCATGGGTTGAGGATTTCTAACTCATTGAAATTGGTATGATAGGCCGCGAAATGCGTTATCTGAACTACTCGATCTGCACACTTGCCGGGCTGCTTCTGTTTGGAATCGGCATTATCGGGATCACCGAATTGCCGGTCCAACCCAGCACGTCTATCACGTTGCTTCTTGAGCCATTGGGGGCTGGATCTCAGTTCGATCTGCTCTATTGGGAGGCACTGATCGCATTAGGTGTCTGGCTGACATTGTGCTTCTGGGTCAGAGTGCCAGCAGGCATCGCGCTGTGCCTGATCATCGGGAAGATTGGGGTTCTAAAGGGCTATGTCCCCTTAAACACAGCGATGGTAATCGTTGCCATTTTCTGTGTTGTGATCATTGGCTGGCAGACGGTTCACCTCTACAACCAATACTCAAATTCATAACACCATCTGCTTTGATGGTGCTATGTGCGAAGCGATTGGTCAGGTGCATTTTCCGCCCCACTCTGAAATCGGAATACCGACGCAATACCGACAACCAAATCGGCTTGTTTTGTCGGCGGTTTAAACCGGCAGCGCGGTGGTTTTGCGCACCGTTCTGAGGGCAAAGCTGGAATGCATCTGAGTGACCCCCGGCAAGCGGGCCAAATGTCTGCGGTGGATCTGAGCGAAGTCCTCGGTGTCCTTCGCCACGACTTTCAGCAAGTAGTCTGATTTCCCGGCCATCAAGTGACATTCCAGCACATCGGGGATGCGCGCCACGGCTTTTTCAAACGCTTCCAGAACCTCATCTGCTTGACCTTGCAGGGTAATTTCAACAAACACTGTTGACGGGCAGCCCATTTTCCGGGCGTTCAGAAGCGCCACGTAGCCCTTGATATATCCGTCTGACTCCAATCGCTGCACGCGCCTGTGACAGGCAGAGGCGGATAGATTCACCTTCTCCGCCAGCTCCGCATTCGATATGCGCCCTGCCCGCTGCAGTTGTTCCAAAATTCGACGGTCTGTGTTGTCTATGCTCATAATTACGCAAGCTTCTTCGAAAGAATCTGAATTTCTTCGCACATTAATCGAATGTCACACGCTAACACCAGCAATAATTTCCAAACAATTGCATCGCCCCTGTGACAAACTGTCAACAAATGTTTTGTGGAGGATAAACTCATGAAGATCGGATGCCCGACAGAAATCAAACCCCAGGAATTCCGCGTCGGCATGACCCCCAACGCGGCAGGTGAAGCCGTCGCACGGGGCCATCAGGTCATCATCCAGCAAGGCGCCGGATTGGGCGCTGGTTTCGCGGATGAAGACTACGTCGCAGCAGGCGCGGCCATCATTAACACGGCAGAAGAAATCTTTGCCACTGCCGATATGATCGTGAAGGTAAAAGAACCGCAAGCAGGAGAGCGCAAAATGCTGCGCGAAGGCCAGTTGCTGTTCACCTACCTGCATCTGGCTCCAGACCCGGATCAAACCAACGACCTGCTGGAAAGTGGCTGCACCGCCATTGCCTACGAAACCGTAACCGATGATCGCGGCGGCCTGCCACTGTTGGCCCCGATGTCCGAGGTTGCTGGCCGTTTGGCGCCGCAAGTTGGTGCCTGGACCCTGCAAAAAGCAAACGGTGGCCGCGGTGTTCTGATGGGTGGCGTGCCCGGTGTTGGCCCGGCAAAAGTCGTCGTTATTGGTGGTGGTGTCGTAGGCACCCATGCTGCCAAAATCGCGGCTGGTATGGGCGCAGATGTCACCATTTTGGATCGCTCCCTGCCGCGTCTGAAGTATTTGGACGATGTGTTCGGCGGTACATTCAAGAACCAATACTCCACCGCTGGCGCCACAGCTGAGTTGGTACGTGAAGCAGACATGGTCATCGGGGCCGTCCTGATCCCGGGCGCTGCCGCACCGAAACTGGTATCTCGTGCACAACTGTCTGAAATGAAGCCCGGCGCAGCGCTGGTAGATGTTGCCATCGATCAGGGTGGTTGCTTTGAAACGTCGCGGGCGACAACTCATGCTGATCCGATCTACGACGTTGACGGCATCATGCATTATTGCGTTGCGAACATGCCTGGCGCTGTTGCACGCACGTCGACGATCGCACTTGGCAACGCAACCATGCCGTTTATGCTTTCGCTCGCAAACAAAGGGTGGAAACAGGCCTGCGCCGACGACCCACATCTTCTGAACGGTCTGAACGTCCACGCTGGCAAACTGACCTACTATGCAGTGGGCGAAGCTCTGGGCATGGATGTCATTTCACCACAATTGGTGATCAAAGCAGCCTAAGGCAGACATTCAAACACAGATAAAATCAGACCCGCCAATTGGCGGGTCTTTTCGTTCGTGATGCAGCCTTACTTGGATTTCGCCAATGCGTCCCGAATTTCGGTCAGCAGGTCGATTTCGCTTGGGCCTGCAGGGGCTGCTTCCACAACCTCTTCCTCTTTCGCGGCGGCGTCTTTGGCTTTGTTGACCATTTTCACGAGCATGAACACCACCCATGCGATGATCAAAAAGTTGATCACGGCCATAATGAATGACCCATACGCAAAAGCGGCTGCACCAGCTTCGCGTGCCGCTTCCAAAGAGGCATAATCCCCATCACCGCTGAGCACGACAAAGTTATTGGTGAAATCCACACCGCCTGTGAACAGGCCGATAATCGGGTTAATCAGGTCATCTACCATCGATTTCACGATGGCCGTAAAGGCCGCGCCGATGATGATCCCGACCGCCATGTCCATTACGTTGCCTTTGGCGATAAAACTCTTAAATTCCTGCAGCATTTTCCGTCCCCTTGCATTCCTGCACAATCGCTGTGCGTTTATCGAATATATTCGCATCTATGTTCAGGGGAAATCGCACCTATTTGTCACCTAATCGAATAGGAGCCCCCAATGACCCTGTATCAGCCAATCACACGTCCTTCGCTGTATGATTATCCGATCACCCAACGCTGGGCGCCGGAACACCCGGAACTGTTGCAATTGTATTCTCTGACCACACCAAATGGTGTGAAAGTATCCATCGCCTTGGAAGAAATGGGCATAGACTACGAACCCCACTTCGTTTCCTTTGCCGATCAGGAGCAGCTAAGCCCGGAGTTTCTGTCACTCAACCCCAACAATAAAATTCCCGCGATCATCGATCCCAATGGTCCATCGGGCGCGCCGATCGGATTGTTTGAATCTGGCGCAATCTTGATCTATCTGGCTGAAAAATCTGGAAAACTCCTCCCAACCGATCCCGCTAAACGCTACGAAGTCTTGCAGTGGCTAATGTTTCAGATGGGTGGCATTGGCCCCATGTTCGGCCAGGTTGGCTTTTTCACCAATTACGCGGGCAAAGAGATCGAGGATCCTCGGCCACGTGAACGGTATCTGAGCGAAGCAAGCAGATTGCTCAAAGTTCTGGATGGTCAATTGGAAGGCCAGGATTGGGTCGCCGGTGAATATTCAATCGCGGACATCGCCATTGCACCATGGCTGCGCACGATCAGAGATTTTTACCGGGTTGGTGATCTTGTTGACTGGGACAAACTCAAAAACGTCCCTGACTATCTGGAAAGGTTTCTTTCCCGACCCGCAGTGCAAAAAGGGCTTCGAACGCCCTCCAAAACCTGAGCTTTTGTTCTTAAAGGTTCCCGAAAGTTGGGGGCCTTTTTATTTACCCTTTTACTTAATTAATATTTGTGTTAATTAATGCTGTACGGAGGACACATGACCCAATTAACAGGACTATTTTCCGCCCTCAGCGATCCGACCCGATTCGCAATCGTTGAGCGACTTATGGCAGAGGGGGAAATGCCCGTTTCGGATTTACTGGAAGGGCAGAAAATTTCAGCCCCGGCTGTTTCCCGACATCTGAAAGTGTTGGTGAAATCTGGCGTTGTGACGCGTCGTGCCAGTGCCCAACAGCGTTTTTACTCCGTACGCCCCCAAGCGATTGAAACAATCAGCGCCTGGACAATGAGCCACAAAGAATTCTGGCAAGCCAGCCTGAATCGGTTGGAGGCGGCTTTGACACAGGAGATTTCCCGCAAGTGACTGACTTAAAACTGGAACGTATTATCGCCGCCCCACAGGAAACTGTTTTTCAGTTCATCTCGATCCGGGAAAACCTTTTGAAATGGTGGGGACCGGAAGGCATGCATATCCCCGAAGGCGATCTTGATTTCACCCAAACCGGCGCTTGGTTCTCCGTAATGCAGAACGCTGAAGGCAAGCGTTTCAAAGTATCTGGGCAGGTCACGAAAGTCTCGGCGCCTGACCTTGTAGCGTTCACCTGGGGGTGGCACGATGAGAACGATGACCGTGGCCACGAAAGCCATGTGATGATCACGCTCGACGATTTGGGAAATGGGCGGACCAGATTAACTCTGAACCATCAGCATCTGGCGGATGAGGAAAGCGCGAGCAATCACAATATGGGTTGGACATCGAGCCTCAGAAAATTTGAAACAATGTTTGAGTGAGCCCGAGGAGCCACGCCATGCAGCCAAATTCGATCATCAGTGCATCTGAATGGGAAGCAGCACATAGCGCCTTCATGCAAAAAGAAAAGGCATTTCAGAGGGCGCGCGACAAGCTTGCCGAAGAACGGCGAAACCTTCCTTGGACACGCGTTGACCAGGACTACCTGTTTCAGAGCGACAAGGGGGAGATTCACCTGTC
Source organism: Roseovarius sp. YIN77 (assembly GCF_057219155.1). NCBI lineage: Bacteria > Pseudomonadati > Pseudomonadota > Alphaproteobacteria > Rhodobacterales > Roseobacteraceae > Roseovarius > Roseovarius sp. YIN77. The sequence goes on from NZ_JBXVVI010000007.1 coordinate 22,512, forward strand.
CGATCTGTTTGACGGGCGCAAACAGCTCATCATCTGGCATTTTATGTTTGGAAAAGATTGGAAAGAGGGCTGCCCCTCTTGTTCATTTTGGGCAGACCAATACTCTCCAGCTCGAATTCACCTGAACCAACGGAATGTTAGTCTAGCTGCCGTCTCTTCAGCGCCAATCGGCACCTTACTTCAATATCGCAAACGGATGGGATGGACATTCCCGTGGGTGTCATCCGCGGGTTCTGACTTCAACAGACATTTCGGTGTTACGTTTTCAGAGGATGATACCGCCTCTGACGCGTTGCTTTACAATCATCAGACTCTGCCTGCCCTTGGTCAGGAGCTTCCGGGATTATCGGTTCTGGCGAAAACAAGTGACGGGGCCATCTACAGAACCTATTCTACCTACGCCCGCGGTCTGGATCCGTTAAACACCGCTTATCAGCATCTGGATCTGGTGCCGGAAGGCCGCAATGAGGGAGACCTTCCTTGGCCCATGGCTTGGCTGCGGCGTCACGACCAATACAACGATCACAAATAGTGGAGGAGAAAATGCCAAAGTATATTTTTGCATATCACGGCGGGAAAATGCCCGACACGCCTGAAGAAGGTGCCAAGGTCATGGCCCAATGGCAGGCCTGGTTTGCTGGTATGGGGGATGCCGTGATTGACGGCGGCAATCCCGTTGGTCCGTCAAAAACCGTGACCGCCGAGGGCGTAAATGACGACGGTGGCGCCAATCCGATCTCTGGCTACTCCTTGGTGCAGGCAGCTTCCATAGACGATGCCGTTGCGATTGCACGCGGCTGCCCGATCCTCGGAAATGGGACAGTCGAGGTCGCGGAAACGTTTGACTTGTAATCTATCTCTGACGGATTGGAAGTGTTTGTTAAAGTTATTGAAGGATTGACAAATGGCTGAAATCTTATCCGGAATAAGTTGGATTGGCGTCATAGTGGGCGCGGTCGTGTCCTTTCTGGTCGGGTGGTTGTGGTATTCCCCAAAACTGTTTGGACCAAAATGGGCAGATGGTGTTGGCGTAAAGATGGGCGATACCTCGGACATGCCCGTTGGTGCGATGGCCCTGCAACTGTTCGGACTATTCCTGATGAGCTGGTTTGTCGGCGTCACTGCCAAGAACGAGGCATTGCTGACCGTGATCTTGGGCACAATTGCCTTCTCCGTCCTGGCACTGTCGGGCAGCCTGTTTGCAAAGCAAAGCCAAGCGGCTGCCCTTATCAATTTCGGTTATTGGATCGTGTCCCTGATAATCATGATTATTGCGCAAGGCATTTTCTGATCCTTTGTTAAGACACGATGTGCGGTCTTACTCTGGCCAGCGAAATCGCGTGATGTGCACTGGCGCGTCCACACCGGGCATGTTTTTGGGATCGGCAACGGGCGCCCCAACCGTCGTGCTGATTGGGATAACCCCAGCCCAGATCGGCAAGTCATAGTCCGGCTCATCATCAATGGGCTGGCCCGTGCGAATTTTGGCGCTGGCCTCATCAATTTCCAACGACAAGAGTGTCGTCGCCTTTAGCTCTTGTTCGTTGTTGGGCCGCAAAACCGCAGAGCGACCGGGAAACAGTCCATCTATGAATGTGCATAGCTTGTCTTGCATTTCGTCAATATCGGTGACTTTTTTCGCGGTTCCAAACAGCATGACTGAACGTGAATTCACTGAATGGTGAAAACCTGACCTGGCCATGACAAACCCATCCATAATGGACACCGTCAAACAGACCTGCGCCTCTGTGCTGGCCCGCAACGCCCGGCTGGCGGATGATCCATGCCAATACACACGGTTCCCTTCGCGCCAATGCAGCGTTGGCGTCACGTATGGCGCGCCATCAATGATGTAACCAACAAAACACTGAGGTGTCGCATCGAGAATTTTGTAAAGTGTCTCTTTGTCATAGGCACCACGTGCATGAGAGCGACGCAGGCGGACACGATCGGTGGGTGGGTTCGTCATTGGATAACTCTTAATTGATTGGCTAGAGCTAAATTATTTCGTTATTGGTAATAAGGTAATGTCCAATATAGATAATTTATACCATACCAATTTATACACTGCCTTATTCGGTTTAAACCTGGACAGGCGGGCAAACGCGCCTATGCAAAGACAGCTGACAGATCATCTGCGGGATTTGATCCTGTCAGATATCGCCCCGCCTGGATCGCAAATGCCCTCAAGCCGTCGATTGGCCGAAGAGCTGTCTGTTTCGCGGGTCACAACGATTTCTGCCTTCGAGCAGCTCATTGCGGAGGGTTATCTTGAAACCCGGCAAGGCGCAGGCACATTTATCGCCCAAGATCTCCCTCATATCTCCACACCACAGCCACAAACCGAACCGCCGACCAAGGGCACAATTCCTCAACCCTATTCCGTGTTTCACGCGGGCATTCCTGATCTGAAACTGTTCCCGTACCGACAATGGGCGCGTCATCTGGACCGCGCCTGGCGAAATCCAAGTGACGCATTACTGAACCAACCCAACCCTGCGGGTTGGCAGCCGCTGCGCGCAGAAATAGCAAATCATTTAGGCGCCTGGCGCGGCATTCAGTGCAATGCCAATCAGGTCTTTATCACATCCGGCGCCGTCGAAACGTTCGAGCTAATCGGCAGCGCACTTCTTTCACCCGGGGACACGGTCTGTGTTGAGGATCCCGGCTACACTCCCATGCAAAATGCTCTGTCGCAGGTGGGGTTGCAATTGACACATTGCCCCGTGGATGATGCCGGATTTGATCTGGATTTCTGCACATCACAAGCGGTGGCTCAGGCCGCGATTGTCACACCTTCTCGCCAATACCCGCTTGGCATGACAATGCCCCTTGGGCGCAGATTGATGCTGCTGGATTGGGCGCAGAAAAACAAAACTCTGATCGTCGAAGATGACTATGACGGGGAGTTTCGCTATCAGGGTCAACCACTACCGGCGTTGTCGGCATTGGATGATCAGGGGCATGTGCTCTATGTCGGAAGCTTTTCCAAGCTGTTTTCCCCACATTTGCGGATCGGATACCTTGTTGCACCAGCGCACATGGTGCCTGCCCTCAGCGAAACGCTGGCGATCCGCGGCAGCAAGGCCTCAATGATCGCCCAGCCAGCACTGGCCAGTTTCATGAATAGTGGAGAGTTTTCCATTCACCTCAGACGCATGCGCAGACTCTATGCCGCCAGGCAACGGCATTTGTTGTCCCTGATTTCATCCGAATTGTCAGAGTATCTGGAATGCGCAGAGGATCCGGCAGGCATGCATCTGGTCTGTGGATTGGGGCCAAAGCTGTTGGGCCGAACAACCGATACAGAAATATCGCGCGCGGCCAAACAGATCGGCCTGACCGTGCGCGCTATCTCTGACTACACCTCAGGCGCGTCGTCGCGCCAGGGGCTCATTCTGGGATATGCCGGATTTGACGAGGAGGCTTTAACAAACGGGGTCGAACAGCTTGCGTCGTTGCTCAGACCGTTAGCCCGGCAATGATCCGGTTAACACATAACGCAAGATGTTCACCACTTGCGCAGGTTCTTCACACACCGCCAGGGCTGCAGCGTCCACCTCTTTCAGTGCGTGTTGATGATCCGGTCCATGCAGAATGATCAGGGATTTTCCCAGCGCCGCGGCGTAACCCGCATCAAAGGCCGCATTCCACTGTTTGTATTTCTCGCCAAACCGCACAACAACAACATCGGCATCCGCAATCCCCTTGCGCGTGCGGATGGCATTCACCATCGCCCCCTTGTGGTCGTGCCAATACTTGTTGGGCTCTGCCCCCATGATGGCGACCCCACAATCGTCAGAGGCATCGTGATCCGTCACCGGACTATGGAAAGTCACATCCAGACCCGTCGCGCCCTCGACAATCTGCTCGCGCCAATCGGTGTGAATTTCACCGGACAGATAGACGTTCAAACCCATGATGCTCTTCCTTTCGCCTTAAATACCTCCGCCGGAGGCATCCCACACTAGCCGCGTAGGACACCGCCCGTGGCTTTCTCGACCTTGGCGACGATCTTCTCGCCGACCGCCTCGATATCCTTATCGGTCAGCGTCTTGTCCGAGGGCTGCAAACGCACTGAAATCGCCAGCGATTTCTTACCATCACCCAAGCGGCCGCCGATAAATTCGTCAAACACACGCACGTTGTCGATCAATGCCTTGTCCGCCCCGGCAGCCGCATTCACCAGCGTCACAGCCTCGACATCCGCATCAACGACAAAGGCGAAATCACGCTCTACCGCTTGCAGATCGCTGACCTTCAGCGCGCCTTTGTTGGCGCCTTTTGACTTTGCGAAAGGCACATTGGCCATGTGGATCGCAAAGGCGACAACCGGCCCCTTCACATCCATTTCACCGATCACTTTGGGATGCAATTCGCCAAAACCAGCCAGCACGTTTTTCGGCCCCAAGGACAGTTTGCCCGACCGACCCGGATGCCACCAGTTGTTCATGCCGCGCAAATGCATCAACTTTGCCGGTGCACCGATGGCGTTGAGGATCGCTTCGGCGTCGGCTTTGGCATCGAATGTATCCACCGGACGGCGGCTGCCCAGGCGGTCGCGCGGGCCGGTGTTGCCGACCAGAATACCGGTGACCAACAGTTCCTGATCCTCGGGTTCCCCGCCATGCCAGACGGGGCCAACCTCAAAGAGGGCAAGGTCCATGAACCCGCGTGCCTGATTGCGTGCCGCAGCCTGCAAAAGACCGGGCAACAGCGACGGGCGCATGTGGCTCAACTCTGACGAAATCGGGTTTTCCAGCATCGCAGCATCATCGCCACCACCAAAGGCCTTGGCAGATTTTTTGTCTACAAATGAATATGTTACGCACTCATTATAGCCCAGGGTCGCCATTGCACGCCGCGCAGACCATTCGCGTTTCTGCATCGGTGTCAGGATCGCCTGCGCCACACCAGCAGGACGGGGTAAAGGTTTGCCTTTAAGCTTTGTCAGAGACGCGATCCGCGCGACCTCTTCAACCAAATCAGCCTCCCCCTGAACATCAGGGCGCCAGCTTGGTACATAGGCCATATTCCCTTCCAGAACGAAGCCCAAAGCGGTCAATGAACGGCGTTGTTCATCGGCCGGAATTTCCATTCCAACCAGGCTCTGTATTCTGTCGGTATTTAGTCGGTATTTGCGCTGTGTGTCTGGCACCTGCCCGGCAGTGATCATCTGGCTGACCTCACCACCGGCATGGTCAACGATCATCCGCACCGCGTGTTCCAGACCGAAGGGGGTAAAGGCCGGATCAACGCCGCGTTCAAATCTGTACCGCGCATCGGAATTGATCTTCAACGCGCGACCGGTATAGGCGATCTGGATCGGGTCCCAATAGGCGCTTTCCACAAACACATTCACGGTGTCATCGGTACAGCCTGTCTCTAGCCCGCCCATGATACCGCCGATGCTTTCTGCGCCCTGATCATCAGAGATTACCATCTGGCCGGGCTGGAACGTGTATTCTTTGTCATCCAGCGCCATCAAAGTCTCGCCACCCTTGGCGCGGTGGACCCGCAGATTGCCCTGCACCTTGTCCATGTCAAACACGTGCAGCGGGCGGTTGCGGTCATAGGTGTAGTAGTTGGTGACATCGACGAGAAAGCTGATCGGGCGCAGACCAATCGCCTTTAGAATATCCTGCAACCATTGCGGGGAGGGGCCGTTTTTCACGCCCCGGATTACGCGGCCAGTGAACAGCGGGCAGCCGTCCAGTGTGTCGTCATCAATGGTGACGTTGAAATCAGTCTCAAACGCTGCTGGAACCGGGTCCAGCTCGCGCGGTTTCAGGCTGCCCAGACCACGGGCGGCCAGATCACGGGCGATGCCCAGAACACCCAACGCATCGGGGCGGTTGGGTGTGATGGCAATCTCGATCACCGGGTCGGCCTTGGCCGGGTCATTTTCCGCCAGCCAGTCGGTGAACTTGTCGCCGACTTTGCCCGATGGCAGCTCGATTATGCCATCGTGTTCGTCCGACAGTTCCATCTCGCGCTCGGAACACATCATGCCGTGGCTTTCAATCCCGCGGATTTTGCCAACCTGAATGGTGGTGTCGATGCCGGGGATATACATGCCGGGCTTGGCAACGACGACGGTGATGCCTTGGCGTGCATTCGGCGCACCACAAATGATCTGTTTCATGCCCTCGTCGGTTTCGACCTGACAGACGCGCAGGCGATCGGCATCGGGGTGCTGAACGGCCTCCACCACATAGCCAAGGGTAAAGGCCCCAAATTTTTCCAACGGGTTTTCAACGCCTTCGACCTCTAACCCCAGATCGGTCAGGGCATAGGTGATGTCATCAAGGCTCGCCTCTGTTTCAAGGTGCTCTTTCAGCCAGGAGAGGGTGAATTTCATGACGTCTTCCTGTTGTCGCAAAGATCATATTTTTGGTTCAGTTTGGGAGAAATTTTAAGCATTTCTACATCACCCTTCAGCTTCAACACTTTGACGCAGAGCTTGTTGACTTAGACTTATTCGGCTTTTGATGGAAATTTCGCCGCTCAAGCCAAACGATTTCTGTCTGACAGCATTAACTAATCTAACTGTCGCCTGATCGATTTTCTCGCTCGCCGCCCTTCGCACTTCAAGCATCTCTTGTTTTAGTTCATCTGCTTCAAATTCATTGCATCCAGAATTGGCAATACTGGTTAACTTCTGAGCAAACTCACCCACAATTTCTCTGATTGCTTCATAGCACTCCGAAGTAAACTTTAGAATCTCGCCATCCGCCAAACATGATAGAATGGTAAGTTTGTTCTCGACTTCATCACATGCCGAAAAGTAATCGCTTACAGAAGCCTTTAGAGCTTCGTAATTGTCAAATTTAAATCGTTCTACTTGTGTCTTTAGATCAGAGATCGCCTTAAGCGTAGCAACGTATTCCGACCGCTGCTCCAACTGAATCTGTAGCTCGCGGTCCTTTGTTTTTTGCAACGGATATACCTTTATCGCAATAAACAAGGCCGTTGCTGAACCGAAAATTGCCGCAGCAAAAGTCAACAATCCACTGATTACGCTTTTGTCCGCAAACCAAATCCAGTCAAAGTCGCGGCAAATGTTTTCACATGCGGAGATGGTCTCACTCACCTACTCAACCCCCCATGCAGGGTCGGTTGATCCAGACTTGCGAACCCGTAATGGCGCAGCCAGCGTAGGTCGCTGTCAAAGAATGCGCGCAGGTCGGGGATGCCGTATTTCAGCATGGCGATACGGTCGATGCCGACACCAAAGGCGAACCCCTGATATTCTTCGGGGTCAATGCCACCGGCGGCCAGCACCTTGGGATGCACCATGCCAGAGCCCAGAATTTCCAGCCAATCGTCGCCTTCGCCCACTTTCACGGTGCCACCTTCCCAGCTGCAGCGGATATCGACCTCTGCCGACGGTTCGGTGAAGGGGAAGTGGGAGGCGCGGAAGCGCAGCTCTACATTATCGACCTCAAAGAAGGCTTTCACGAACTCTTCCAGACACCATTTCAGGTTGGCCATGGAAATGTCGGTGTCAATTGCCAGCCCCTCAACCTGATGGAACATCGGCGTGTGGGTTTGGTCATAATCGGCGCGGTACACACGGCCCGGTGCGATGATGCGGATCGGTGCGCCGTGTTTTTGCATCGACCGGATTTGCACCGGCGACGTGTGGGTGCGCAGCACATGCGGCGGGCGATCATCGCCTGCGGCCCGGTGCATATAGAACGTGTCCATTTCGGCGCGCGCCGGGTGGTGGCCGGGGATGTTCAGCGCGTCAAAGTTATACCAATCGGTTTCCACCTGCGGCCCTTCGGCCACGGCAAAGCCCATATCGGCGAAGATGGCAGAAACTTCCTCTGTCACCTGAGAAATCGGGTGGATGGTGCCTTGGCGCTGTGGGCGACCGGGCAGCGTGATGTCCAGCCATTCGTCGCGCAGGCGGGCATCCAGCGCGGCATCGGCCAGCGCGGTTTTCTTGGCAGACAAGGCCGAATTCAGCTCATCCTTCAGCGCGTTCAGCTTGGGGCCTGCGATCTGACGCTCCTCTGGTGTCATTTTGGCCAGCTCGCGCATTTTCAGGCTGACCTCGCCCTTTTTGCCCACGGCCTGCACGCGCAAATCTTCCAGCGCGTTTTCATCCGCGGCGCCCGCGATTGCATCCAGATATTTCTGCCTCAGATCGTCCATTGCGGCCTCTCAATTTCTGTCTTGCCCCTGCTACCCGCCGGGGCCCGGGTTTTCAAGCGGCTGCCCCCCTGAAAACCGATGTAAACAAAGAAAGCCGCGGAACCCTTGCGGGGCCCGCGGCTTTCCATCTGTCCCTCTTTATTTTTGGTCGCATTCCCGAACCGCAAAACCGGTATCCACTTTTGCTGGGAATGCTCCGCCAGAGGTATCTTATGCCAGCGCGGCCTTCGCCTTATCGACGATGGCACCGAACGCTTCGGGCTCATGCACAGCGAGATCGGCCAGAACCTTGCGGTCCACTTCGATCCCGGCCAGCGAAAGACCGTTGATGAAACGGCTGTATGTCAGGGCCTCATCATGGCTGCGTACAGCAGCGTTGATGCGCTGAATCCACAAGGCGCGGAAATTACGCTTGCGTGCCTTGCGGTCACGGGTTGCGTATTGGTTTGCCTTGTCGACAGCCTGGGTTGCGGTGCGGAAGGTGTTCTTGCGGCGGCCGTAATAGCCTTTGGCCGCTTTGATGACCTTCTTGTGACGGGCGTGGGTGACTTTACCAGAAGTTACACGAGACATTAGTCGTACTCCTTAGCGAGCGTATGGCATGTAGCCTTTGACGATTTTCTCGTCAGCGGCACACAGGGTTGTGGTTCCACGGGCATTGCGCAGGAATTTGTTCGTACGCTTGATCATGCCGTGACGCTTGCCAGCCTGGGCTGCGACAACGCGGCCAGAGGCAGTCACCTTAAAGCGCTTTTTAGCGCCTGATTTGGTCTTCATCTTGGGCATTTCCGGCTCCTTGATTTCAGGTCGGTTTATGCACGACTCGGCATGCCACTTGGGCCGGTCGCGCGACTAGAGCGCCCCCTATACGGGCGGAACCCGGATCGGGCAAGCGGAAAATGCGGTTCTGTGGGTCAGATTTCATCCAGCCGGGCAAGGCGAGTGTGCAAGATTTGGGTCAGGTTTACCGTGGCGCTCTGCCGGTTGTTTGCATTGGGTGTGGCGGACAAAAGCGCCTGCGCCGCTGATCGAAGCTCCCCATCCCCGATGCTGAGGGCCAACCCCCTGACAAACTGGGCGGCGTAGCGGCTGTTTGGCCGATTTTGCAGAAGCTCAACGGCCATGGTCAAATCCTCCCGGCAGGCCAATGGATCGCAAGCGCACGTTGTGACCTGAAGGCGGGGTATCGATTTCCGTCGGGCACCCGGAAGAACAGATAGGACGCTCATTTGAAACGCGCCAACATGTTGAATGGGTTTGGCGAGAAAGGCACCCGCGCCGGCATTCAGCGCCCGGCCCCGCCCGTCAGGATCGCCGCTAAGGCCCAGTATCGCAGGGCGCGTATTGTCTTTTGTGCGCTTGTCGATACGGGAAATCAGTCTCTCACCCGACCCGTCCGGCAGCCCCAGATCAACGATGACAACATCGGGGCGCGACCGATCCAGATGCCACAAGGCACCGGCAAGGTCGCGGGCGCGGCGTAGCTTTGCCCCGCTGTGCAGGCACATCAACCGAATGGCATCCGATGCCTGATTGCTGTCTTCGACCAGAAGAATGCAGATTCCGGCAAGCGGGCCGCGTGTTTTGGGCCTGCGCGGGGGAACCATTCGCTCGATCTCATTCATGGCAACATCCTTGGGTACCCGCGCAGCAGATCACGCCCGGGTAAAGGGGGCGTAAACCACAACCTGCGGCCTTGGGTCGCTTGAAAATCACTTGTTGTCGCAGCTGTCTGTCGACATAAGAAGCGCAACTGATATTCGCACCCGGAAGGAATGTCTCATGATTGGTCGTCTCAACCACGTTGCCATCGCCGTCCCTGATCTGGAAGCCGCAAGCGCACAGTATCGCGACACGCTGGGGGCCGATGTCGGCGCACCGCAGGATGAGCCCGATCACGGCGTGACCGTCGTGTTTATTGAACTGCCGAACACCAAGATCGAATTGCTCTACCCATTGGGCGATGCCTCTCCGATCAACGGTTTTCTCGAAAAGAACCCGTCAGGCGGTATTCACCACATGTGCTATGAGGTCGAAGATATCATCTCCGCCCGCGACAAGCTGAAGGCCGAAGGCGCGCGGGTGCTGGGCACTGGGGAACCAAAGATTGGCGCCCATGGCAAGCCGGTTCTGTTTTTACATCCCAAAGACTTCAACGGCTGCCTGATCGAATTGGAAGAAATCTGATGTCCATCACGTCGGCAATCGTGCTGTATGCTGTGATCTGGTTCATGGTCTTTCTGATCGTGCTGCCGATCCGCCTGAAAACACAGGGCGATGTGGGCGAGATTGTCGCGGGCACCCATGCCGGGGCCCCGCATGATCCGCAGATTGGACGCCGGGCCAAGATCACCACGGCGCTGTCTATCGTTTTATGGGCAGTGATCGCAGGCACGATTGTCAGCGGCGCGATCACGGTTCGTGATCTGGACTGGCGCAATATTATGGGCGAGCCTGCTGAACCCGATGATAAAGGTGAGTGAAGGTCGCCACGCCCAAAACCGGGATCAACAAGTTGATCAGCGGGATGGTCAACGGCACCGTCATTAAAAAGCCCGCCGTCCAAACTGACCAACGATGCTGCTGATACAGGGCACGCGCACCATTGCGCCCCAAACGTCGCATGGCGACCATCTGAAAATACTCGCGCCCCAGAAGGTATCCGTTTAGCCCCCAAAAAATCAGCGGGGCAAAGGGTGGTAGGGCGATGTAAAGGATCAGCGCAAGCAGGTTGGCGGCGATCATTATCCCCAAAAATCCAACGGAATCCCGTAGCGCGGTTACCAAAGGTACGGATGGCGGGGTACTAATGCCGGGGTAGTGTCGGTCTTCTACGGCATTCACGACCTCGTCCAGAAATATCCCGGTGAAGGCAGAGGCGACGGGCACCATCAGAAAGATCGACAGCCCGATCATCACAAAGAAGGACCCAATGCTGAGGACATCATCGGCCCATGTCACCGCACCGATCCATGGCAAGCTCACCTGATCAGGAACAAACCACCCGATCAGCGTTAAAAACACAAAGTAAATCAGGGCAAGCAAACCCAGCGACAGGCCAATTCCTTTGGCCAGAACTGATCGAAACCGGGGATCACCCAGCTGCCCCAGAGCACGCAAAAAATCACTTATAATCATTCACTTACCCAGGTGGTTTTTGCATCAATATCGGGGCGTGGGCGTTCTGGTGGGGCGGCGGTTTCGGTGCCGATGTGGATGAAGCCGGCGACGAATTCGCCCGTTGTTAAACCCAGCCCCTCTTTCAGGAATTCATCATCCGTGGCGGGCCAACCGGTCAGCCAATTGGCGCCCCAGCCAGTGGCCAGTGCCGCGTTGAGCAATGACAGGCACACAGCACCGGCGGAAAGATGCTGTTCGATCTGGGGCACTTTTTCCGACGAGATTGTGGTGGATATCACGGCGACAGCAAGCTCTGCATCGGCGAACTGACGGCGGGTTTTTTCGGTCACGACCGCATCTTTACCCAATGCACCCGCGCGGGTGACCGCAAGTTCAGACAGTCTTTTCAGTGCGTTACGTTCCAAAACAATAAAACGCCAAGGCTCCAGCTTACCATGATCGGGGCTGCGGGCGGCGGCGGTCAGAAGGGGGATCAGGTCATCGCAGGAGGGCACTGGGCCCGTCAATGTTTTGGCCGGACGCGAGCGCCGGGTCAGCAGAAATTCCAGCGCGGATGGATTGGGAACAGGCATGAAATCACCATCAAAAATCGGGTCCTTGTCGATCTAAGGGCTCTGCGCTGGATGCACAACCGGCGACCGGGAATTTCCGTTGACGCCCCGGAAACGGAAATCGTTAACGCCAAAATCAACGTCGGTATTACGTCGGTATTACGACTGCATAGCGACGGTGGGTATTGGATAGGCGCGATGGTGTTAACCATTTGGGTTTCGAGCGTGGATCAGGCCTGTTCGAGGTGCTGATATGACAACCCCGTCACTCCAGCCGCCTTCAGGCGCGCGGCGAATTCCTCTGAAATAAAGGTGCCGCCTCGAAATTTGTCATGCCAGGCGTGGTGAACACCGATCTTCTGAACATCGAAAAAGAATTGACTGGGCTTGCCCTTGGTGGGCACCCAAAATCCTCGTTCATTAACAGGATACGTCAACCCTCGGTGCGTCGTATCCAGCCGGTTGCAAATATTCAACCAATAGGCATCGCCGATCTTTTCACCCTTGATATACAGCTCCATTGGCCAGAACTGATGCACGCCGGGTTCCAATTCCTCCAAAATGTCCTTGAAGGTCTGATTGACGAGGAGACAACTGCTAAAATCGTCGATGTCAACCAATGCAACTTTATCGGGTCCCACCCCCTGACGCTCCAATTTAGTAGGAATATGATCAGGTTTTTGTGCTCTTCCAGATTGACGAGCGATCATTACCCCCCCCATCCGGGGTTGGGTCAACCAATTGAATTCTGCGTTTGTCACCGTTAAGAGGATGCCATGCTGGCAACTCGTAATCATAATCCGTAACGTATTTTCCGCCTGAAATGTGATAAACCATATCTGCCCCCTTAGTCCTGATCCGTCGGGCCCTGCGCCCCCATCTGTTTTAGCATATCCGGTTCCACCAATCGGCCAATCACCGAGTGCGGCGCGTTGGGTTTGGCGGTATGGGTGAATAATTTTGCAATGCAACTGGCTCAGGTCATGTCACAACCTATACGCGGGTCTAGCGGCGATTCAATCGCAAAATTGATGTGGAGGGCTGGGTGCGGCCCTGTCTGTTTTCTGACTGGGGGATGACGCAGAATGCCGGGCTGAAGCCCGGCCTGCGGGGTGGGTCAGTTGCCGCCCAAAATATCCAACAGCTTGTTGCCCAGTTCCTCTTCCAGTTCGCGTTTGACGGCGTCTTCCAGGCTTTCATCTTCTTCGCGCTGAACGCCCAGCGCCTCTTCGGCCTGTTGTTTCAGGGCCTCTTCGGCGGCTTTGCGTTCTTCGGCCAGTTCCTGTTCCAGCAAAAACTCCAGATCCGGGCGGAAGGATGGATCAGACCACGGGCCGGTGATGATGACCGGCACGGTAAAGCCGCCCGTGCCATCCTCGCCAGCCAAAGCGGTTGGAACGATCCGGTAATCCAGTTTCTGGCGACCGATATCCACCTTGCCCTCGCCGGTCGCATTGACCAGCGGGGCGGCAATCAGAAGGTCGGAATTGGATAAAACGCCGGCCTCTATCACAAAGCTGGCCGTGATCGCATCAAAGATCGTTTTTGATCCGCTGCCCTCGTAGGAGCTGTCGAAGTTTCGCAGCATCCCGGCAAGATCGAGCCCCCGCAATTCGCCATTTGTCAGCGACAGAGATCCGGAACCTGAAAGCGATTTCATGATCGCATCCAGACTGTTCCCAACGCCGAGAAAGTTTACCTTGGCATTTCCGGTTCCGATCAGCCGTTCATAATCGGCCAGATCGGACAGGAACGGCTGAATGGACATGTCGGCCAGGTTCAGATTGCCGCCCACGGACAATCCATTGCGATTGTTCATCACAAACTCGCCCGTGATCTGCCCGCCATAGGCCGAAATTGATCTGAGGCCAAAAACCGCGCGGGATCGGTCAATCGTTGTCAGGATTTCCGTCTTGCCCAACGTCAGCGTGCCAAAGTTGATGCCATTGGCCGTGAAGGCCAGATCGCCATCGATGGCAGACACCGCATCAGCGTTGATCCGATCGGTGGGCCAGCCGTCGGCAGGCGCGGCGGTTTGCTGGCTTTCGCCCTGCCCCTCCCCGGCGGCCAGGGAGGAAAAGTCAAGCTGATCCCCGGCCAGCCTGGCATTGAATTGCGGGCGGTCCCCGACAAGATTGGCATCAAACGCCCCGGTCAACCGGTTATCGTCCAGCCGGATCGAACCGTTTCGCAGGTGCAAAGTCTGATCCGGGGTGAGCGTCACCGCGCCCGAGATGTCTATCCGGTCGCGGCCAAAGCCTGCCGGGATTTCCGGTGTGTCATCGCCGATCGCGGTAAAGAATTGCGGAATATCGGCGAACTGTGCGTCCAACTGCCCCTCGAACGCGGTGGGCGCATAGCCGCCCTGCCCGTTCAGGCTGAGAGAGTTATCGCCGCTGTCGACCTCCAGATCCAGGGTCGTGATGTCCCCGGTCAGGAAAGTGTCAAACTCCTCTATCCGGGCGACTAGTTTATGCGGGATACCGTGAAGAAGTGCGGAAAGATCAACAGAGGCCGGGCCGCTGAAGTCTGGCAGCCGCAGTGACAGATCCAGTGCCTCTAGCCGCGTATCTTTGCCAGTGGCCAGATTGCGATAAATGACGGTGCCATTTTGAACCAGCCCGCGATCCAGTGAAAAGGCGGGCACATCACCCGATGCCTCGGGGGCGCCAATGCTGGCGCCGCCGGTTTCGACGTCAAAATCCCAATTGGTTCTGCCCTGTTCATCGGCGACCAGCAACAGGACCGGCTCAGTAATCTCCACCTCTTCGATCCGCACGCCACCCGACATCAAGGCCCAGGCATTGACACCTATGCGGGCGGCTTTGGCAGTCAGCATCGGGCCGTCATCAGACCAATCGGCATTGGCGACACTGACACCACCGATGCGAATGCCAAGTTGCGGGTAAATTGTGGCGCTGATGCCGCCGGTCAATGTCATGGCACGGCCGGTCGCCTCTTCAAACCGGCGCTCTGCGATCCGCGCGATGCGATCCCCGGGGATCAGCATCAACGCCGTAACCCCCAAGGCGATGAGAAGCAGAACCAGAACACCAAACCGAACCAACCAACGCATAAATTCACCTCTGAAAAATATGCCACTAGGCTACGCCCGGAGCCTACCAAACAGCAAGAGCCTGAATCAAATGCGATCATCATATCTTGGTGTAGACAGATCAGACGGGGTGTGATTGCTTATCCCCATGAATACACAAGTTGAACGTGCCTATTGGCTGACCGCGATTGTTGTTCTTTTGACCACCATCATCCTGCTAGCGATGGGGCGGGTGCCGTGGTGCGAATGCGGCACGATCAAGCTGTGGTACGGCGCAGTCATGACGTCGGAAAACTCTCAGCATTTGATGGATTGGTATACGCCCAGCCATCTGCTGCATGGGTTCTTGTTCTATGCGATTTTGTGGCTGGTGGCGCGGAACATGAATGTCGGCTGGCGCCTGCTGATTGCCACGATTGTCGAGGCCGCCTGGGAGATCGTGGAAAACACCAATGCGGTGATCGAACGCTACCGCGAGGTGACGATATCGCTGGATTACTACGGTGACAGCGTCGTCAATTCGTTTGCCGATATCATCGCGATGCTGGTGGGGTTCTGGCTAGCGCGTCATTTCCCCGTTTGGCTGAGCTTTGTGATCGTGATCGGGTTTGAACTGCTAACCGCCTGGGTGATCCGCGACGGTCTGGCGCTAAATGTGCTGATGCTGCTGTATCCGCTGGATGCGGTGCGTGATTGGCAGGGCGCATTATAGGGCCCTGCCCTGACCCTAGCCGCGGTTTTTGAACACCACGACCAGAAACGCAATGCCAGATAGCAATGTCAGGATTGACCCGATCTTGGCAAAGGTTTCGGTGGTTTCACTGATCGCCATGACAATCCCCGGCACCACAATGACAACCCCGGCCAAAGCCAGCGCGAAATGCGCCTTGGGCAACATCCCCTCTGCCGCTGCGGGCACGAGGTGATAGTAAAACGCATAGATTGCAAACAGCACAAAACCCAACAGGTTCAAATGCGCATGGGCCGGTGACATTGTGTGATCCCCAGAGGCGGACATTTGGATGCCCCATCCCATCCCGATCACCACAAACAGTGCCCCCAAGACCATGAAATTAAATGACAGTCCCTTCATGATAGTTCTCCTTCCCCATATTCATACAGGGTAAGAAAATAGAATTGATTAATAAAATGAATTATAATTATAATATATATTAACATGACAAATTTATCCAAGCTTGACCTGAACCTGTTGCGGGTTCTTGATGCCATGTTTCGAGAGAGTTCGACGATTGCAGCAAGCAAACGCATAGGTTTGTCACAGCCTGCCGTGTCCGCCGCTCTTGGTCGGCTTCGCCATGCGCTGAACGATCCGCTTTTCATTCGGCAGGGGCAAAAGCTGGTTCCGACCGATTATGCCCGCAGCCTGGACCTGCCCATACGGGATATGTTGAATCGGCTGGAGACAATATTGGCCGGGCCAGATCAGTTTGACCCGGCGACATCACATGAAACCTTTCGCCTGACGGGCATTGATTTCTTTGCCGAACATCTTTTTCCGGTTTTGGCAAACAGATTGTCAGAACTGGCCCCCCACATGCGCGTGCAGATGGTGGATGTTATTCTGGACGACAAGATGGAATATTTCCCGAAATTCAATTTGGATATCGCTTTGATTCCAAAATTTGCCTTGCCCAGTTGGCTGGAGGCGCAAGAAGTTTTGACCACCAGCTATGTTGTCGTTGCTCGGCAAGGGCACCCGGAAATATCTCGTTCCGGTACGCCAGTTGGCGACGTTCTGCCCCTAGATCTGTTCTGTAGCCTTACGCATGTTCTGTGTTCCCCGGAGGGAAAGTTTTGGGGGCATGCTGACGCCGCATTGGAAAAGATTGGCAGATGCCGAACCGTTAACTTTACTGCGCCCAATTTTTCAGGTGTGTGCAACACCGTAAGCCAAAGCAATATTATTGCACTGTTGCCGCATCAATCCGCCGAAAATGTTGCCGACAGATTGAAGCTCGACATCTACCTGCCACCTTTGCCAATCCCGCCCGTTTCTCTGCAAATGGTTTGGCATAAAACATCCACGAACAATCCTGAACATAGGTGGATTCGCAATATTGTGGTGGATGTGTTGGCCGGGCTGGACAAACCACCGAAAATTGGGGACCGACCTTAGGGTCAGGATCTATCCCCAATCCAGCACGACCTTGCCCGAGGCCCCGCCTTTCATCTCAGCAAATCCTTTGCGGAAGTCATCAACGCTGAACCGGTGGGTGATCACCCGGCTGACGTCCAGCCCGTTTTGCAGCATGGCGATCATCTTGTACCAGGTTTCAAACATCTCGCGCCCGTAAACGCCCTTGATGGTGATGGCCTTGAAAACGATGCGCGACCAGTCCACTGGCGATTTTCCCGGCGGTATGCCCAGAAGGGCGATTTTACCACCCATCACCAAGGCCTCGACCATCTGATCCAATGCGGCCTGATTGCCGGACATTTCCAGCCCCACATCGAAACCCTGGGCCAAGCCCAGTTCGGCGATAACGTCATTCAGATCCTCATTGGCGACGTTGACCGGCCGCACGGTTGGGACCACGTGCTGGGCCAATGCCAACCGATCCGGGTTGATATCGGTGATCACCACATTGCGCGCGCCTGCATGGCGGGCAACGGCGGCAGCCATGATGCCAATGGGACCGGCGCCGGTGATCAGCACGTCCTCCCCCAGCAAATCAAAGGACAGGGCGGTATGCACCGCATTGCCCAGCGGGTCCAGAATGGCACCGATCTCATCCGGGATATCGTCGGGCAGCGGCACAACGTTGAAGGCAGGCAAGCGCAGATATTCGGCAAAGGCCCCCTGTTCATTCACCCCGATGCCGCGCGTGCCGGGATCAAGGTGGAACTTGCCGGCGCGCGATTGGCGGCTGTCATGGTCGATCAGGTGCCCCTCGCCTGAACAGCGCTGGCCGATTTCCAGCCCTTCGACATTTTTGCCCAACTCGACAATTTCACCGGCAAATTCGTGGCCTGTGATCATCGGCACGGGTACGGTGTTCGCGGCCCAGTCATCCCAGTTCCAGATGTGGATGTCAGTACCGCAGATACCAGTTTTGCGGATACGGATCAGCACCTCGTCTGGCCCAATTTCCGGAACCGGTGCCTGCACCATCCACAGGCCTTCCTCTGGCTTTGACTTCTCCAGCGCCTTCATCGTGTTTGGACGTGTCATTGGATGACCCCTAGCTCGCACCCGACCTTGGCGAAGGCGGCAAGCGCCGTATCCAGATCGTCGCGGGTCAGGGCAGCGTTCATCTGGGTTCTGATCCGGGCCTGGCCGCGCGGGACCACCGGGAAGAAGAAGCCGGAGACATAAACGCCTTCGTTGAACAGTTTCGCCGCCATGTCTTGGGCCAATTGTGCCTCCCCCAGCATCACCGGAATGATGGGATGTTCGCCCGGCAAGATGTTAAAGCCGAGGCGTTCCAGCCCCGCGCGCCAGTAGCGCGCATTGTCGAAAAGCTGCGCACGCAGGGCGGCACCCTCTTCCACCAGACGGATCGCCTCTATCCCCGCGGCAACGATCGAGGGCGGCAGCGAATTGGAAAACAGATAGGGCCGCGCCCGCTGCCGCAAAAGATCAATCACTGGCTGCGGCCCGGCGATATAACCGCCGATGGCCCCCCCAAGTGCTTTGCCGAGCGTCCCTGTCAAAATGTCTACGTCCACGCCAAAATGGTCTGGCGTTCCCGCACCGCGTGGCCCCATAAACCCGGTGGCATGGCAGTCATCGACCATCACCAATGCATCGTATTCGCGGGCCAGCCGGGTAATTTGCGGCAAATTGGCCAAATACCCATCCATCGAAAACACGCCGTCTGTTGCGATCATAATATGGCGCGCGCCCTCTTCGCGGGCATGTTTTAGCATCGCCTCAAGATCGGCCATGTCATTGTTCATGTAGCGATAGCGTTTGGCCTTGCACAGGCGCACGCCGTCGATGATTGATGCGTGGTTCAGACTGTCGGAGATGATTGCGTCTTCGGGGCCCAGCAAAGGTTCAAAGAGGCCCCCATTGGCATCGAAACAGGCGGCGAAAAGGATCGCATCGTCCTTGTTCAGAAAGGTCGCCAGTTTCTGTTCCAGCTCGCGGTGGATATCCTGTGTGCCACAGATAAACCGGACCGAGGCCATGCCAAATCCCTTGTCATCCATCACATCGCGGGCGGCCCGGATCAGATCGGGATGATTGGCGAGCCCCAGATAGTTATTGGCGCACAGGTTGATGACCTCGTGTTCACCAACCGCGATATGGCCGCCCTGGGCAGAGGTGATGGGACGTTCGCGTTTCATCAGGCCGTCCGCATCGATTCCCTTCAGGGTATTGCAGACATGTGTCAGAAAATTCTGGGACATTTGGACCTCCGGTTGATAAATCTGTGATAACGGACAGTGCTGTCAATATGACGGATATCATATAACGGATATTCTGTCCACTATTACGGAATTAACCGCCCTGAACGATCAAAAATGCCTTTGCCGGTTGATCCGCCGCCGAAATCATATGGGTCACATCCGCCGCATATCGCGCGGTATCACCGGCGTTCAACCTTGCGCTGGTATCCCCGGACCGGACCAGCAATTCCCCCTCTATCACTGTCAGCGCCTCACGCGCGCCAGTGGTATGCGGTTGGCTGTCCAGCGCGCCATGGGCATCGAAGGAGAGTTCGTAGACCTCGAACCGCCCGGCATCTTCAGGCGGTGACAGAATTCGAATGCGGCATCCTGCCCCACGCTGTTCGATCGTGGGGGTTGCCTCCGCCCGGACAACGTCAATTTCGGGCTCTGGGCTGCCGCCTTCCAACAATCCGGCAAAATCAACCTGCAAAGCCCGGGTCAGATTCCACAAGGTGGCAATGGTGGGCGACGATTCCCCGCGTTCGATCTGACTGACCATTGACCGGGAAACGCCCGACAGTTTCGCCACGGCATCAAGCGACAGCCCTTGCGAGGTCCGCGCATGTTTCAGCCGGCTTGCCAGTTGATCAAGGATGTCGGAGTGATTGGCCATGCCCAATACCTGCGTTCTTCGGCCCGTGTTGTCAACAAAGCTTGGTGATATGGAGGATCGGCTGGGGCACGACGCGGTCGCCTGGATATCAGAAATTAATCCCGGGTTCACATCTGTCTGAAACAGTCGCCTTGTTGTGACAACTCAGGCGGACAGATGGCACCTCAAACACCGAACACACCTGCGGGCAATGACCTGCATCACGAACGCGTCTCTGCGTTATTGGCAGAGCTGGGAAAGCTTCACCAACAATCAGGCAAGCAACATCAGCACACGGATGCGCTCTTGCGTGACATCGATTATGCCCGCGCTTTACGTCTGGTTTCGGGCTTTGCAGCGGGTCCAAACGGGGTGGCCATGTATGACGCAGATAACAAGCTGATGTTTGCCAATGCATTTTACCGCGATTACTTTGCGCTGGACGGTCGTGATCCGATGGGCAGATGTTTTGGTGATCTCTTGTCTGACGGGGTGAAATCCGGTCATTTCAACACTGATGGAAAAGACGCAGAGGCGTGGTGTAGACCGCTTGTTGAAAGATGCGCGGCGGAGCGCCCCCGCCCCGAAACGATCCGCCTAACAGACGGGCGGTATATCCTACTGATCGATGTCAAAACACCGCTGGGGGATCGGACCTCTATCGCGATTGACAATTCTGAGGCGGTGCTGGCGGAGCAAGAGCTTGCCCACGCGCGCCAACAGGCAGAGGATTCCTATCACGCCAAATCCGCATTTCTGGCCCGTATGAGCCACGAAATCCGCACCCCTATGAACGGCGTGGTGGGTATGGCGGAACTGTTGTCAGATACCGAGATGAGCGAGGATCAGTGCCTATACGTGGATACGATCCGCAATTCGGGTGAGGCCCTGCTGGTCATTATCAACGACATTTTAGACTATTCCAAAATCGAGGCGGGCAAGCTGACCCTGCACCGTGAACAGTTCGATCTGGATCGCTGTCTGCATGAGGTGGTGACGTTATTGTTACCACAGGCACACGCCAAGGGGATCGATTTGCTGGTGGATTTCGATCTGTTTTTGCCGCCGTGTTATTTGGGCGATGGCGGTCGCATCAGGCAGGTTCTGACAAACCTGATCGGCAATGCGGTGAAGTTTACATCCCAAGGGCATGTCATCATCCGCGTGGTCGGGCATCAACCGGACGGTACCAGCGAAACGCAGGTTCACATTTCTGTGGAAGATACCGGCATTGGCATCCCCGAGGATCGGTTAGACCATGTATTCGGGGAGTTTGATCAGGTCGACAATGACAGCAGCCGTCATTTGGGTGGAACCGGCCTGGGCCTGTCGATCAGCAAACATCTGGTCGAATTGATGGGGGGTGAGATCTGGGTCGATTCCGAGGAAGGGACAGGATCATGTTTCGGTTTCAGACTGCCGTTGGAGCCGGCCCATGATGTGAACTGGCAGGCTTTGGAATTGCCCAAAGACACCCGGCGCATTCTGATCGCAACGCAAAGCGAAATCACTGGCACGATTTTGGAACGGCAGTTGCGCACGATGGGTGCTTCGACCGCAATCTCCAAATCTTCTGATGACGCGTTGAAATATTGCGGCCCGTCGATTGATTTGTTGATTGCCGATATTGATTTGCCACCGCTGGAAAGCCCGGATTTCGCCAAACAGGCGCATAAATCCGCCCCCAAGATGCCGATCATCTTTATGTCCAACTCCCCATCAACATCGGTGGAGCACTTTCTACAGGCCGGCGTGTTAAAAATCATTCGCAAGCCGATGTCGCGTCGGGACGTGATGTCGATCTTTCGTGGGTTGGAGGCACCCGCGACATCAGCTTCGGCCAAGCGACCTGTCGCGCAGCCCAATCTGCGACGGAGCCAACAACTGATCAAGGTATTGGCCGTCGACGATAACAAAACCAACAGGCTGGTTTTTGAAAAGATGGTCGCGACACTGGACATTGATCTGTGTCTGGCTTGTGACGGGGTCGAAGCGATTGAAGCCTTCGGTCAGTTTCAGCCGGACATCATTTTCATGGATATCTCGATGCCCGGAATGGACGGAAAAGAGGCAACCGCGCGGATCAGACGGATGGAGCAGGCATCCGGTACTGTGCGCATCCCGATCGTGGCGATGACCGCCTATACGCTGGAAGAAGAGATTGCAGAGATCATGGCGGCGGGGCTCGATCAACACCTTGCCAAGCCGATCCGCAGGCAGGATTTGTGGGACGCGATCGAAAAACTATCGGCAGATCTCAAACCGGCGGCACCCGCCCCGACACCGCGCCAAAGGCAGGCCCGCTGATCAGCTGCCCGCCGCGTCGCTGCGCAGAAACACCCATTGATCGCCGCTGCTCATCCCCGGCTGAAACTGATAACCGCCGGTGTCGAACTGTTGCAGGTGCACAGGGTCTGTCAGGTGATTTTCGACTGCAAAGCGCGCCATCGCCCCGCGCGCCTTTTTGGCATAAAAGCTGACGATCTTTGGTGTGCCATTGCGCAATTCCATAAAGACGGGAGTGATCACGCGCAGGTTCAGGGCCTGCCGGTCAACGGCGCTGAAATATTCGACAGAGGCGCAATTGACCAAGATGTCGGTGCCCACCTTATCGGCTTCTTCATTCAGTGCCGTGGCAATCTGAGCACCCCAATAGTCGTAAAGCGACTTGCCCTTGGGGTTGTTTAGACGGCTACCCATTTCCAGCCTGTAGGGTTGAATGCCGTCCAGCGGGCGCAGCACCCCGTATAGCCCTGACAGAATGCGCAGGTGGTTTTGTGCCCAGCGCATGGCGTCATCAGAAAGCGTTTCCGCCTCCAACCCCAGATAGGTATCGCCCGCGAACATCAGGGCCGCAGGGGCCAAAGCCTCTGGCGTGGGCGCGGTTTGATAGGTGGCAAAGCGGGTTTGGTTCAATTCGGCCAGTGCCGGGCTGATCGCCATCAATTTCTGCAACTGCGGCGCGGTCAGTTCACGAGCCACCTTGGCCAGATTGCTAGCCTCTGCCTGAAACCGGGGGGTGGTCATGGGCAGGGATGTGCTGGCTGCCTCGTTCAGGCGTTTGGCCGGGGAAATTGTGATCAGCATCAGGCATCCTCTGTTAGCAAGACTTCCAAAAAGGCCGAACCGAAACGTTCCACCTTTTGCGCGCCCATCCCCTGTATCCGGGCCAGCCCGTCCAGACTGTCGGGCCTGCGTTCGGCAATATGGCGTAAGGTGGAGGTTGGGCAGCTCATGAATTTGTCAACGCCGTCGTGACCCCGCGCCAGGCGCTGTTGGGCTTCCATCAATCGGTCAAATACGGCACCGGCCTCGCGGCCCGCGATTTTCCGGCGCGCCGGGTGCATAGCGGCGGTGGCCTCACCCGTGATGATGGTCAGAAACGCGGCGCCGTAGCTTTCCAGTTTCTTGGCGCCGACCCCGCCGACCCCGGCCATCTGGTCCAGAGTTGCGGGGCGGGTTTCGGCCATTTCGATCAGTGTGCGGTCGTTGAAGATCATATAGGCGGGCAGGCCTGCGGCCTCTGCCAGGGCGCGGCGCTTGGCCTTTAGTGCCGACAAGAGCGGCGCGTCCTCTTCGCTGACCAGCGTTTTGACCGCCGGGCGGCGGGTGGCGGATTTGATGCTGTCGCGGCGCAGTTCGATCCCGACCTCGCCGCGCAGGATCGGGCGGGCGGCGTGGGTCATGCGCAGGGCACCGTGGCGTTCGGGATCGGGGCGCACCAGATCATGGCCCATCATCTGCCGGAAAATCGCCTGCCACTGGCGGCGATCAAATTCGCGCCCAACACCAAAAGTTGGCAGGGCGTCATGGCCACGTTCCTTGACCTTGGGCGTTTCATTTCCCGTCAGGATGTCAATCAGATGCCCGGCCCCGAAATATTCGCCGGTGCGCAAGATTGCAGACAGGGCCTTTTGCACAGCTTCGCGGCCATCATAGATATCTGCGGGGGAGTCACACAGATCACAGTTACCGCAGGGGTCCGGCGCTTCGCCAAAATAGGTCAAAAGGTTCTGGCGACGACAGCGCAGGGCTTCTGCCAGACCCAAAAGTGCGTTCAGGCGCGCGTGATCGGCCATGCGCCGTTCTGGTGGGGCGAGCCCCTCATCAATCTGGGTGCGGCGCAGGCGAATGTCATCCGGGCCATAAAGCGTCAGTGTTTCAGCCGGTGCCCCGTCGCGCCCGGCCCGACCGATTTCCTGATAATAGGCCTCTATCGATTTGGGCAGGTCGGCATGCGCGACCCAGCGGATATCGGGCTTGTCTACCCCCATGCCAAAGGCCACGGTGGCGACGACGATCAATCCGTCCTCTTGCTGAAAGCGCGCTTCGACCTCACGGCGATGATCGGCCTCCATCCCGCCATGATAGGCACAGGCGCTGTGGCCTGCCTCGATCAAGGCGCGGGCCAACGCCTCGGTTTTCGCACGCGTGCCGCAATAGATGATGCCGGGCTGGCCCTTGCGGGCGGCAGCAAAAGACAGGATTTGCTGGCGCGGCTGGTTTTTGGCCTGAAAGGCCAGATGGATATTGGGCCGGTCAAAGCCGCGCAGGAAGGTTTCGGGGGGCTCATCGCCGAACAACCGCGCAACGATTTCGTCTCGCGTTTCGGCATCGGCGGTGGCGGTGAAGGCCGCCAGCGGCACATTCAGGGTGCGGCGCAATTCACCGATACGCAGATAATCCGGGCGGAAATCATGGCCCCATTGGCTGACGCAATGCGCCTCGTCCACGGCAATCAAGCTGACACCAGCGCGGCGCAGCATGTTTTGCGTCCCCCCAGCGGCCAATCGTTCGGGCGCGAGGTAGAGCAGTTTCAAACGCCCGTCCTCCAGCGCCTGCCAGACCTGATCGGTTTCCTCCTCGGTATTGCCAGAGGTCAGCGCGCCCGCCTCCACCCCGACCTGCCTAAGCGCGCGCACCTGATCGCGCATGAGCGCAATAAGGGGGGAGATCACGACGGTCAGGCCATCACGGCACAACGCGGGCAGTTGGAAACATAAGGATTTGCCGCCGCCGGTTGGCATGATCGCCAATGTATTGCGCCCGGCGGTTACGGCCTGCACGATCTCTGCCTGTCCGGGGCGAAACTCGGAAAAGCCGAAAACAGAGGAAAGAAGTGCCTTTGGATCGGACATTGGGCCTGATTATCATTTTGTCTGCTCAGGCCCAGACATCCCATATGTAGCGGCCCACCTCAAGGCCGCATACGAGGATTAGCGCAGCAAAAGTTCCGGCAAGATGTAATCGCGCAGGGAAATCACGATGATGAACGCCACAAGCGGCGCCAGATCAAGTGGGTGCGTGTTTGGCAAAAAGTTGCGAATGGGGCGATAGATCGGCTCCAACAGCCGGTTCAGACTGAACCAGATTTGCGCCACGATTGGCTGGCGCAGGTTCAGGACCTGAAAATTGATCAGCCAGCTCATGATGATGTGAATGATCATAATCATGAAAACCACGTTCAGGATCAGGGCCAGCGGTCCGTATATCGCCATCATTATTGCGCTCCTCAGTCAGTCTTTGGCAGACCTAGGTGCAGGGCGACCAAAGCGCAAGCCCCTGTCTTGCGATCAAGGGTCGGCGCTTCTTTGCCATACGGGGCTTGCCTGATCCGGCAATTGCCTGTCTTATTCCATCAACGGGCAGGAAATGAGGCAGAGCATGGCAGAGATTTCACTGCGCAAACGGGTTTGGGGCTGGTTCTTTTTTGACTGGGCCAGCCAGCCATACAACACCTTGCTGTTGACCTTCATTTTTGCCCCTTATGTCAAATCCGTTGTTGGCGATGGTACCACCGCACAAACAATCTGGGCCTTTGGTGTGGCCGCTGCCGGGATCGTGATTGCCATTCTTGCACCCGTATTGGGGGCGATTGCCGATAATTCCGGCAACCGGGTGCGCTGGGTCTGGGTGTTTTCCGTCATGTATGTCGTCGGCGCGACGGGTCTGTGGTGGTCTGACCCGGCAGATTTCAACATCGTGCAGATCATGCTTTTATTTGCCGTCGGCCTGATCGGGATGGAATTTGCGACGATTTTCACCAATTCCATGCTGCCCGACCTTGGGCCTAAAAAAGAGATCGGACGGATATCCGGCAACGGCTGGGCCTTTGGCTATGTCGGGGGTCTTCTGGCGCTGGTGATCATGCTGCTATTGTTTGCCGAACAGGGCAATGGCAAGACATTGATTGGGCTCGACCCACTGTTTGGACTGGACAGTTCGGCGCGGGAAGGCACGCGGTTTGTCGGGCCCCTGACCGCCATCTGGTATGTCGTGTTCATGATCCCGTTTTTCCTGTGGGTGCGGGATCCGAAACATCAGGCGGTGTCGGCGCTGAAAGTGTCCTATGCCCTGCAGGAGTTGAAACAGACCATCCGCGGCCTGCCCGCACGGCCGAGCCTGTTTGCCTATCTGGGATCGTCGATGTTTTATCGCGACGCCCTGAACGGGATTTACACCTTTGGCGGCATCTACGCGGCGGGGGTGTTGAATTGGTCCATCGTGGATACGGGGATTTTCGGCATTCTGGCGATTGTGACCGGGGCCATATTTGCGTGGATCGGCGGACGGGCCGATCAGACTTACGGCCCCAAACCGGTGATCACCCTTTGTATCTCGATCCTGACAGTCGTGGCCATTCTGGTGGTCTTCGTTTCACGCGAGTCCGTCTTTGGATTTGCCGTGACAGAGACATCACGCTTGCCCGACATAGCGTTTTACGTCCTCGGGGCCACGATTGGGGCCGCGGGGGGGGCATTGCAATCTGCCAGCCGCACGATGATGGTCAGACAAGCCAATCCGGATCGCATGACCGAAGCGTTCGGCCTTTACGCATTGGCGGGCAAGGCCACATCCTTCATCGCGCCCCTTATGATCGGCATCGCCACTGCGGTGACCGGCAGCCAAAGTCTGGGTGTGACGCCATTGATTGCGCTGTTTTTAATTGGCCTGATCCTGTTGCGCTGGGTCAAGCCGGATGGGGAGGTTCAACCATGATCCGATTGTCCACCGCATTTGTCTTTTGCATTGCCCTGTTGGGATGTCAGGCCAGCGAGCCGGTCGCGCAGCAACCGATCGTGACCGTCGCCAGCAGCAATCTGGACCCGGCCCTGCTGTCGGTGGAGGCCAAGCAATTGTTTGGCAACGAACATGAGGCGTCCCGCCAATCCCCTGCCCCCCATGGCAGCTATGCCAAGGGCTGTCTGGCGGGTGGCATGCAACTGCCGGAAACCGGGCCGACATGGCAGGCCATGCGCCTGTCGCGCAATCGCAATTGGGGCCATCCCGACACGATCAGGTTCATCCAACAACTCAGCCAGGAGGCGGTGAAGCTGGGCTGGAACGGGCTTTACATCGGCGACATTTCCCAGCCGCGCGGAGGGCCGATGCTGACCGGGCATCGGTCACACCAGATCGGCTTGGATGCCGATATCTGGCTGCGCCCGGGCACGGATATGACCCTGAGCCGCGCCGAACGGGAGGATCTGTCCTCTACCTCTATGCGCCGCCAGAACGGGGCCTATGTGAATGATCAATGGACCCGCGCCCATCACCAGATTGTTCGCGCTGCGGCCTCTGACCCGGCGGTCGCACGCATTTTCATTTTCCCGGGGGCCAAGGCACAGATGTGCCGTGACGAGACCGGCAATCGCGATTGGCTGCGAAAGGTGCGCCCCTGGTGGGGGCACCATTATCATTTCCATGTCAGGCTGTCCTGCCCGGATGGCATTGAGGGCTGCGTTGATCAGGCCCCACCGCCACCCGGCGACGGATGTGCCGAGGCCGATGAATGGGTCCACAACATTCTGAACCCGCCGCCACCCGATCCCAACGCACCGCCACCGAAACCGCGCCGGGAATTGACGTTGGGCGAGTTGCCCTTGCAATGCGCATCGGTTTTGTCCGCCGATTAATCGCTGCGCGTTGGTCCTTGATCTGCAGCACAAGCCTGTGGTAACAGCCCGCGTCCTGCACAGATGCAGGACCAAGTCTCCGCAACCTTGATAAAACGGATCAAGATATGACACGAATTCTTCCTGGCATTATTGCCATGGCCGCCATTGTCGTGGCCTCAAACATCCTTGTGCAGTTCCTGTTCGGCAATTGGCTGACGTGGGGGGCTTTTACCTATCCTCTGGCCTTTCTGGTCACCGACATCATGAACCGCGTCTATGGCGTCTCGGCAGCGCGCAAGGTCGTGCTGGCGGGTTTTGTCGTGGGCATCATCTGTTCGTTCATTGGCACACAAATCATGGGCGAGTATGGCCCGCTGGTGACCTTGCGCATCGCCGTGGGATCGGGCAGCGCGTTTCTGGTGGCGCAGCTTTTGGACGTTGCGGTGTTCAATCGGTTGCGGGATGGGGCTTGGTGGCGGGCGCCCTTGGCGTCTACCCTGATTGGGTCCTCGGTTGATACGGCGATGTTCTTTACCATCGCGTTTTCCGGCGCGCTGAGCTTTATCGAACCTGCCAATGACGTCAGCTGGGCCGGAGAGGTTCTGCCGCTGTTGGGCGCGGGTCCCGAAGTGCCGCTTTGGGTGTCGTTGGCGGTGGCCGATTGGATGGTCAAACTGTCGCTTGCACTGGTCGCACTGGTGCCTTTCCGCATAGTTGTTGCAAAACTTTCTCCAAATCATGCGTAAAATGTTTTGACAAACACAAAATCTATGGCAGGCTTCTAATTGTAGATAACTACTAGAAAGGAGGTGCCAATGATCATTGGGAAACGGGAGCAGCTGGGTAAGGTTACAAGCGAGGTGAAGGTTTAGGGGGCAGCCCCTCTGACACGATCCTGGCTTCGGGCGACCCTCCGGGTTCCCTGCTTGCCACCTCCAATTCTCGAGGAGAGCCCCGTCTGATCTGGACGGGGCTCTTTCCATTTGTGGCCTTTTTGACCCGCTGCAGCACGTCGGTGTAACGTCGGTATTACGACGGTGTCGATATCCGGGGTTTTCAGGCATGATGACACATGAACCACGGCAGAATTTGGCATGTTGCGCATAACAGATACACTCTGCATCGAAGACTGGGAACTGACCGAACAGTTCACCCGTTCCTCTGGCCCCGGCGGTCAGAACGTGAACAAGGTGTCCACTGCGGTCGAGCTGCGGTTTGAAGCCGCCCGCAGCCCTAATCTGCCAGATGCCGTCAAACGCCGATTGAAACGTTTGGCCGGACGGCGCTGGACGCTGGACGGCGCGATCGTGATCCGGGCCGAAGAGACCCGCAGCCAGGCCCGCAATCGAGAGATCGCGCGGGAACGTTTGGCAGAGCTGATCCGAAAGGCGATGGTCGCCCCCAAACGCCGCGTCGCCACCCGCCCCACAAAAGGATCGATTGAACGACGGCTGAAAGCCAAAAAAACGCGCGGTGAGGTCAAGGCCGCGCGTGGCCGGGTGGATGAGGAGTGATGGCCCATGCGCGCCCGTGTGGTTTAATCGCCGCCATCCGCCGCGCTGTCGCCGCTATCAGATGTTGCAGAATTGTCTTCTGATCCCTCTGACCCGGTGTCGCGATACAGCCCCATGCAAAAGGCAACCCAAGGCGTCGGATCATCTGATGATTGTCCCCGCAATGCCGTTTTGCGCGTGATGGCGAAGCCCAGCAGCGAAAACGCGACAGCAGCCAGCGCCACAGCCCAGGCGTTGAGTGTTATCCAATCCAATAGTCTGGTCATGCCTCCACTGATACCATGGATCACCCACACCACATAGGATTGACCTGAGGGACCGAAGGCGACAAGCGGCTTGGACCCTATGCCGTGTGACGTTACTGTTGCCCAAGCCTGATTCAACCGGACCCAACCAATGCCACCCTTAGAGCTGTTGATCGCCTTTTTGATCGCGACAAGCATTTTCGCCTATATGCCCGGGCCATCCACGCTTTACGCGGCGGCCCAGACCATTGCGCGGGGGCGCCGGGCCGGATGGTTCGCGGCGTTGGGCATTCATCTGGGGGGGTATGTGCATGTTTTTGCCGCCGCCGTTGGCTTGGCCTATTTGTTTGACGCGGTGCCGCCATTA
Organism: Roseovarius sp. YIN77; assembly: GCF_057219155.1. NCBI lineage: Bacteria > Pseudomonadati > Pseudomonadota > Alphaproteobacteria > Rhodobacterales > Roseobacteraceae > Roseovarius > Roseovarius sp. YIN77. Next base: position 52,457 of record NZ_JBXVVI010000007.1, read on the forward strand.
TATCTGACACTGAAACTTGCAGGTGCGGCCTATCTGATCTGGCTTGGTCTGACGATGTTCAGGGCCAAGCCCGACACGACCAACTCCGTTGTCGCCATGCCCCGGAAAAGCGCCAAGCGGGCGTTTTGGCAAAGTGTTTCGGTCGAGGTGCTCAACCCCAAAACGGCAATCTTCTACGTCGCGTTCCTGCCCCAGTTCGCGGACCCCGCTGCATCACTTCCTATTTGGGCCCAGCTTTTCATTCTGGGAACGATCGTCAATTTCATGTTTTCCAGCGCCGATGCCATCTGTGTCCTCCTTGCAGACAGGATCGCTGTGTATTTCAAAACCGCAGGCGGTGCCAATCGATGGGCACAACGCATTGGCGGCAGCATTTTGGTTGGGCTGGGTGCCAAGCTCGCATTAGACAGATAAAGGCGGCGCAGGTGGTGAAAGCCGCCGCCAATCGTCGCAAATCAGCCAAGACAGCCCACCTGAACATGAATAGATTAAACGGAGTTACCGTGTTCAGTGGAGGGTGGCATGCGCGGCAGATGTTTGTGTGGACAGGTCAGATTTGAAGTCGACGATCCGGTCAGTGCCTGTGTCAATTGTCATTGCGACAGTTGCAGGCGGCAGTGTTCATCGCCCATGACCACCTATATCGGCATCCCCGACGGGCAGTGGCGGTGGTTGGGGGATGCGCCGAAGGTGTTTCATTCCTCGCCCGGGGTGGAACGGACGTTTTGTGGCAATTGCGGGAGCCCGATGTCATTTCGATCCCAGAAAATGTCGGGGGTTATGCACCTGTACGTCGCCGCATTAGAGGCGCCGGAACACTATGGCCCGACGCTGAATGTTTCCGCCGAAGAACAGCTGCCATGGCTGCGATTGGATGATGGTTTGCCAACTGTAATCGGCCCGGATTACACCAAGGCCTGATCGCTGCGATCAGAAGGCCAGCGATGCAAAGAAGGCCAGCTTTTCAGACGGCATCATGCTGACCGGCGCATCATCACCCCACCGTGTCGGCATCGGTTCGATCGTGTGAAAGCGGATATTCTGGTTGAGAAGGGCCTGCATTAGGGTGTCGATCTCTGCCGCCTCGATCACCAGATGGTTTTGCCCCTGCCACGTAAACTGGTTGAGCAATTTCATACGGTCATCTTCTATGAGCGTGGTTCCAGCGGGCTGATCTTGGGGCACGGATACGAAGTATTTTTGCATTTGGGCTGTGGCTGAGGGCCGAGAGGTGGCATCAGAGCCAACCATCACCGCAGCGGCGGTCAGGGTCGAGGTGGCAATGAAAAACGCGGTTGCAAGGGTGAGATTACGAACTGTCATGGTCTGATCCTGTGTTGGGCCAATATGGCGTTGTGCTATGGGATCAGTTTGCAGGGCGCGGCGCATCTGACCGCGAGCCGGGGCGGCAGACCTGCGTGAATTGGGCGTCAGATCGCGTGAATTTCAGACGGTTTGCGTGATTATCGGCGCCGTAGCGCCACCAGATTGGACACGACCAGTGCCCCGATCACAATCACCCCGCCCATGATCGCCCAATGGCCAGGATCTTCGCCCAGCACGGCCCAGACAAGGATCGGGGCCAGTACGGATTCCAGCAAGATCAAGAGCGACACCTCGGGCGAACTGATGTACCGCGGGCCAAGGGTCAAAAAGCAGGTGGCAAGCCCGATGAAGGCACCATGGGCGATGATCAATGTCCAGTTCGCCTGCCATGCGGTAAAGGGATCGACAAACAGCCAGATCAGGGCGGCCGCCCCCAGATAGGCAATCGGCACCGCCGGGATCATTGATGTGTCTTTCACCCGGCGCACGGCGGTCAGCGCCCCGGCATAGGCGGCAGAGACATAAAGCGCCCACAAGTCCCCCTTCCACGAGGCAAGTTCGGATCCGCCGGAGCCATAGGCGATCACGCCCAGCCCCACCATCACCACCAGCATGGTTGCGATCAGGCGGCGCGAGATCGGTTCACCCAGAAAAATCCGGCTAAAAATGGCGGCAAAGATCGGAATCGTCGCAAAGATAAACACCACATTGGCAACACTGGTGTTGGCCACGGCCTGCACAAAACCAAAAGTGGTGGAGCCGATCGCACAGATATAGATCACCCCGGGCCAGCCGGTCGTCAGTGAGGCGCGAATGCCCCGGGTGCCCTGAAAAATCAATGTACCGATCAGGATGATCAAACCTGAACTCGTCCCCCGCCAGAAAGCGATGACCATCGGCTCCGCCGCGATCAATCGCACGAAAAGTGAATCCGGCACCACCAGCAGAACGCCCAACGTGGTGAGCAATAGGCCCTTGAGATGGTTATTCATGTGCGGGGTCCGTTCTGCCCAATGGGCCAAGTTCAAAGACGGTGCCATCCTCTATCACGATGGCGCTGAGACGTTTACCATGCCCGGCCCCGGTGTCGATGTTCACCCGGTTGCCGTAATGGGTCACCCGATCAACCGGGGTGTGGCCGTGGATGATCAGGGCGCCGTGGTCTGAGCGGTCGTCAATAAAGGGCCGGCGCATCCAGCACAGGTCATCCTTGCTTTGCTGATCCAACCCCATGCCCGGGCGGATGCCCGCATGGGCAAAGAACAAGCCGGGCAAAGTAAAGCTATAGGGCAAGCCTGCCAGAAAATCGCGATGGGTTTGCGGCACCTTGGCAATCGCTTGAGATAAGATTTCGGTCTCTCCCAAACCAGAGCGGACAGCGACCCCGTAAGAGGTCAGCGTTTCCATCCCGCCCATGATCTCGTCATGCCAGTTCAATTCACTGCGCAACATCGGGTCGCGATAGTTTGGGCCGGTCAAAAACCCCTCGAACATGCGGTCGTGATTGCCTTTTAGAACCACCCAGGGTTCGCCCCGCGCCTGCCCCCGGATCAGAAAATCCAGCACGCCGCGCGCATCTGGGCCACGATCCACCAGATCCCCGATATGGATGACGGGTGCATTTTCGTCACCGGTGCGCTCACGATCCATCTCGATCCACAGGTGGATGCCTTCCAGCTTATCAAGGTGGCCGTGAATGTCTCCGATGGCATAGACGCGTTGGGTCATTTGAATCCGCATGAAAAAACGCCGCCCGGTAGGGCGACGTCTTAGTTGAACCATATTGGCGGGGATCAGGCCACCTCAAATTCCAAAGGGCTGACGGATTGAAAATGTCCCGTTTCGCAAAGTTGCTGGCGCACCCCTTCAGGAAGGGGCTGGTCGATATAGAGAAGCGCAATCGCCTCGCCGCCGACGTCTTTCCGACCAAGGGTAAAGTTCGCGATGTTGACATTATTGGCGCCAAGGGTCTGGCCCAAGGTTCCGATGATCCCCGGCACATCGCGATTGGTGGTGTAAAGCATATGTTCGCCAATCTCGGCATCGATGGTGATGCCCTTGATCTGGATGAACCGTGGTTTTCCATCGGAAAACACCGTCCCGGCGATGGAACGTTCGCGGTTTTTGGTGACCACAGACAGTTTGATATAGGCGTCAAACACACCTGATTTGCCTTGTGTGGTGCGTGATATCTGGATGCCGCGTTCCTTGGCCACGATCGGGGCGGAAACCATGTTCAGTTCTGGATTTGTCGCCTTCATAATCCCGGCGATGACGCTGCAGCCCAGCGCATCGAGGTTCATTTCCGCCACTTTACCATCGTAAAGGATATTGATCGCCTGAATGGGTTCATCCGTCATCTGGCCGACGAAGGCGCCCAGGTGCTGCGCCAGTTTCAACCATGGGCCCATGGTTGCGGCCTCTTCAGCTGTCACCGACGGCATGTTCAGGGCGTTTTGCACGGCCCCGGTCAGCAGATAATCCGACATTTGTTCGGCGACCTGCACGGCGACGTTTTCCTGTGCCTCTGTCGTGGCGGCGCCCAGATGCGGGGTGACAACCACGTTGGGCAGGTTGAAGAGCGCATTGTCCGTGGCAGGTTCCTCGGCAAAGACATCAAAACCTGCGCCGGCAACATGGCCGGATTTCAGGGCCTCGGCCAAGGCCACCTCATCGACCAGACCGCCACGGGCGCAGTTGACAATGCGCACACCGGGTTTGGTCTTAGAGATGGCCTCTGCCGACAGAATATTGCGGGTTTTATCGGTCAGCGGGACATGCAGCGTGATGAAATCAGCGCGCGGCAGCAGCTCCTCCAATTCGACCTTGGTCACGCCCAGTTCCTTGGCGCGTTCTTCGCTGAGGAAGGGATCAAAGGCGATCACCTTCATCCGCAGGCCCAGCGCCCGATCCGCCACGACAGAACCGATATTGCCGCAACCGATCAGACCGAGCGTTTTATTGGTCAGTTCCACCCCCATGAAGCGGGATTTTTCCCATTTGCCCGCGTGGGTGGAGGCATTGGCGTCGGGGATTTGGCGCGCAACCGCCATCATCAGCGATATGGCATGTTCGGCTGTGGTGATGGAATTGCCAAAGGGCGTGTTCATCACGATCACACCTTTTTTCGATGCGGCCGGGATTTCGACATTGTCGACGCCAATCCCGGCGCGACCGACGACTTTCAGGTTTTCAGCGGCGTCCAGAATTTTTGCCGTGACTTTGGTGGCCGACCGGATGGCAAGACCATCATATTTGCCAATCACTTCCAGCAGGCGATCCTTGTCCTTGCCAAGGCCGGGTTCGAAATCAACCTCGATCCCGCGGTCGCGGAAAATCTGCACCGCAGTTTCAGAAAGTTTGTCAGAGACGAGTACTTTGGGAGCCATGTTCGTGGTCCTTTGAATAATATTGGGGGGGTGGCCGGGATCTGCCCCGGCCCCTGTCATGCGTGTTCGGATTGCGCGGCGAGTTCCGTGTGAAACGCCCATTCAATCCACGGCATCAATGCCGCGACGTCCGAGGCCTCTACCGTGCCACCGCACCAGATGCGCAGGCCCGGGGGGGCATCGCGGTAAGCGCCGATGTCATAGGCCACACCTTCCAGTTCCAGCCGTTTGGCGACCGCCTTGGCGAAACTCGCGCCGTCCTTGATCCGGTCGTCAGTGAATTTCAGGCAGACAGAGGTGTTTGAGCGTGTTTCGCGATCCGCGGCCAGATGGTCGATCCAATCATGTTGGGCCACGAAACTCGCAATCTCGCCCGCATTGGCATTGGCGCGGGTGATCAGACCGGCAAGACCGCCGACAGAGCGCGCCCAATCCAGCGCAAAGAGGTAATCTTCGTTCGCGAGCATGGAGGGCGTGTTGATCGTGGCGCCTTTGAAGATGCCATCGATCAGCTTGCCACCCTTGCTCAGGCGAAAGATTTTGGGCAGCGGCCAGGGTGGAGTGTAGGTTTCCAGCCGTTCAACAGCCCGGGGCGACAGAACGATCATGCCATGGGCGGCCTCGCCCCCCAGAACCTTTTGCCAGCTGAAGGTGGTGACATCCAGCTTGTCCCACGGCAGGTCCATGGCGAAGGCGGCAGAGGTCGCATCGCAGATGGTCAGGCCCTTGCGATCTGTCGGGATGAAATCACTATTTGGCACCCGCACGCCAGAGGTCGTGCCGTTCCATGTGAACACGACATCATGGTCAAAATTGACCGCGTTCAGCTTGGGCAGTTGGCCATAATCGGCCTCGTGCCGGATGGCTCCCAGTTTCAGTTGCTTGTCAACATCCGTGATCCAGCCCTTGCCAAAGCTTTCCCAAGCCAGCATTTCCACAGGCCGTTCGCCCAGAAGCGACCACATCGCCATTTCAACGGCGCCGGTATCCGATGCCGGAACGATGCCGATCTTGTACTCTGCCGGGATGCCCAGAATTTCGCGGGTGCCCTCAATCGCGGCCTCTAGCTTGCCTTTGCCAATGCCCGCGCGGTGCGAACGGCCCAAGGGCGCGTCGGCAAGTGCGTCGAGAGTCCATGTGGGGGGTTTGGCGCAAGGGCCAGACGAAAAGCGCGGATTGGCCGGCTGCGTTGCCGGTTTTTCAATATCAATCATGATATCCTTCCAGATATATGCCCCTCGTTGGGGAGGGGTGTCCCACTGGTCGGGTTAAGGGGGAATTTCGGCTGGCACAACCCGGAAAAAGGCGCTAATCCGCCGCTTGAGCTTAAAAAAACGACACTTTTATTCACCATCGGAAACCTGCCATGTTTGTTGCGACCCTGCTGTGTAATCCCGCCCAACCTGCGTTAGAGCCATCACTGGTCGAGGCGGTGCGCAATGCCTGGGGGGGCGGTGCTGCTGATTGGTTGGCCCCGGATATTGCGGCGGAATTTGCCTTTGAAACCATGCCCGACAACCGCTGGCAGGTCTGGGAGGATCTGCAGAAACTAAACGTGGATCTGATCGTGCAGCCCGCCGAAGGTCGGCGTAAACGGATGCTGCTGGCAGATATGGATTCGACCATGATCCAGCAGGAATGCATTGATGAACTGGCGGCAGAGGCCGGGGTCGGCGACCATGTGGCCGGGATCACGGCACGGGCGATGAATGGTGAGCTGGATTTTGAGGATGCGCTGCGCGAACGGGTTGGATTGCTGAAGGGATTGGATGCCTCGGTCATCGACCAGGTCTATGACAATCGCATCACTTTTATGCCGGGTGGGCGCGAATTGGTGCAGACGATGAAGGCCAATGGCGGCCATGCGGCGTTGGTGTCGGGCGGCTTTACCGCCTTTACCACCCGTGTTGCCGCCGCGTTGGGGTTTGATGAAAACCGGGCCAATACGCTGATCGAGGCAGATGGAAAACTGACCGGCACTGTCGGCACCCCAATTTTAGGGCGCGAGGCCAAGGTTCAGGCGCTTTATGAAATCGCGGCTCAACAAGACATCGCCCTGTCAGAGGTGATGGCCGTGGGCGACGGAGCCAATGATCTGGGCATGTTGGGGCTGGCGGGCGCGGGTGTCGCGCTCCATGCCAAACCGGTGGTGGCGGCCGAATGTGATATCCGGGTCAATCACGGCGATCTGTCCGCGCTTTTGTACATTCAGGGCTATAGCCGCACCGAATTCGCCCAATGATCCGCAGCTTTGTTGCCCTGACTTTGCCTGACGATGTGCGAAGCAGGATCTACCAATTTGCCGAAACTGTCCCGGCTGGCCGGGTGGTGGAAGAGGACAGCCTGCATCTGACGCTGTCATTTCTGGGGGATCAGTCAGCCCAGGATCTGCAACATTTGGATGAGACCTTGTCTGATATCAGGATGGCGTCCTTTGATCTGTCGCTGAGCGGGCTGGATGTGTTCGGGGGCAAATCCCCGTCTGTCCTGTTTCTGCCGGCCCAGCTGTCGGACGAGTTGCGGGGGTTGCAGTCCAAAGTGGCCTCTGCCATCCGCAAGGCCGGGATTCAACTGGACCGCCGCCGGTTTCGCCCGCATGTGACGCTGGTCAGGTTCGGCAGGCGGCCGATCCGGGGCGACGCGCAGAAACTAGGCCGGTTCATTCAAGAGGTGGGGCCGGTCAGCCTGCCCGCGTTTAAGGTCAGCTCATTTGCGCTTTACCGTTCTGATCTGCAGCCGGATGGCCCGCGCTATGAGGCGTTGGCCATTTATCCGCTGAGCGCGGACTGACGCGGTCTTAGCGGATCAAAGCGGCAGATGGTCGGACTGACCCAGCTGGCAAGCCCAACCGGCTCAGGATTGGGGGCCGCATGCGTCGTTGAACCGCCGGGTCTTGTTCGTCCAGAACACCCAAGCGCACCAACAGCGTGGCAATCACACATTCCGCCGCCCGGGTATCACCATCAGCGATTTTCAGCGCCACGCCCATCCGGCGATCGGGCAAAATCGCAGTGAAAACGCCATCTGCCCCGGTTTTTATGGCCGCGCGCCCACCTGCGGCCTGCATCAACTCTGTGCAGGCACGTTTTTCCCCGGCAACCAGATCTGGATGGGTCATCATTGCGTTGCGCAGCCGGACCTTGGCATCCTGCCGCGCGCCGGTGCCCTCTTGTGCTGCCGCAAAACCGGCCATGGCCCTGGCCAGCCCATGCAATGTGGTCGCGAAATTCGGGGCGGAGCAGCCATCAATACCAAAACCCGGGCTGTTCAGGCCGGTCACCTCTTCAAAAGCCGTGCGCACGGTTTTTTGAACGATGTGATCAGGATCGATATATTCTGCGCTGCCGCCAAGGCGACGGTTGAGGGTCAAAAACCCGGCATGTTTTCCCGAACAGTTGTTGTGCAGTTGACAGGGCATTGTATCTGACCGGATCAGCGCCTCTCTTTCAGCGCGGTCATCGGGGACCTGATAGCCGCAGCGCAGATCACGTTCCCCTATTCCCAAATCGCCCAGCCAGGCCTCTACCCTGTCAGTATGGATCGAGGCACCATTATGCGATGCACAGGCCAGTGCCAGATGTTCAGATGTCAGCCCGACCTCATCCGCGACCCCGCTTTCCACCAAGGGCAGCGCCTGCACCATCTTGCACGAAGAGCGAGGAAAGATCACCTGATCCGGGTTTCCCCAAGCCTCGACAATATCGCCTGTTTCATCGCAGATCACTGCGTGACCGAAATGGGTGTTTTCTACCAAATCTCCACGCCAATCTTCGACAAACAGGGCTGGGGCTGTCATTGTGTACTCCGCTCTTCACTTTGTGCAATTTTCCGCCAACGGGGCTTTCCCCTGACAGCATTATTACGTTATTGTCCGGGTATCGAGTTCAAATCCCGATCAGCACCAGAAAATCGCAAGAATGCTGATGGGCAGAGGCAACAGACAGCTGGAGGCTGCATCACTATGAAACCATCCTTCCTTCGGAGTTGCGGGGCCGCATTAATCGCGTTTGCCGCCTGTACCGCATCGGCGCAGCAATCGTCTGATAATCGCGTGGGCGTTCATACGGCGTGGAATGTATTTGTCGATTCCAACCCGACACAGTGCTGGATCGTGGCCGTCCCGGAAAAGGTCGAAAACACCCGTGACGGGCGCGCGGTGTCGGTAAACCGGGGCGAGATCATGATGTTCGTCACCTTTGAGCCCGGACGTGGTTCAGCGCCGGTGATATCAATAACGGGTGGCTATTCCTATGCGGATGGTTCCACCGTGTCGGTGGCAATTGGTGACAATACTTTTGAATTTTTCACCCTGCCAGAGGATGATCCGTCAACGTCGGCAAAGGATGATGAATTTGCCTGGCCTGACGCAAGCGAGGACGCGAAAATCCTGCTGGCGATGAAACGTGGCACGTCGGCTGTGATCACCGCCCGGTCAGCGCGCGGAACCACCACCAAAGACACGTTTTCTCTCTACGGCTTCACCGCTGCACTGGAAGATGCGGAAAAACGCTGTAGCAGCTAATCGTTATACGCATGACAGAATTGAAGCGCGGGTGGTTCTCATCCGCGTTTTTTTAGTGTAGGAACCGCGTCTGATATTTTCGGAATGAACCATGACCGCAACCGCACCAATCACCCAGGATGTTCTGACCATCCCCCGCAAGCTGCCCGAGGGCGGCAAGACCAACCTTGTGGGTCTGACCCGCGATGGGTTGCGCGAGGCGTTGATCGCCGCCGGGACACCGGAAAAACAGGCCAAGATGCGGGTCGGTCAGGTCTGGCAGTGGATCTACCAGAAAGGCGTGCGTGATTTCGACAGCATGACCAATCTGGCCAAGGATTACCGGGCGCTGCTGGCAGAGCATTTCGTCATTGAAATCCCAGAGGTCGTGACCCGGCAGGTGTCGGAGGATGGCACGCGCAAATACCTTGTACGGATTGCCGGCGGCCATGAGGTCGAGGTGGTCTACATCCCCGAAGAGGGGCGCGGCACCCTTTGTATTTCCAGCCAGGTTGGCTGCACGCTGACCTGTTCCTTTTGCCACACGGGCACCCAGAAACTGGTGCGCAATCTGACTGCGGCAGAGGTCGTGGGCCAGATCATGGTGGCGCGTGACGATCTGGGCGAATGGCCGAAACCGGGGCGCCACCCCAAGGATGAAACACGGCTGTTGTCCAACATCGTGCTGATGGGCATGGGCGAGCCTTTGTATAATTTTGAAAACGTTCGCGACGCGATGAAGATCGCGATGGACCCGGAAGGGATCAGCCTGTCGCGGCGGCGGATTACCCTGTCGACATCCGGCGTGGTGCCGGAAATTGCCCGCACGGCTGAGGAGATCGGATGTCTGCTGGCAATCAGTTTCCATGCCACCACCGATGAGGTGCGCAATCAGCTGGTGCCCATCAACAAACGTTGGAACATCAACACGTTGCTGGATGCGCTGCGGGCCTATCCCAAAGTGTCAAATTCCGAACGCATCACTTTCGAATATGTGATGCTGGATCATGTGAATGACAGCGAAGATGATGCGCGCCGTCTGGTTGAACTGATCAAGGGCATCCCGGCCAAGGTGAACCTGATCCCGTTCAACGAATGGCCCGGCGCGCCCTATAAACGGTCATCGAACAACCGCATCCACCGCTTTGCCGACATCATCTACAAGGCCGGATATGCCAGCCCGATCCGCACCCCGCGTGGCGAAGACATCATGGCCGCCTGTGGCCAGCTGAAGTCTGAAACCGAACGCGCGCGGAAATCTAAAAAGCAGATCGCCAAAGAGGCAGGGCTGGAATAGGTTCGGGCGGGTTATCCCGGCAGCATTTCGACCGATCAAAACCAAACTTGTCGTCATTAGAAGCGAAGCGCGCGGCAACCCTGTCTTAGCGCCGCATGTCCTTCCAACGCCGCAAAAGCCAGTACCATTGGTCGGGTTTTTCCAGGATACGCGCGGATAGGTTATCGTTGAAGGCTTGGGTCATAGTACGTGGATCAGAGGGTTTGATCGGGGCTTCGAATTCCACATCTATATCACTGCTGTTGTCGCGCCTCGTGCCAAAAACCGGCACGAAAGGTACGTCATATTTCAACGCGAGGCGCGCCGGGGCGACAGACGTAAGCGCATCAAATCCCAGAAATGGCATCATCTCGCCGTCTACGGTTTTTTCGTCCAGCAAGATCGCTACAAACCCACCGGCACGCAGATGACGGATCAAGGCTGTGGTGCCGTTATGCCCGGTGGTCAGGGCAGGCTGCCCCCCCTGCTCGATCCCGCGCACAAGCAGGCGTTGGTAGTGCCTGTTGCTCTGACGTCGGTAAACCCCCGCGGTTTCCATGCCGCGGTGTTTCAACACGGCGCGCACTGCCTCCCATTGACCAAAATGCCCTGAAACAAGGATCGCGCCCTTACCGTCTGCCCGTGCCTTTTCCAACACCGCCAGCCCGGGGCCAGAGATATGGAAATTTTCCTGCCCTGCCTGAAACTTGGTATTGTGGAAAATCTCGAACAAGGTCCGGCCCATGTTCTGGCCCATTTTGCGACTAAGGCTCAGGCGTTCGGCGCGTGACATATCCGGGTAGATGCGCAAAATTTCCCGATCAAACCGTCGCCGCGCAATGGGGATCCAGCGCATGGTCCAGCCAAAGACATTGCCAAGGCTGCGCGCGCGCGCGTCAAACCCGCGCCATTTTGAATAGGTAAGCGCGGACCACAATGGAATGTAGCGAAGGTGTTGCCAGACATACTTGGCAGATCTGGTAAGCATCTGCCCTATATGAAGGCATTTACAGGTAAGTCCACTAGTATTTTAAGCATTTCAAGGCGAGCCTGTTTTGCGGGCGCATTCCGAAACGCACGCAAAGCGTTGAAAACCGCGGTGCGGGGAAAGCGCCGCATCGATGGCCCGGCTATATGTGTCTGACGCGACAATGATTGGGTTGTGTTGTGTCGCTTCCCCTTGGGCCAATTGCCCCGATTGGACAGAGCGCGTGCTTTGAGGGCCCGTATCCTATTGACAGCGCAAACCCACAGAGGCAGGAATTGAGCGGGCCGTAAGTGATTGAAGGTTGGGGATAAACCAATGTGGCAGGGAAAATTGTTGAACATTCACACCGCGGTCGAGCTGCGTGCACCGATGATTGCACATACGGAAATTCGCCTGATCCCGGGTCGTGGTCTGGAGGGTGACCGCTATATGACCGGGCGCGGCAAATATTCGGATTTTCCTGACATCCGTGAAGTGACTTTGATTGAAAATGAAACCCTGATCGCACTGGAACGGGATCACGGCATTACGCTCCTCCCGAATGAGCACCGACGGAACCTGACGACGTCAGATGTGCCGCTCAACCATCTGGTTGGCAAACGCTTTCGGGTGGGCGAAACCGTTCTGTTAGGTGGCCGCCTGAACACGCCGTGCCGTTACCTTGATCTTGTCACCCAAAAATCCACCTATGACTTGTTGCATCATCGGTCCGGGCTGAACTGTTCGATCGTCAGCGGCGGTGTGATCTCTGTGGGGGATATTGTGCGACCGGAATAAGCGGTGGCCGCACAATGCTGTTTCGCTTTGGGTTAATCCTTAAAATCGATCTTGGCGTGTGATCCATCACAGAAAGGTTTGTTTTTCGATTGCCCGCATCGGCACAGGGTCACGCGGTTGCGCGTCTCCAGAAAGGTGCCGTCTGATTTCATGATCGGTATGCCCCCGGTGACCCAGAGTGGCCCGGCATAGTGGGTGTGAGCGTCCTCTGAAATCGCGGCGACCTCGCGGGGGAGTTCCGCCTCTATTTCCGTCATCTCTCCGTCCACAGGCAACTCATAGACAAAGGTGCCAGACGGGCAGCGATCGACCATGGCCATGATCTGGCTTTTGGCATTGGCATCAGCGCTGTCGGGCATCAATTTGCGAATGCCGCTGGACTTGTTGAAACAGTATTTCGCGTGCACACAGAAGGAGTTGTCCACCTTTATCCTGATGCCGTCGCCGTCGACAATTTCCTGTGTTTCAGAAACCGGGGTGGAGCGATCTGGCCCTGTCCCGTCAAAATCGATGCGGTCATGGGTGCCGTCACAAAAGGGTTTGGTGCTGGACTGACCACAGCGGCACAGGACATAGCCCTCATCGGCGGGCAGGGTTTCGGTGGTGGCCCAGGTCAGTGCCTCGCCATTCTCGCTGGTCACGCGCCTTTTGCGCACCAGGGGGATTTCACCGTGAACGGCATAGGGTCCGTTTTCGCGAATTTCGATCCAACTGTCATGATCATGGGCCGGTGGACGGTAGGCAAAATAGGGGCCCACGGTGGTTTCGCCATCGCCAGACGGCATTTTCATCAGGTCCAGGATCAGATGCCGCAATTCGAACATCGTGCCCACGGTTTCCGCAAAAAGCCGGGGATCGCCGGCAAAGGAGCGTTCCATCATGCGCAGCATGTCGCTGTAGCCCTGGGCCAGGGCCTCCATCTTTTCGCGCTGGGGGCTGTCTGCCGGATAGTCGTCGATATTCGGGTTGGTACGCATGTTGTGCACGGCGTCCCAATCGACGGTAAACGCCTCCCCCGTCGGGCCAGACTCTGGTGTATCCCCGGCCTGATAACTGCGGCCAAAGAGAATTTCCTGAAAGCGGAAGTAGTGGCCAACCTCGTCGCGTTCAGGGTGGAACATGTTTTTGTCACCATCAAAGATCGACGCGTGATCCATCCCCTCGCCCTGCTCCACGATCTCATCCATCGCGGCCAGGGCGGAGGCCAGATCTGTCACCGCTAACAGATGCCCCGCGCCACCGTAATAAGTGGTTTCCGCCGTCAACTGCCAGGCCGGGTCGCCTGAAAACACCACCTCTTCTCCCATCGCATCACAGCAGGCTTTCAATCCCTCGATAATGGCGGAATAGAACTGACCGATTGAATGGTAGTTTTCTTCGAGCGGTTCAGCATCGGTTTCGGCGGGGCGTTCGATATTCAGAAACGATTTCACCCCTTCGGCAGAAAACTTGCCAATATGGACAAGGAAGGACCCGTCGCCATGCGGAAGTGGTGTGGGAAATGTCGGGATGAACCCATCATAGTCGAACCGGGGCGTGCCACCGACCGCGTTCAGGATGTTTGCGGCCAGCGCCATATGCAGCATCTCTTCGAGAAAGACGCTTTTGATGACCTCTGCGGATTCGACATTGGTCCCGTCTTTGATCGAATAGAGCGCGGACAGATAAGGTGCGAGTGTTGCGTGTTCCAGCTCTATCGCCCATTGCAGATGTGTCCGCAGGCTTTCCAGACTTGTGATGGCCATGATTGTTCCCCATTGGTCGTTTCATCGCGTCTTGCGTGAACGCGCTATTATCAGACAGATAAAGCCTAGTGCATCACTGGGGACGGGTCCAGCCGTAGGGCCGACCTGATTGCAAGACAATTACGGGCCATCCGGGGACGGGATGGCCCGGGTTGCGCGGTGATCTTTATGACCACCGGCCAAAATCTTTGATCAGGGGTTGCAAGCGGATCTGTGCAATTTCATTGTGTTGCGCCCCGATGTCTTGGCGCAGATGATCCGACAGGGCGTTGACGGCATCGGTTGTGGCATCCTGCTGCCGACGCCGCCGCCAAGTTTCCCGCAACGCCCTGACGGTGGAAATCGCAGTATGGATCAGCCCACGCTTTTGCGACGGTTCTGGTTTCGGCTCTGGTTTCGGTACGGATGGCAGGGGTGGGATTTTAATGGGGTGGAAGGCCTCAAAAGTTTCTCTACGCATGTCAGTATCCTTTCGGTGGTTCCGCGACTGTGCATGGGATGCAAGAGGCTGACCTCTGAAAGAGGGGCGCCAGGGCGAAACGGGTGCAGTTTGGTTTGGGTTCTCCGCCGTGCCCCGGTCATCGGGGCGGCAGGTCACGACCGCAAAGGGTCTGTCAGATCAGCGGATTTTCTGTGGTTTTCCGGTTCTCATCGGGTCATCCTTTCGTCGTGACACCAATAGTGTTGCCCATTCTGGGGATGAATTTTTCGCTATAATTACGTGAATAGGTGCAATTTCTCGCATTATTTGATATTTTATGCGACAATCACGCATTTTCGGGAAACACCACATTGATCGGGGCACTTTATGAAGGACCTAGACAGTTTTGACCGCCGCATCTTGGATCTGCTGAGGGTCAACAGCCGCAGAACCGGTGAACAACTGTCTGAACTTGTCGGGTTGTCACCTGCGGCATGTCTGCGCCGGGTGCAGAAACTGCGCAATACCGGCGCGATTGAGCGTGAGGTCGCCATCATTGCCCCCGAATACAAAACCAAAGGCACAACAGTTATCGTACTGGTGCGGTTTGAAGGGCATAACCCAAAGGCGATGGATGAGTTTTGCCATCGGCTGCGTCATATGGAAGAGGTCAGGCGCCTGACATGGATCACCGGCGAAGATGACCTTGTCGCCATCTTGCGCTGCGCGTCGATGGAAGACTTTTCCGAATTCTGCGAAGCGCATTTCAACGACGCGCCAGTCACGGGTTACAAATCGCTGGTCTCGATGCGGGAGTATGATACGGGGGAGGTGATTTGATCCGCTGCCGTTAACCACAAAATCCAACGTCGGTATTGCGTCGGTATCACAGCTGTAACGCGGAGGTGTGGATTGTATACGGTTTGTATAGGTTGATGGGTCGGGCGTTGGTGTTGGCTGATGCGATTTAGTCTGGGATTCTATATTCAGGCTCCAGAAATGTTTCGCGGTTAGCCAATGCATAGGCGATACGTTGCTCTCCCGCCCACCAACCGACGGCATCCAAATTACTATCGAGTTTTGCAAGCCGGGACTCTTGGAACTGCGCGAACAGTTCACCAATCTTGGTTGCAGAGAATAAGCGACCTTCGCTCGGAATCAATATCGCGGCTTTATCTATGAGTTTCGCAGCTTCCGGTAACCCAAATGCGCGGTATCCCTCTGACGCCAGTTCAAACCAATCCGGATAGTTATACGCAGCTTGCGAAAAACCTCCGTTTCCGACATCAAACTCGATGGTACGAGCAGCATAAAACAGCGCCACTGGTCGCGGTGCACAAAGCAGGTCAGATACACTTCCAAGATGATAACTCAGCACAATATGCAGCACATCATCGAATAGTTCAGGATTAATTTCACCTTTGTCGAAGGTCGCAAATGCGTCGGCGATATCACGAAATGACGATAGTTTGCGCATGATCTCTACAGTCTATTCTTTAACACAGACTTCAAGTTCTATGTGATCCCACTCGATTTGATCAACTCCAGTTTCGTTTATTGTCATCTAACTTAGCTAATGTGCCTGCGTCGGGGTGCGCCACACCCCGCCCGGAACAAGGGCGTCAGCCCGCCGGGCAGAGCCCGACCACCCCGATGGGCGGGCTCTTCGGTGAGGTTGTGATGAAGGTCAGGACGGACGCAGTCGGCTAGATAAACTGCCTGACAGGAACCAAAGTTCGCCCACCCGCGGTCAGGCGCTGCCCTATTCCGCCGCCACAAATGTCGGCCGTTCTGGCGGGCCGTCGGCCCCGCAGGCGGTGAGCGCGATCAGGGCGGCGATGGTGATCAGGCGGATCATGACAGGATGTCCTTCCAGCGTTTGATCTGGGCGCGGACTTGATCCGGCGCGGTGCCGCCGTAACTCACCCGGCTGGCGACAGAGTTCTGGACCGTTAGCACGTCAAAGACGCCGTCAGTAATCTGATCGTTCACACTTTGCATGTCGGCAAGGCTCAGCTCCGGCAAATCACAGCCTTTGCTCTCCGCCAACGCGACCAGCGATCCGGTCACGTGATGGGCATCGCGGAAGGGCATGCCAAGCACCCGCACCAGCCAGTCGGCGAGGTCCGTAGCGGTGGAAAACCCGCTGGAAGCGGCGGCCTCTAGCGCGTCGACATTGGCGGACATATCGCTGACCATGCCTTCCATCGCGGCAATGGCCAGCATCAGGTTGTCGGCAGCGTCAAAGACCTGTTCCTTGTCTTCCTGCATGTCCTTGGAATAGGTCAGCGGCAGCCCCTTCATCACAGTGAACAGGCTAACAGTAGCCCCCAGAATCCGGCCGATCTTGGCCCGGATCAGCTCTGCCGCATCGGGGTTTTTCTTTTGCGGCATGATTGACGAACCGGTAGAGAAGCGATCCGACAACACGACAAACCGGAACTGGGCCGAGGACCAGATCACCAACTCCTCGGCGAACCGGGACAGGTGCATCGCACAGATCGTGGCCGAAGACAGAAACTCCAGCGCGAAGTCGCGATCAGCAACCGCATCCAGCGAATTAGCGGCGGGGCGATCAAAACCCAAGGCCTCCGCCGTCATCTGCCGGTCAATCGGGAAGGATGTACCGGCCAATGCGGCAGCCCCCAAGGGCGACTCGTTCATCCGCGCACGGGCATCGCGAAAGCGGCTGACGTCACGGCCCAGCATTTCGACATAGGCCATCATATGGTGGCCCCAAGTCACAGGCTGGGCAGTTTGCAGGTGGGTAAACCCGGGCATCACCCAATCGGCGCCGTCCTCTGCTTGGCGCAAAAACGCCTTTTGCAGGGCCTCCAGACCGGCGATCACGGCATCAACCTGATCGCGGACCCACAGGCGAAAATCGGTGGCGACCTGATCATTTCGCGACCGGCCTGTGTGCAGACGGCCTGCCGGTTCGCCGATGATATCCTTCAGGCGGGCCTCCACATTCATGTGAATGTCTTCCAACGCGGTGGAAAACTGGAACTTTCCACCCTCGATCTCTGACAATACCGTGAGCAGCCCTTCCCGGATCGCCTCGGCGTCCTTATCACTAATGACACCGGTTGCGGCCAGCATGGCAGCGTGTGCACGGGAGCCCTGAATATCTTGGGCCGCCATACGCTTGTCAAATCCGATGGATGCGTTAATGGCTTCCATGATTGCGTCTGGCCCGGCGGCAAAGCGCCCGCCCCACATGGCGTTGGAGGTGGTCTTGGTCATCAATATGCCCTTCGGAGGGAAGTAAATATGAAACGTTCCGCGCTGGTTTATACGGCCCTTGGCCTTGGCGCAATTGCGAGCCTCGTTTTTGCGCCCCATTCCGGCGGGATTGCCGCACAAACTGCTATTGCCACCTATGAGCTGTCAGAGACCGAGCTGGCAGAGTTGCGCGATCTGCGCGAGGGGCAATTGCGCAAGCTGATCCTGCACCCTGCCCCGAAGACCCGCGCCAATGTCCCCTATACTGATCCCGAGGGTGGCGAGCGCACCCTGTCAGACTATCAGGGCAAATACATTCTGGTGAACTTCTGGGCCACGTGGTGTGCGCCCTGCCGCAAGGAAATGGGATCGCTGGACCGGCTGCAGGCAGAACTTGGGGGGGATGCGTTCGAGGTCGTGACCATCGCCACGTCCCGCAACCCGATGCCCGCGATCAACCGGTTCTTTGAGGAAGAAAACATTCAAAACCTGCCGATCCTGCTGGACCCGAAATCCACGTTGGCCGCAGAATACGGCACGATCAGCCTGCCCCTGACGGTGATCCTGAACCCCGCTGGCCAGGAAATTGGCCGCCTGATCGGGGATGCTGAATGGGATAGCGACAGCGCCAAGGCGATCATTCGCAAACTGGCCGGAATTGAAGAGGCTGACGGGGTTTAACTCTGATCTTTGGACAAAGAAAAGCCGCGCCACTGGGGCGCGGTTTCTTTCACTGCGGCTGGTGTCACCCTTTAGTTCAGGTTGCCGATCGCCATGCTTTCCGCCGACACCAGGAAGTCAGCCGCGCGTGTCGGCAGCATCTTGCGACGGTTGTTGACAGCGGAGTCGCCCCCAAACCAATAGGTCAGCCAGACATAGACATAGGCAGAGTTCACCTGTTCGTTGTCACTGTTGGACCCGCTGAATTCGCCATAGCTGTAGCCCACGCCGCCAGACAGGGAATAGGGGTGCGAGGATGGTTGATATTCAACGCCGAACTCTGCGTTCAGGCCAGTGAAATCGACAGATCTAATTTGACTACTGCTATCAGAGCTTTTGCCAAACAATGCGGCAAGGCGACCGCTTAACACCATTGCGTCAGAGGCATAATGATTGCCCCCAACAGTTAGAAAAACACCATCGCGAATCTGGCGGAAATCGGTGCCTTCGCTGGGAATGTTGCTGTAATCCGAACCGATCGTGTCGGTAAATCCAATCTGAGCGAAAAGGTCGGTTGCCCTATAGGACTTGAATCCTTCGACACCCAGATAGTATTTTTCGGCCTCATCTATGTTGATGGGACGGCCAGGTTCGCCATCGTCCAATTCGCCAGCCCAAAGCCCTGCGAAGCCACCCCATCCACGATCTGCGCCGCGATTGGCCAGATGAAGTTCCAACAAGCCATAGGACATGTGGTTGTCATTGCGGGTAAAGCCAGCTGGCGCGTCTTCGATCTGACGCTCATCTTTGTCAATATTGTCGTAATATTGTGCGTTGACCTGATAGGACCACGCGCTGGACAGGGTGTTGTACCAACTGCCGTCCAGACCCAACAGGCCGAAGGTTTCGGCCTCTGTCGCGTCCTCGCCACTTACATTCGCGTCCGGCCCGCCATAGCGGCCATTCTGATATTCCAGCGTGATCTGACCGATGCCTTCGGCCTGGGCTTAGGGTGTCGCCGCTAATATGGCTAAAAGAGCTGTGTACCTGAACATTTTCTATCCTCGTTAATCTGTTGCGCTTTGATCGAACTATTCGCCGTCACAGGATACTGGAAGTTGTCGCCGACAATTATTTGCTATTGTGGCGAATGCGCCACCACGCAGATGTGACGCGCGCAGCGCTGCGCATTTGACCCCCGATCATTTTCATCGCAGGGTGGTGGAAAACCCGGGGGGACAACATGCAAGAGATTGCTTTTAACACCGAAATGGCCGTTGTTGTCGGGGCGCTTGCCTTCACCGTGTTTTTGTTCGTCTCTGAAATCATTCGGATCGACCTCGCCGCCATTCTGGTGTTGGTGATTATTGGCATCCTCAGCTATCTGCCGGGCCTCGAAAACTTGGCGGATGTGAACCATCTGTTTGACGGGTTTGCGTCTAACGCGGTGATTTCCATCATCGCCGTGATGATTGTTGGCGCGGGGCTCGATAAAACCGGGATCATGAACAAGGTCGCGGCGGTGATCCTGAAACGCGGCGGCACGACAGAGGGGCGGATCATTCCCATTGTGTCGGGCACGGTCGGGGTGATTTCATCCTTCCTGCAAAACGTGGGCGCGGCGGCGCTGTTTCTGCCCGTGGTCAGCCGGATTTCGGCAAGGTCCGGAATACCGCTGTCGCGGCTTTTAATGCCGATGGGGTTTTGCGCCATTCTGGGCGGCACAATGACAATGGTCGGCTCCTCCCCCCTGATCCTGCTCAATGATCTGATCGCGACGGCCAATCAGGGGCTTCCCCCTGATGCGCAGATGGAACCCTTTAGCCTGTTTTCCGTCACGCCAATCGGTGCGGCGCTGATCCTGACCGGGATCGCCTACTTTCTGGTCCTGGGTCGGTGGGTATTGCCGGGCGGTACGGACAAGGTCGATGGGTCCTCTGGCCAAGGGACATCTGAATATCTGCAACGGGTTTACGGGCTGAAAGCTGCGGTGTTTGAGGTTGATGTACCCGAGGACAGCCCATTGGTTGGCCAAATCCTGGCCGATATCAATCTGGAAAATAACCTCTATATCATCTCCACCTTCTATCGCGGCAAAGTGTCGATGGTGCAGATATTGACGGCAGAAATCGCCGCGCCGTGCCGGCTCGCCATCATCGGCAAGGATGTCGTGGTCAAGGCGTTCGCCGAAAAATACGGACTGACCATTCGTCCCGAACTGGATGTGTTTTCAGAAGAATTCGCGCCCACAAATGCTGGGATCGCAGAGGTGGTTATCCCACCGGATTCAAAGCTGATCGGCAAGTCACCACGGGATCTTACCCTGCGCAAAGTCTACGGGTTGAGCCTTTTGGGCATTCACCGCGGAGAAGAAACCCTGAGCCATGTGGATTACGGCGATCACAAACCTACGGCGATTGGGCTGGTGCCATTTCAGGCGGGCGACATGTTGGTCGCGCACACTCGTTGGGATAACCTGACCCGCGTGAAACAAGACCGCAATTTCGTTGTTGTCACCGCCGATTTTCCGCAAGAGGAACTGCGCCCGCAAAAGGTCGGCTGGGCGCTGCTGTTTTTCGCCATTTCCCTGTCGATGATCCTGTTCACTGATGTGCGCCTGTCCCTGTGTCTGCTGACCGGGGCGGTTGGCATGCTGCTGAGCCGGGTCCTGTCGATTGACGAGGCTTATAATGCGGTGGGCTGGAACACTGTGTTCCTGTTGGCCTGCCTGATCCCGTTGGGCCAGGCGGTGCAAAATACCGGCACGGCGGAATGGATTGCACAACAGATTTTGATCCTGCTGGACGGCTGGCCGGTCTGGGCCTTACAGGCTGGCATCGCCATATTGGCCACGGCGTTTTCGCTGATGATGTCTAATGTTGGGGCAACGGTGCTGTTGGTGCCACTGGCGGTATCAATTGCCGTCGCCTCAGGGGCCAATCCAGCTGTCTTTGCCCTGACGGTGGCGATTTCAACCTCGAACTCTTTCATCATTCCGACCCATCAGGTCAACGCGCTGATCATGGGACCCGCGGGGTACAAGGTGATGGATTTCGTTCGATCCGGCGGGATCATGACCGTGCTGTTCCTGATCGTGTCGATGGTGATGCTGAACATCGTGTTTTGATCTCATCTCGGTTGGCCCGATCTATGCGGCCAGCCGGAAATAATCGGCGACGAAGTGACCTTCGGTTCCTGAACCGCCGCAAAATCCCATTTCGTTATTGCTGCGTGCATCGATTGCGCCGCCAGAGATGATCGACGCCCCATTGCCCCCAACCCCTTGGGCCGCGAAATCCACGTCGCCCAAGGCGATGATCTGGCCGCCATGCAATTCCATCTTGGCCGCAGCTTTGAACCCGCCCATGGTAATCACCTGGGCCCCGCCACCAGGCGAACAATCATCATCCTTGCCAATCACAAAGCCCGATGGCGACTTGATCGACTGATCGCTGGTGCTGGTGGTGGCGATGGCTACATCCTCCAGCACGACACCTTGGGCAAAGGTGATATCGCAATTCGTGACCAGCACAAAACTGCTGTAGGTGCCGCCATTCATCGTCAGCGACGAATTCCCAGTACAGCTATAGGTGTGAACCCGGCCTTGGGTAAAATCGTCCGGGCTTAGGCCGTTATTGCCGCCACCACCGTTCCCGCCATTGCCGTTTCCGCCATTGCCGCCATTACCGTTACCACCATTGGCATTGTCATTCTTGGCCAGCATCTGCTTGCGCGGCTGTTTCGACTGAAAATTAGCCTTAACATCCTGTCCGCCGCCCAGCCTGACGGGAAAGCCCGACGTGATGTAATCGGGCAAATACTCATAATCGACATCTGACAAGCTGTTTATGATCGTCGGGACCTTCGCCAGAATGCGAATAATGTAGACGCCTTCACCCAAGGCCCGGTTCACGCCAGTATTGTTGCCTTCGGCCGCATTGGTCGGGGTCCGGCCGGGCAGGGTCAATTCGGTTTCATCCGGCATGGAAATGTGAACACCAGCCTCGAATATGTTGTTCTGATTCATCTCGACATGGCCATTGGCATGGATGCAGAACCCCGCGTAAAAGTAATTGTTGCTTTGCATATCGACCAATTCCTGGGCAACCATCCCCTCGGACATGCACGGTGGTTGATGGGTGACAAACACAGACGGGGTGTTGACGTTGAATGTCGGCACACCCACCAGTTTCAGAAGATAGTTTCCAACGGCGTTGTTGCGATCTGCAATCTGGCGGGTCGCAATGCGCACAGCGGTTCTGGAGCCAGAGCGCGGTGTAAAGCTGAGCGCATCCTCATCCCAATCACCAAATTCGATATCATCAGATGTCAGCACCATGCCATAAAGGCTTTGCCGCATGGTGTTTGACACCAATGCCAGCGCAGCGGCTTTGGCTTCTGTCTCTGACTTGGTTTCCCGCATGTAAAGTGCGGCATGGGCGGCACTGTCAGCGGCCACCTGCAGGCGCGTCCGGGCAGAGTAGAGATTGGCAACGTCAATAGCCAAACCCGCGATGATCAATGTGGTGGTGAAGATGAACAGGCTAAACACGCTCATCGATCCGCTCTCATCGCGTTTAAATGAAGAAACCTTTGCCATAGCTTTTAATCCGATCCGCAAGTCAAACGCCCCTAGATTGCATCTTAATTTCCCTAGCGTCAGCGCAATCAAATTGATTGACGGCGACACTTAACTTGCGGCGAACTTCGCTGAGCATTGCGTTCGAAATTGATCTGAATTGTGATTTTTATATGGAAATAATTGTAATTAAACAATTTTATTTAATTTTTGATTTCCGATTCAGAAACAGTTTTTGAAATTAAGACGCTTAAAGTCCACGTTCGGCACAATTCAGTGTCGCGCAGATATCCCGAAACAATGCAATTTTAGGGGGATTCTGGACTCTACCGATATGTCGGGTTTGGAAACAATACTAGGACGACAAATCCCGGATCGACTGATGACAGGGGCAGTCCAGCAGGTGATCATTGACCATACCCACCGCCTGCATGAAGGCATAAACGATCGTAGGGCCGCAAAACTTGAACCCGGCCTTCTTCAGATCTTTAGAGATTTGACGTGACAAATCCGTTTCTGCCGGGACATCTGACAACTGCCGCCATTGGTTTTGCAAGGGTGAGCCGCCCATATAATCCCACAGAAACCGGTCAAATCCCTGCGCCGCCTCGATCTGTTGCCAGGCGCGGGCATTGGTGATCGTGGCCTCGATCTTGCCGCGATGGCGCACAATGCCGGCATCGCCCAACAGCCGTTGAACATCCGCCTCACCCCATCCGGCAATCACGTTGGGATCAAACCCCTGAAAGGCCGCGCGAAAGTTTTCGCGTTTTTTCAGGATGGTGATCCAGCTAAGCCCGGCCTGAAACCCATCAAGGATCAGCTTTTCCCACAAGGCGCGGCTGTCATATTCCGGCACACCCCATTCGTGGTCATGATAATCCACATAGATTTGTTCCAGACCCACCCAGCCACACCGTTCTGTCATTTTAAAATTCCCTTATAGCGTGTATTTATAGAGTCATTTACACTCTGTTAGCAAACTCACCTCATACTAGGGACTATCTGCAGCAGAGGATCACGATGCAACCAGATCTGTCCTCAATCGGCGCCGAAATCGCCAGAGAGCTTTCCAGCCCGCTGAATGTCGCGATCAATGGGCGGGATCGCGACACAATCGATCTGGTGCGAAAGGCGCTTTTGCGCAAAGACGCAGTTCTGGCCTATCAGCCTGTCGTGTCCGCAAAGAACCCCAATCGGGTTGTCTTTCGCGAGGGGTTATTGCGCATTCTGGATCAATCCGGCCGCGCCATTCCGGCAGCAGAGTTTATTTCCGTGGTAGAGGACACAGAGGTTGGCCGCATTCTGGATTGCCTGTCGCTGGAAATGGGGTTGAGCGCCTTGGCGGCAGACCCCGACCTGCGACTGTCCATCAACATGTCGGCGCGGTCCATCGGCTATCGGCGCTGGATAGAGATTTTGAACCAAGGCACCGAGAATGCCCCCCAGATTGCCGAACGGCTGATCCTGGAAATCACCGAAAGCTCTGCCATGGTCATGCCAGAGGTTGTGACCAGTTTCATGGGTGATCTGCGTGGTCGCGGGGTCAGCTTTGCGCTGGATGATTTCGGTGCCGGATACACATCTTTCCGCTATTTACGCGACTTTCTGTTCGACATCATCAAAATCGACGGGCAGTTTATCCAGAACATCAGCACCCTTCCTGACAATCAGGTTCTGGCGCGGGCGCTGGTTTCCATTGCAGAACATTTCGATATGTTCACCGTGGCAGAGGCGGTAGAACAGCGCCGCGATGCAGAAATGGTCACCCAGATGGGCATGGATTGTTTGCAGGGATATTTGTTCGGCGCGCCGGAATTAGTTTATGATCGCGAACAAAATGTGACAATTTCGGCCTGATCGCGCAATTTTATTACCTTGCTGTGACATTCTGACGGTTGCTGCACTGCAGCTTTCCCCCTATCACTATCGCATAATCCATGGGGATTTCCCGAATCGCCATCCGACGGGTGGGACGGGAATTCCCTGCTTGTCTGCTAGGGAACCTGCATATGACCAATGTCGTTATCGCCTCTGCTGCCCGGACTGCTGTTGGCAGCTTCAGCGGCTCTTTCGCCAACACGCCAGCCCATGATCTGGGTGCCGCCGTATTGGAAGAAATCGTCAAACGCGCCGGAATTGAAAAGAGCGAAGTTTCGGAAACCATCCTGGGCCAGGTGCTGAGCGCCGGTCAGGGCCAAAACCCGGCCCGTCAGGCCCATATCAAGGCTGGCCTGTCGCAGGATTCCGCCGCCTGGGGTATTAACCAGGTCTGTGGTTCGGGCCTTCGGACTGTTGCATTGGGCGCGCAGCACATCATGCTGGGTGACGCGGATATCGTTGCCGCCGGTGGTCAGGAAAATATGACAATGTCGCCGCATGTGACCCACCTGCGGGCCGGCACCAAAATGGGCGATACCAAGTTCATCGACTCGATGATCAAGGACGGGCTGTGGGATGCGTTCAACGGCTATCACATGGGTCAGACCGCCGAAAACGTTGCCGAAAAATGGCAGATCAGCCGCGAGATGCAGGATGAATTTGCTCTGGCCAGCCAGAACAAGGCCGAGGCCGCGCAAAACGCCGGGAAGTTCAACGACGAAATCGTGCCTTTCGTTGTGAAAACCCGCAAGGGCGATATCGTGGTCGATAAGGATGAATATATTCGCCACGGCGCAACGATTGAAGCGATGCAAAAAATGCGCCCGGCCTTTGTGCGCGATGGCGGCACGGTGACGGCGGCCAACGCATCGGGTATCAATGATGGTGCTGCTGCGGTTTTGCTCATGTCTGCCGACAACGCCGAAAAGCGCGGCATTCAACCACTGGCCCGGATTGCCTCCTACGCCACCGCCGGACTGGACCCGTCGATCATGGGCGTGGGCCCGATCCATGCCAGCCGCAAGGCATTGGACAAAGCAGGCTGGAGCGTTGGCGATCTGGATCTGGTCGAAGCCAACGAAGCTTTCGCCGCCCAAGCCTGCGCCGTGAACAAGGATATGGGCTGGAACCCTGACATCGTGAACGTCAATGGCGGCGCGATTGCCATTGGCCACCCGATTGGCGCCTCTGGCTGCCGGGTTCTGAACACGCTTCTGTTCGAGATGCAGCGCCGCGACGCCAAAAAGGGCCTCGCCACGCTTTGCATCGGCGGCGGCATGGGTGTTGCGCTCTGCGTGGAACGCGACTGACGACATTTGGTGCGCGGTCAAGCCGCGCACCGCCTATCAAACATTAAAAACATTACGACAAGGATCACACCATATGGCCAGAGTTGCACTCGTCACCGGAGGATCGCGCGGCATCGGCGCCTCCATTTCCAAAGCCCTGAAAGACGCCGGTTATTCCGTCGCTGCCAGCTATGCCGGCAATGACGAAGCCGCCGGTGCGTTCACCGCAGAGACCGGCATCAAAACCTATAAATGGAACGTCGCCAGCTATGAGGAAAGCCAGGCAGGCATCGCCCAGGTCGAGGCCGATCTGGGCCCCATCGACATCGTGGTTGCCAATGCCGGCATCACCCGCGATGCACCCTTCCACAAAATGACCCCGGATCAGTGGCAACAGGTGATCGACACCAACCTAACCGGCGTCTTCAACACCGTGCATCCGGTCTGGCCCGGCATGCGTGAACGCAAGTTCGGCCGCGTGATCGTGATCTCCTCGATCAATGGTCAAAAAGGCCAGTTCGCACAGGTGAACTATGCCGCAACCAAGGCTGGCGATCTGGGCATCGTGAAATCCCTGGCCCAGGAAGGCGCGCGCGCCGGCATTACCGCCAACGCCATCTGTCCCGGCTATATCGCCACCGAAATGGTGATGGCGGTGCCAGAGAAGGTGCGCGAAAGCATCATCGGCCAAATCCCAGCGGGCCGACTGGGCGAGCCAGAAGAAATCGCGCGTTGTGTGGCCTTCCTTGCCTCTGATGACTCTCAGTTCATCAATGGTTCGACTATCTCGGCCAACGGCGCGCAATTCTTCGCCTGATCCTGCGCCAAAGAACAACACAGGCCGTCCCAGTGGGGCGGCCTTTTTGTTTGACAGGGCGTCCCCTATCTTGAATAGCATTTGGTCATGGAAAAGGGACATTCATGACACGCAAACGCGCCACGTTAATTGGGTTTTTTGCCATCCTGCTATGGTCTTTGTTGGCGCTGTTCACCGTCGGCAGTGAACCAGTCCCTCCCCTGCAATTGAATGCCATGTGTTTTGCCATTGCCACTTGCGTCGGGGTGATCTGGACGCTTCAGTCCGGTCGTGTGGCGGAGCTGCGGCACGTGTCGTGGAAGGTCTACGCCTTTGGCACGGCGGGGCTCTTTGGCTATCACCTGTTTTATTTCACAGCGCTCCGGCTGGCCCCAGCGGCAGAGGCTGGGCTGATCGCCTATATGTGGCCCCTGCTGATCGTGCTGTTCTCCGGATTATTGCCCGGTGAAAGCTTGAAAAAGGGGCACTTGATCGGTGCGGCCCTGGGGTTTGGCGGGGCGGCCCTGATCATCCTGCGGGGTGGCGGTGGATTCTCGGTAGAGGCGCTACCAGGTTACGGGTTTGCCGTTCTTTGCGCGCTGACATGGTCGGGTTATTCGGTCTTGTCACGACGGCTGGGAAAAGTTTCCACAACCAGCGTCACCGTGTTCTGCGCCCTGACTGCGGCGCTGTCCGTTGCGGCGCATCTGGTGTTTGAACATACCACATGGCCAAACGGCGCAATTGGCTGGATCAGCATCGTCGCCTTGGGATTGGGGCCCGTGGGTCTGGCATTTTACGTGTGGGACATCGGGATGAAGCAGGGCAATATTCAACTGTTGGGCGTCGCATCCTACGCCGCGCCGTTGTTGTCGACACTGGTACTGATTCTCTTTGGGATTGCACAAGCAACCCCGGCCCTGATCCTCGCTGCACTATTGATCACGGGCGGTGCGGCGCTGGCCGCGCGGGCCAGCGCCCGCTGACGCTATGCGTCGGTCAATCTTGATATTTCTTCTTTTATCTTAAGCTTTTGCTTCTTGAGCGTTGCAATTTCCAGGTCATCAATTCCGGGATGTTTCAGTGCCTCTTCGACCTGTGCCGACAAATTCTGGTGCTTCTTCTGAAGCTCTACGACATGCGCGCTGACGCTCATACCCATCCTCCTATTTGTTGATTGCCTCTACAGTGCAGCACAGATTTTTCTGTCTGTCACCTCTTGAAACGGAAAAATTGTTGACATGCGGTAAAGCGCCGATCAGCAGGGCCCTGTCATTTCGGAAAATTCAGGGCCGCGCCGTCACGCAATATGGCAGTGATGTCTGCACAGTAGCTTTCGCCGTCAACAGTGTGGTGGGCTCCTTCATGCATGATCAGGGGGGCGTGCATGACAAAAGCCGCCCGTCCGCCCTTGCGGGCCCGAAACAGCAACAAATGCGGGCGCCGCCCCACGCGTGATGCAATCGGCAAGGTCTCTACGCTGCCCAGATCGGTCTTGGCAGCTGCGATCAACATATCAGGAAGGCGGCGCATATCCTGTATCATCGTTACGACCCCCTTGGGGTGCAACCGTTTTGCCGCGACGCTCATCCAATCCTGTAACGGGGTATCACCAGCCAGCCCGGTTTCGCGCCCGGGCTCTGCCGCTGCTGTCCCTGTCTGGCGCTGAAAATAGGGTGGGTTGGCGATGACATGATCAAAGCTGCGGGTCCTCAACCCTGACGGCAGATCACGCAAATCCGATGTGACAACAGACATATCCACGCGCAGGTGTTCTGCGTTTTTCCGGGCCAGTTCCGCGTAATCGGGTTGCAGTTCGACCCCGGTGAGTGACACCCCATCAACACGGGCCGACAGGCACAGGCTGGCCACTCCAGACCCGCACCCCAGTTCCAGCACCGATTGGCCGGGCCTCGCCGGTGTGGCGGCGGCCAATAAAACCGGATCCACCCCGGCACGGTAGCCTGATCTGGGCTGGAAAATCGTCAGGCGACCGCCCAGAAACTGATCTTGGGTCAGATCGTGATCGGCAAAACTCATAGGCCCTCTGCTTCGATCTTGTTGTCGCGCAGCACGGCGCGGGCGCGAAACAAATCTGCCTGCCGGACCATCAGACGCCGCGGCAATATGCCAATCGATCCTTCCAGCACGCTCATATTTACGTCCATTTGAAAGCAGTCTATACCTTCGCCCTGAAGCAAAGCGCTGGCATAGGCGATCACTGTTGGATCGTTGGTGCGGAGAAGCTCTTTCATAATGGGGACATAACGGCATCGCTGGGCATTTGTCGAGCCACGCCGCGATGAAGGCACGAGACCGTGATGAGTCTGGACGAAACTGCTGTTAAACCGCATGACGCGCTGGCCGCCTATCTGGCCGATGAAATGGCCGAGGTGAACGGCCTGATCCGCACCCGGATGGCGTCAAAACACGCGCCGCGCATTCCAGAGGTCACCGCCCATCTGGTAGAGGCCGGCGGCAAACGCCTGCGCCCGATGCTGACGCTGGCCGCGGCAAAGATGTGTGGTTATTCCGGCCCCTATCATATCCATCTGGCCGCAACGGTTGAATTCATTCACACCGCGACGCTGCTGCATGACGATGTGGTGGATGAAAGCGCCCAGCGGCGCGGACGACCCACGGCGAACCTGTTATGGGACAATAAATCCAGCGTTCTGGTGGGCGATTACCTGTTTTCGCGGTCCTTCCAGTTGATGGTGGAAACCGGATCGCTCAGGGTTTTGGATATCCTCGCCAATGCGTCGGCCACGATTGCCGAGGGCGAAGTGTTGCAACTGACCGCCGCGCAAAATCTGACCACGGATGAGGATATTTACCGCCAAGTCGTGCGCGGCAAGACGGCAGCGCTGTTTTCTGCGGCGACAGAGGTCGGCGGCGTGATTGCCGGTGCGCCCGACGATCAGGTGCAGGCGCTTTATGACTACGGCGATGCGCTGGGGATCAGTTTTCAAATCGTTGATGACCTCTTGGATTACTGGGGATCTGACGCCACGGGCAAAAACATCGGTGATGATTTCCGCGAACGCAAACTGACATTGCCAGTGATCAAGGCCGTGGCCAAGGCGGATGTAGATGAACGCGCCTTTTGGACCCGGGTGATTGAAAAGGGCGACCAGCGCGATGGCGATCTGGACCTTGCGCTGGCACTGTTGAAAAAACACAAAGCGATGGAAGACACCCGGGCCGAAGCACTGGATTGGGCCGAAAAAGCGAAATCCGCGCTAACCGCCCTACCCGATCATCCGGTCAAAGAGATGCTGCGCGATATCGCCGATTACGTGGTGGCGCGGGTAAGTTGATCCGTAGGGTGGGCAATTTTGCCCACCATGTGTTGCGACACCGATTGGTGGGCAAAATGCCCACCCTACATTTTCCCTACGGCATATCCCCGTTCAAACAGCACGCCTGAACCCACCACTCTGGGTGGTCGGCCTTGATTTGTCGGGCTGCTATCTCTGCCAATCCAGGGTCATCAAACAGGCCGAAACAAGTTGCCCCTGACCCAGACATCCGGGTCAGGAACACGCCGGATTGCACCGACAGTGTTTTCAACACATCTGCGATAACAGGGGCTTGTACGGTGGCGGGCACCTCCAGATCGTTGCGTTGATCGGCTAGCCACAGCATCAGTTGGCGCGTATTTTCAAAGCGCGGTAGCGGGTCCGGCATCGGCGGGTTGGCTTTCTGGGTCAGCGCCCGGAACACGGAGGGCGTGGGCACATGACAGCCGGGATTGACCAGCACCGCCCATAGCCGTGGAAGGTCACGGATATCCTGCAGCTCTTCGCCAATTCCGCCCATGCGTGTCGCGCGGCGGCGCATACAGACAGGCACATCCGCGCCCAATACGGTTGCGTCGGGCGCGGGCTGGCCAGTCAGGTCTGACATCGCCTTTAGCATCGCCGCCGCATCCGATGATCCGCCGCCAATCCCCGCACCATGCGGCAGGTTCTTTTCCAGATGGATAGCAATGGGTTGTGCAAACTGCGCAGCCGCCTGCCAGACCAGATTGCGATGATCTGTGGGCACACCCTCGGCAAAGGGGCCGCTGACCGTCAAAGAGATTTCATCAGCTGGTTCGATCGTCAACCAATCGCCAATGTCGGCAAAGGCAACCAGGCTGTCCAGCAGATGATAGCCATCATTGCGCTGGCCGGTGACGTGCAGGGTCAGGTTTACCTTTGCCGGGGCAAAGACCTTAGTTGCCATTGGCCACCTTCAGGGGCTCTGCACCTTCTTCGGCTAGGACCTGATCAAGGCCCACCTCCAGCTTGCGGCGCATCCGGTCAGGGTCGGCATCAGGGGTGTCCTCCGTCATAAAAGACAAGGCACGGCGCCATTGAAACTCTGCCTCTCTGAACCGGCCAACGGCCCACAGCGTATCGCCCAGATGGTCGCTGATAATCGGATCGGCTGGTTCCAGTTCGGCGGCGCGGGTCATGTATTTCACCGCATCCTCATACTGACCCAGACGGTACAGAACCCAGCCCAGAGAGTCGGTGATATAGCCATTATCCGGCTGCGCTTGGACCGCCGTTTCGATCATATCCAGCGCCTCATCCAGCTTTTCGCGCCGTTCAACCAGCGAATAGCCCAGATAATTCAACACGAAAGGCTGATCCGGGGACAGGGTCAGCGCGTGGCGAAAATCGGCCTCTGCCTGATCCCAGTTGCCCTCGCGTTCATGGGTGATGGCACGGGCATAATAGGCTGGCCATTGTGTGGGGGCCGGTTGATCATAAAGCGCGATCGCCCGATCATAGGCCTCTGTTGCTGCGGAAAATTCCTCTTCGCGACGCAGCGTGTCACCCAATGCGGTGTGGACCGTGGGCAGATCGGCATGGGTTTCGGAAAGACGGCGCAAAACCTCTATCGCCGCATCCGGTTTGTCCGAGGCATAAAGCGCATCCGCACGCCCCAGTTCCGCGATATAGAAGGACGGGTCCGATTGCGGTACCTTGTCATAGACTGACGTGGCCAGCTCATAGCGTTCCAGATCTTCCAAAAGGGCCGCGCATAGCAACAGGATATCCACGTTATCGGTGTGCAAACTTTCGGCGATACGGGTATAGAGCAGCGAATAGGCAGGTTCATTTTCGCTCTGCAGCATTCCGGCGACGTCGAAAAACACCTCTGCCAGACCGGCCTGCGCCGTTGGGATTAACGTATAGGGCAGTGTTTGCCCCTCTTTCAAAATCTCCAGCCGCCGCGACACTTCGGGGTCGAAACGCCCGCCAAAGGTCTGTTCAATCAGCTCAATCGCGGCGTCGTTACGATCCAGTTGGCTGAGGATTTCGGCATGCGCAATAATGCCTGATCGAGTTGCCGGGATCGGATTGCCAGACGCGCCGGAAAAGATGTAATCAGCGCCCTCGAAATCGCCGACCATGGCCAGCGCAAAGGCCTTGTGCAACAGGCCAAAGCTTTCCATTCCTTGTGTGGCGATGACCTTGTCAAACTCGGCAACCGCGTCTGATACTTGCCCGGCCCCCATCTGCGCCCAGGCCTTGATCAATCCATCCACCAAGGGGCTGATGGCATTGCCCGCCTGATAAGTCTGGAGGACCGCGTCGAATTCCTCTGACACAAAACTTTGCGACAGATCCACCAAATCTGCGATTTGGCTGGGCACGCCGATGTCATGCATCGATTTGGCAATCACCGCCGCACGGTCAAAATCGCCAAAGCCGATATAGGCCGCTAGTGCGGATTCCAACAGTTCAGGGTTGGAGGGATCGCGCGCCAAGGCTAATGCGTAGTAACGCGACGCTGCCTCGTAGTCAGAGGACTGACTGGCGTGACGCGCGGCCAGATAGGACCCGGCTAAACCTTCGGCCAGCGCGGTTTGCCCAGCAAAGAGCATCAGGGCGGAAATAGCGACAGCGGTGGTCCGTCTGAACATCATGCGATCTTTGCCTCCTCCAAGGTCCGCAGGAGCCTAGCGGCATGCCCCCAACCACGCAATAGCCGCAGGATGATTTGTGATCACTGTTGCTGACGTTCACGTCAGCACCCGTTTGCTGACAAAAAAAGGCGGGCACATGGCCCGCCTGATCTGATCACATATTCGGGTAGTTGGGCCCGTCGCCACCTTGCGGCGTAGACCAGGTAATATTCTGGCTCGGGTCCTTGATGTCACAGGTTTTGCAGTGCACGCAGTTCTGGAAATTGATGACGAACTTGTCGTCGACAATTTCGTAAACGCCCGCCGGGCAGTAGCGCTGAGCCGGTTCCGCGAATTTCGGCATGTTGACCGACATCGGGATACTGTCATCCGTCAATTGCAGGTGCGCGGGCTGGCTTTCCTCGTGATTGGTCATCGAGAAGCTGACATTGGTCAGACGGTCAAAGCTGAGCGTTCCATCGGGTTTCGGATAATCGATGGCCTTGTGATTGGACGCTTCCTCTGTTGCTGCCGCGTCGGATTTGCCGTGCTTGATCGTGCCCAGCGGGTTCCAACCGGTCAGGTTTGCGACCCACATGTCGAACCCACCCAGAACCAGAGAGGCCGCCATGCCAAACTTGGACCATAGCGGTTTGACGTTACGCACGCGCTTCAAGTCCTTAGCGATGGCACCGCCGCGCACGTCAGCCTCATAGGCGGTCAGTTCGTCACCGCCGCGACCGTCCTGAATGGCGGCATACGCGGCTTCTGCCGCGGCTTTGCCCGACAACATTGCGTTGTGGTTGCCCTTGATCCGCGGCACATTCACGAGACCCGCAGAACAGCCCAGCAAAGCCACGCCAGGTGCGACCATTTTCGGCAGGGATTGCCAGCCGCCCTCGGTAATTGCACGGGCACCATATGCCACGCGCTTACCGCCTTTCAACAGGTCGGCAATCATCGGATGATGCTTAAACCGCTGGAATTCCATATAGGGGAACAGGTGTGGGTTTTTGTAGTTCAGGTGCACCACAAAGCCCACGTAAACCTGATTGTTGTCCAGGTGATAGACAAAGGACCCGCCACCGGCATTGCCACCCAAGGGCCAACCCATGGTGTGGGTCACGGTGCCCTCTTTGTGCTTGGCCGGATCAATTTCCCAGATTTCTTTCATCCCGATGCCGTATTTCTGCACATCGGAATTGGCGGCCAGATCGTATTTGGCGATCACCTCTTTGGACAGCGATCCGCGCACGCCCTCGGACAGGAAGACATATTTGCCGTGCAGCTCCATGCCGGGCTCATAAGACGGGCCCGGGGTGCCATCCGCGTTCTTGCCGAACTCACCGGCAACGACGCCTTTGACCTCTCCATTGTCGCCGTAAACCAGTTCGGAACAGGCCATGCCGGGGAAGATCTCGACACCCATTTCTTCGGCCTGTTCGGCCATCCAGCGGCAGACATTGGCCATCGACACAATATAATTGCCGTGGTTGTTCATCAGGGGTGGCATCGGGAAGTTGGGGATGCGGACCTTGCCAGCCTCGCCCAGAACATAAAAGTTGTCTTCTTTCACCGGCACCGTGATCGGCGCGCCTTTTTCCTTCCAGTCGGGGATCAGGGCGTCGATGCCTGACGGGTCCAACACGGCGCCCGACAGGATATGCGCGCCCACTTCAGAGCCCTTTTCCAACACAACGACGTTGACGTCAGCATCCAGTTGCTTCAATCGGATCGCGGCAGACAAACCGGCCGGACCGGCGCCCACGATGACGACATCGTATTCCATGGATTCGCGTTCGATCTCAGACATTCTTTTCCCTCATTTGGCACCTTGCGGCATAGCTCACTGAATCGGTTCAGGCACCGTTATCCGAACCGACCTTTCCCGGTCAATGCGAAGCGCACAATAATTTCCTAATTGGTACTTCGGGTGCCACTTTATGACGCAACAAAATGGATGAAACCGGTCGATTCACGGCAAAATACAGGTACAAACCGGCGAATAGCGTGCTCTGCGATAGTTCACCCGCCGCATGCTATTGACTTTTCCGGCGCCAGTTGAGTTAACAGCAGGATTGCTGCACTCTTTTTCCGGCACAATAGGGCAACTATGGACAAGATACCGATGACACGCGCAGGCCATTCTGCGCTGGATCAGGAACTGAAAACGCTGAAGACCGTCGAACGGCCTGCCATCATCAAGGCGATTGCCGAGGCGCGCGAGCATGGCGATTTGTCAGAGAATGCCGAATACCATTCTGCCCGTGAAAAACAGAGCTTTATCGAAGGTCGGATCAAGGAGCTCGAAGGCACGCTTTCGCGGGCCGAGGTGATCGATCCAACCCGTCTGTCCGGAGCCATTAAATTTGGCGCGACCGTGACCTTGGTTGACGAAGATACGGACGAGGAAAAGACCTATCAAATCGTTGGAGAGCCAGAGGCCGATATTGAAAGCGGCCGCCTGAACATCAAATCCCCCCTTGCCCGTGCCTTGATCGGCAAGGACGAAGGTGACAGTGTCGAGGTCAGAACCCCGGGCGGCGAACGCAGCTACGAAGTTTTAAAAATCAGTTTCGTCTGACCAAGAGGATCAGACCCATGGCACAGGACAAAAAAGAGCCCCCGGTCAGTTTTGGGGTTTTCGGCAAATCCAGCATGTCCGAGCTTCAACCCTCTGACATCATTGCATTGGTGCTGAGCGGCTGCTGGCTGCTGGCCGTTGTGCTGTTTTTCACCGTTCTCGGCGGTGTGGGCGAAAGTGCGGATGCGCTGACCTTTGTCATGGTGGTGATGTCGATCTTCCTGCCGGTTGCGGTGATCTGGATCGGGGCGCTTGCAGCGCGCAATGCCCGCGTGATGCGGCAGGAAAGCGCGCGCCTGCAACTGGCCCTGGATGCCATGCGCCGGGCCTATCTGACGCAAGTGCAAACCGGCGGGCTCGGGGTTCGGCCAACGGTCGAACGCAAGCTCGAAGAAATCGTTGCCGCCCAGCGCCAGACCGAAAACACTATTGCTACTTTTGCCACCCGCGACACAGCTAGGTCAGCTGCCAGTGCCGGACCAGCGGCAAAACCCGCCGATGGTCAGGCGGCACTGGCCTTGGGGACCCCCGCCGAAGAGTTACGGGACCCGATCTCAAACGATGATTTCATTCGGGCCCTGAATTTCCCCGACACAGAAAACGACGCCGAAGGTTTTGCCGCCCTGCGTCGCGCCTTGAAAGACCGCCAAACGGCCAAGCTGGTGCGTGCCGCTCAGGATGTGCTGACATTGATGAGCCAGGACGGGATTTACACAGACGATCTGATTCCCGACCGGGCGCGGCCTGATATCTGGCGCAAATTTGCCACCGGCACACGCGGACCCGATATCGCGGCAATCGGGGGGATCCGGGATCGGTCATCGCTGGCACTTAGCGCCGGACGGATGAAACAAGATCAGATATTCCGCGACGCCGCGCATCATTTTCTGCGCGAGTTTGACAAGACTTTGGCCAGCTTTGAAAAGCGCGCGGGCGATGGCGAAATGGCTGCCCTGGCCAACACCAGATCGGCACGGGCTTTTATGTTACTGGGCCGGGTCGCCGGAACATTCGACTGACCAACATTGCATCTGAGCGTGGATTGCGTTTGCATGACAAAGCAGGCAAAACTTCCCCCGATGGGATGAGGAAAACGGCATGGCTACACCCAGCAAACGATCAATCTTTTGGCAGGGAATCTGCGGCGGCGCGCCCTTTGTTCTGGTCATCGGGCCTTTTGCCATGCTTTTTGGTGTGGTCGCGACAGAGGCCGGGCTGAACGTCTATGAAACCATGGGCTTTAGCGTGCTGGTGATTGCCGGAGCCGCGCAATTCACCGCCATTCAGTTGATGACCGAAAACGCGCCGACGGTGATTGTGATTGCCACATCTTTGGCTGTGAACCTGCGCATGGCCATGTATTCGGCAGCGCTGACGCCGCATCTGGGGCCGGCCCCAATGTGGAAACGTGCATTCTTGTGTTATCTGCTGGTGGATCAAAGCTATGCCGTATCAGCCACCCGGTTCGAAGCAGAACCAGAGCTGCCTTTGGGTCATAAGATCTTGTTTTTCATTGGGGTTATGGTCCCGATCCTGCCCCTTTGGTATGTCATGACGATCGTGGGCGCCCTGCTGGGCACGCAGATCCCGCCGGAATACGGGCTGGATTTCGCCCTGCCGATCACCTTTCTGGCACTTATTGCGCCCGCCATCCGCTCTGTCGCACATCTGGCCGCAGCATTGTGTTCGATCATTGCGGCGCTGGTGTTCGCTGGGTTGCCCTACAGTCTGGGCCTGCTGGTGGCTGCTGGTCTGGCGATGGCCACGGGCGCGCTGGTAGAAATCTATATGGAAAGGCGGACGGCATGATCACGGGCGATTATTCTATCTGGCTGGTCATTGCGGCCCTGGGCATCGGGTCGTACCTGTTCCGCTTTTCCTTTATCGGTTTGATTGGCGCCCGCGAGCTACCGGCTTGGGCGCTAAGATTGCTGCGCTATACGCCGGTTGCGGTGATCCCGGGCTTGGTGGCGCCACTGATCCTGTGGCCCGCCGCAACCGGGGGCCAGCCCGATCCGGTTCGTTCTGCAGCAGCCATTGTGACGATTGCCATCGGGTTGTGGACGCGCAATGTCGCGATATCCGTGCTGTCTGGGCTGGCGACGCTGTATGTGGGCTTGTATTTCTTCTGATCAGGCCCGACCAGCGGCAGAGGACAGCAAAAGTGGATCAATCCCCAGATGCTTTAGCGCGGCGGCCCATTTCCCCTGATCATCCTCGGAAAAGACCAGCGCATGGGTTGCATCCGCGATCAGCCAACCATTTTGGGCAATCTCGCCCTCTAACTGACCCGGGCCCCAACCGGCATAGCCCAGTGCCAAAATGGCCCTGTCCGGGCCGGTGCCCTGCGCCAGATCTTCCAACACTTCCAATGATGCGGTCATGCCAAATCCGGCATCCACCTTCAACGTGCTGTCGGGTTGCTGATAATCGCCAGAATGCAGCACAAATCCGCGCCCCAGTTCCACCGGACCACCGAAATAGACGCTGGGAATCTGATCAATTTCGCCTGATTCGATGGACAGTTGTTCCAAAAGCTCGGGAAAACTCATCTCTTCTGTCGGTTTGTTGACGATCAGGCCCATCGCCCCGTCTTCGGAGTGAACACACAGAAAAACAACAGATTTATCAAATCTGGGGTCGCCCATACCGGGCATCGCAATCAACAGTTTGCCTGTCAGATGCAGTGTGTCGTCTGTTTGTTTCATATCTCAACAATGGGAGTTGCAACTGTGCTGTGCAAGGTGCGGTGATGTGATCACGAAAAAGTCGGCTGAATGTGACTTTTCAACCCGCGCCGCCAGACTATGATGGCCCCATGAATTTGAAACACATGATCGCGGGTGCCATTTGCACCCTGGGTGTGTTGGCGTCCCAGGCGCCAGCGCAGATGGCCGATGACATTATCACGGTCCAAATGTTGCCCGGTTGGCGCGACGGGGGCACCCAACACATCGCCGCGTTGAAAATCACGCTGAAAGACGGATGGAAGACCTATTGGCGGGTTCCGGGCGAAGGCGGCATTCCCCCGCAATTTGACTGGTCGGGTTCCGAAAATATTCGCGACGTCGACATTCACTGGCCCACACCCAAAGTGTTTGAAATCAATGGCCTGCAATCTTATGGCTATAGTGATGAGTTCATTCTGCCGCTGTCTTTGACGGTCGCAGACGCGAACAGCCCCCTGCGGCTGAAGGCGACCGTATCCATGGGTGTGTGCGAAACGGTCTGTGTGCCGATCAATCTGCAATTTGATGCCCAGCTGAACGGCGCTATTAGCGATCGCGACAGCCGGATCGTCGCCGCCATGGCAGATCACCCCCGCCCCGCGTCAGAGGCCGGCATTGGCCCGGCACGCTGCGAATTTGAACCGATCTCGGACGGATTGCGCGTAACCGCGAATATCGCGATGGCGGATATGGGATCTGACACGGTCGCGGTCTTTGAATTGCCCGATCCAATGATCTGGATCAGCCCGTCAGAATCACATCAGGCCGGAAGCGTCCTAACCTCGACCGCAGAGATGGTGCCGCCTAGCGCGCAGCCCTTCAGCCTCAGCCGGTCAGACATTCGGATCACCCTGCTGTCAGGGGATCGGGCCTATGACATTCAGGGCTGTACGGGCTGACGCATCAACGCCTGCGTGGGTGGACAAGGCCAAGGGACAGGGCCCAGGCCAGGAGCAGCACCACGGCACTGCCCATGGTAAACAGAACCGCCCCCGCCAGAACGGCAGACAGGCCTGACAGCACCGGAAACAGCCCCAACCAAAGCGCAGGCAAGGCACCGTTCAACACTGCCGGCACCAATGTCACCGCGAAAAGCACGACCAGCGCCAAAGACGCCGTCAGGATCATCTGAGACACAGAACGGGCGCGCCGCCACAAGCCACGTCCAAGCCCGCGCCGTGCCGCATGGATCAGACGCCGGGCGTCCTCTTGCATGGCCAACAGCGCCGGGACGATGATCAGAACCAGCACGAAACCAAAACCCAATCCAAAGACCAGCGTGATGACAGCGGGTTTCAGAAACTCTGCCTGAACCGAGCCCTCGGCCAGTAGTGGTGCCAGCCCAAAGACGGTGGTCAGTGTGGTCAGCAGGACCGGGCGCAAGCGGTCGGCGGTGCCGTCAATAATGGCCGTAACCAGCGGGCGCCTTTGCGCGTAGTCATCCACTGTGGTGACCAGAACGATGGAATCGTTGATGATGATCCCGGACATCCCGATCAGCCCCACGACACTGAACATCGACAGCGGCACGCCCCAGAAATTATGCCCCCAGATCGCCCCGATCAGACCAAAGGGAATAATGGCCAACACGATCAATGGGCGGGTCCAGCTGGAAAAGACCCAGGCCAATACCAGATAAATCCCCACCAGACACATGACAAAACCAAAGCTTGCATCAGACAGAAAACGGTCTTCTTCTTCGGATTGGCCACGCAACTGCCAGTCGACGCCAAACTCGCTTTGGATGTCAGGCAAAAGGCGCGCCTCGATCAACGCTTCAACCTCGTTGGCGCGTTCGGCATCATCCTGGGACAGATCGGCGCTGACCTCGACAACCGCCACGCCGTTTTGCCGATTGATCGCAGAAAATCCCGATTGGTTTCGCACCGACACGATATCGGCAAGTGGCACATAAGTGCCCATTGGTGTGCGCATCTGGCTGCGTTCCAGAAAATCTGCGGTTTGTTCTGATGCCGGCAGCTCCACCCGGATCTCTGCCGTGCGTGGGCCATCAGGATAGGTTGCGGCCTCGATCCCGGCCAATCGGTTGCGCAGAACCCGTCCCAGACTATCAATGTCAAATCCCAGCGCCTGCCCCTGCGGGGTCAGTTCCAGGATCAGCTCGTCCTTGTCATAGGACAGGTCATCCTCTAGCGCGGATATTTCCGGGAACGGGGCCAGCCGGGTTTTCAGCGCCTCTGCCGCGGCTTTCAATGTCTCGACATTTGATCCACTGAAGGTCACCACCAGTGATCCACCCTGTGGCCCGGTATGCCAGCGGCGAAAACTGACGACCTCTGCCAAGGGATGGGTCTGCACCTCTGTCTGCAGATCGGCCACGAAATCAAAGGCGGTATAGGGGCGCAAGTCTGCATCGATCAATTCGATAGATATCCCGCCAAGCTGGTCAGGCTCCTTGCGATCGGTGCCCGACAGGCCGCGCCCGGCATTGCCACCGACCTCTGCAATCACGTAGGCCAGCGGTGACTGGCCATAGTCCTGCGCATAGCGATCAGCCACGGTACTGGTGGCGCGCTGAAACTCGCGCAGCATGTCCAGCGATTCTGCCCGCCCCGCGCCAGAAGCCATGGCGAAATTCCCCGTCACCGATGACCGTTCCGGTGCGTTGAAGAACCGCCATTGCAGATCCCCCCGGATAAAGGTCGCCGCCTGTGTCGCCAGCAGCAACAGCGCCCCGGCCAGAACCGCGTAACGCCCCACGATCACCCAGCGCAGGAACACACGAAACGGCCCGTCGCGCAGCCAGCCAAATCCGCGGTTTACCTGACGGTTGGGCCAGTCATACCAATGCCCACGTCCGACATGGGCCAGCGCATGCGACATATGGTTGGGCAGGATCAGAAAACATTCCACCAACGAGGCCAGCAAAACCGCAATCACCGTCCAGGGCATGTCGGATATCAGCCGCCCATACCAGCCGCCGATGGCGGTCAGGCCGAAAAAGGCGATGACCGTGGTGATGGTGGCCGAAAACACCGGTTGGGTCATGCGAATGGCGGCATTCTCGGCGGCCTCAACCGCGCCCTCGCCCAGACGCCGCGCCCGGAAATCGGCATGTTCGCCCACTACAATCGCGTCATCCACCACGATGCCCAGCGTAATGATCAGCGCAAAGAGCGAGATCATGTTGATCGTCAGCCCGGCCATATACATGATCGCAATCGTCGCCAGCATCGCCACGGGGATACCCGCCGCCACCCAGAACGCCGTGCGCGCATTCAGAAACAGGAAAAGCAGCAAGACAACCAGCCCCAGCCCGACCAGACCATTATCCAAAAGCAGGTTCAAACGGCTGGTGATCGCCTCTGCCCTTGTGCGGATCAGATCCAGACGCACCCCTTCGGGCAAGGTGACGCGCATGTCGGCGGCGACATCCTCGACCGTGCGCTGAATGCCGATGGCATCGCCGGATTCCGATCGGTCCACGCGGATTGAAATCGCCGGATTGTCATCCACGAAATAGGCGCGCTGGCTGGCCGCGCCCTCCACCCGGATCGTCGCGATATCCCCGATCAACAGCTTGCCACCCTGATCATCGCTGCGCAGTGCCAATCCCGCGATCTGATCGGCAGAGCGTTTTTCGGCCCCGGTTCGGACCCGGGCATTGGCCCCGGTCACATCGCCCGCCGGGCTGACATCAGCCGCCCCCCGGATCACCGTGGCGATCTCTGCCAATGTCAGATCATGTTCAAAAAGCCTGGCACCCGAAACCTCGACAATGGTTGTGGGGGCGGTCAGGCCGCGAATGGTGGTGCGGGTGATCCCCGCGGAATAAAGCCGGGCCACAAACTCATCCGCCAGTCGGGCCAGTTGTTCGACACCGACCGGACCAGTGATCACCACATCGGTCACCCGGTCACGCCACCTGTTTTGACGGATTTCGGGTTCATCGGCCCCTTCGGGTAGGGTGGTGACAGCATCAACGGCGGCCTGCACCTCATCTGTGGCGCGCGACATGTCCCAGCTCGGTTCAAACTCCAGTGTCAGGTTGGCGCGCCCCTCGGTCGATCGGGCAGTGGTTTCGGCCACCCCTTCGACGGCCTGCAAAGCCGGCTCCAGCAACTGCACGATCCCGTTATCGACATCGCTGGGACCCGCACCCTCCCACGGGACTGTGACGGTTACGGTGTTGACGATGACATCGGGCAGGAACTGGGCGCGCATATTCGGGATGGCCATCAGCCCCGACACCATCATCAGAACCAACAGCAGATTGGCCACCGTTTTGTGGCGCACGAAATATCCCAATATGCTGCGCGGTCCGATCATCCTATCCCTCGGACTCTGTCGCCTGCGGATCCCCGGCCTGCCCTGCCGCTTCGCTGCCCTGCCGGATCGCGCGCACCTTGATCCCTGCCCCCAAAAGCGGCGTGCGAGCAGCGACTATTGGGACACCTTCCAGCCCTTCACCCCGTACCAATACCTGATCCCCCTGCCGGCGCAGCAGGGTGACACGCATCTCGCTCAGGCGCTCATCCTCGCCGATCATCAGCACGGTGCCCTCCGGCCCCAAGGCCGTGGCGGGCAGGCGGGCGACATTTGTGAGTTCAGGCTCCTGAACCTCAACCTCGACAAAATCGCCGGGGCGCAGGGCCGGCGTGCCCTCCAGCCGCGCAAACAACAGCCGCCCGGTCTGATCCTCGCCCACAGTGGCGCTCTCGCGGCTTAACTGACCCATGGCGATCAGGTCTGACCCTGAGGCCCCCAACCGCGCCTGGATCGGGGCCGCAATCAGCTGTCCGGCGCTGTCCAAAAGCCGCGCATATTGCGCCGCCGAAATACGAAACGATACCTCCAACTGGCCGGGATCGGTCAGGATGGCCAGCCGTTCATTGGTAGAGACCAACCCGCCCTCGACCACATTTACCTCTCCCAATGTGCCTGAAAAAGCCGCCGCTAACGTCGTATCGGCCAAGGCGCGTTCTGCCTCTGACAAATCAATTCGGGCGCGGGCAATCCCGGTTTCTGCCGATGCCTGCCGCGCCTCGGCCTGTGCGATTGCCCTTCGCTGCGACAGGACAGATTGCTGGGCCGAAGACAATGCCAGTTCCGCAGCCTCAATCGCGGCCTCTGTCGCGACCCCACGCGATCGCAGGTCCAACTGACGCGCTAGCGCCGCCTGTTGCAGTCGCATCTGTTCTTCTGCCGCCAGAAGCTCCTCTCGCGACAGGGCCAGGACGATGGCGGCATCGGTTTTTTCGGCCTCTGCGTCGGCCAGATCGGCGTTGGCCCGGGCGACGGTCGCTTCTGTCTCGGCGCGGTTGACCTGCATCAGGATTTCGCCCGCCTGAACGCGGCCCCCATCAACAAACTGGTCCGACAGCGCCGTGATCGTCCCCGACGACGGGGCGCGGAGCTCTAATATCCGCTGGCTGCGCACCTGACCAAAGGCGGACAGAACCGGGGCAATGGTCTGGGCCTCATAGGTCACCACATGAACAGCAAAAACACGTTCGCGCACCTCGCGCTGAAGTCCGCCGTCATTCAGTCGTTCCGACACCGCTGTCCAGATCACATGGCCCGACAAGGTCAACAACGCCACTGTCAGAGACAGCAGGAACAGACCGGTCAGACTGCGAGTCAGAAACCGCATGGGGCCCCTTTCTATCGATCCACCTGACTTTACTCGAAAATTCAGATCAGGCAGGTCACGATTGCTTTCGGTATCACAGATTACTTTCTGCGCAGATGTTCGTCGAGCCTTGGGAAAATCTCAACAAAATTGCAAGGCTTGTGCCGATAATCGAGCTGCGCCCGCAAAATTCCATCCCAGGCGTCCTTGCAGGCCCCGGGGCTGCCCGGCAGCGCAAAGAGATAAGTTC
Source organism: Roseovarius sp. YIN77 (assembly GCF_057219155.1). NCBI lineage: Bacteria > Pseudomonadati > Pseudomonadota > Alphaproteobacteria > Rhodobacterales > Roseobacteraceae > Roseovarius > Roseovarius sp. YIN77. The sequence goes on from NZ_JBXVVI010000007.1 coordinate 96,371, forward strand.
CGTTGGCCACACCGCCCGTGGCACGGGACTGTACCGCCGATGTGCCGATCTTTTCATACGAAATCATGGTGAAAACTGTGGCGAAGGCCTCGATCTCCTTCTCGTAAACATCGCGATGCGCCTCGACCGTCACATCGCGTCCCGTCAGGCCGGTGCCGCCGGTGGAAATCACCACGTCAACTTCGGGGTTTGCACACCAGTCACGCAACCGGCTGGCGATCTGGTCCCGTTCATCCGGCAAAGTCTTGCGATCGGCCAGATGATGCCCGGCAGCCGCGATCCGATCCACCAGCACCTGACCGGACCGGTCCTGATCTATTTTCCGTGTGTCAGAGACCGTTAAAACCGCGATCCGAACCGGGATGAACTCTTTATCGCTCATGTTAAGCCTCTGATTTCAATTTATTTCGAACCAGTTCACCGTGGGGCCCAGATTGACAACACGACTTGCGCCAATCGCCCCCTCTTGCCCCCAGCAGTCATGGATATGACCGCATAAGACCAGCCCGGGTTGAATGCGTTCAATCGCCGCACGGATCGCGGTGGACCCAACGGACATCCCCACAGAGGTGACATCCGCGGTCCCCTTGGGCGGGGAATGGGTGACCAAGATGTCGGCATGCTGACACGGGGTCAGCATCATCGCAGCGGTCTGTTCGTTCATATCACAAGACCATTCGCCAAAAGGCGTGACCGGCACGCCGTAGCCAAGGCCAAACAGGCAAACGCCGTCAATTTCCACCCCATCGCCATGCAACACTGTGGTTCCTGCATGGGCGGCCTGACGCAGCTCATCCGCGCTTTCCGCGTTGCCCGGCACCACCACCATCGGGGCCTTGATCGCGCCCAGCATTGCCAAAGCATCCTCCAGCCCTTGGCGCATGTTGCAAAAATCCCCGGCCCCAATCACCAGATCAGCCCCGGCACTGGCTGCAACAATATCCGCCGCCCGGGCACGCGAATGATGCAGGTCGGAAAAGGCCAGCACTTTCATCCCAGATCCCTCAGCCGGGCCTGCAGCATCAACAGATCATGCCAGGCCTCGCGCTTGGCCTGTGGGTTGCGCAGCAGATAGGCCGGATGAAACATCGGCAGGACCGGGCGGCCAAAGGCCTCCGCCCATTTGCCACGCATCCGGGTGATGCCACGTTTCCCCAATATAGCGCCGCAAGAGATATTTCCCATCAAAACAATCACATCCGGCGCGACCAGTTCAACATGGCGCTCGACAAAGGGGCGCAGCATGGCGATCTCATCAGAGCTGGGATCGCGGTTTTGCGGCGGCCGCCAGGGCAGGATATTGGTGATGTAAAGCGCCGCATTGGCGTCGGCCTCGTCGCGACCCATGTTGATGGCAGCAAACATCCGATCCAACAACTGCCCGGCCCGCCCGACAAAGGGGCGACCCTGAATATCCTCATCCCGGCCCGGGGCCTCACCAATGATCATCACGCGAGCCTCTGACCGGCCATCGGCAAAGACCAGATTGCGCGCACCCTTCTTCAACTCGCAATGTTCATAGCGGCTGAGCGCATCGGCAAGCGCCTCCAGACTGTCTGCCGCACCCGCCATCGTCTGCGCCTGGGTCACTGGATCAATGCTCATGCCCACCGGCTGGGCCGGTTCGGCCGCGGGCTGCTTGGCGGGTTTTGGCACTACCGCCGCCGCATAGCGATCCACCGGCGCATCCAATATCGCCTCATCCGCGCCCAGCGCGACCTGCCATTCCAACATGGCTTTCAGGTGATGGAAATCCTGCGACTCTTGCATGGGGCAAAACTATGCCAATGGACATCCCGGGTAAACGGGATTCGGACAGGCTGTATCACGTCGGTATTCTGGCAGTATTACGTCGGTGTTGTTTTGATCACCAGGTGTCTACTTCGCGGGGATACATTCAACAGGTGAGCACAACACTTTAATCCTTGAGCGAAGATAGAGTGTTTGGCAGCGCGGGCAGATATCGCGGGGTCTCAGCACTGGCATGTCTATGCAGTCCATTACGCATTATGACCACAGAAGTTTGTGGAGGCCCTTCAGCGCAAAGAAATAACTGAATGGCCGCGTGATTTCTACGCCCGTATCTTCAAATTTGGAAGTATCAAGGGGACGAGGCATGAAGAGCCCAGAGCCTGAAACACAACAGATTCACGTTGAACCAGAATGGGCGGAGCTAACGGAATGCGGCTGCTTTTGAACAGCCCGCGTATGGATTTGTGGGGATGGCTGGCACCGGGATTATCAAGGCAATCGCTGAACGCGCTTATGAAACCGATCTACGTTGATCTGCAACGACTTTATCCCAGCCTAGCTTCTGCAAAGTTCTTTCGGCCAGATCTATGCACTCTGCACCGATTTTTGACCGAAAATCTGATGTAAAGACCCGCACGGATCCGGTTGCGCCGATCGACAGGGTTGCACCGATCCCGGTAGTGCCAAGGGGCGACGCGACAGAGCACATGCCGCGCTCTATCTCTTCTACACATTCTGCGTAGCCTTTCCGGCGGATGAGTTTGAGCTCCTCGTTAAGGTCCTTGACGTTTGTCAGCGTAAATTCGGTATAGGCCTTTAACCGGCCTTCGAGGTCTTGAATGACCTCAAGGTTTGGATTGAACGCAACGATCGCCTTTGAACAAGAACAGGCATGCAAAGGGCGTCTTCCCAGACCCGGATGAAGATAGGAGACCCCGGTTTCTGGTGTCTCGACATGAATGATCTCCACAGCGCGGCCCCGCAGCCGAGACAGAAAGAACGTCGCCCCGTGATCAATTGCGGCCTGTTTCAGCATGGGGCCGATCAGTTCCACCAAAGCGAGATCGGATTGATCGGTTTGCGACAATCTTTTCAAACGTGCGCCGACAGAAAAACGACCGCGCCCAACAGGTTCGAGCAACCCAACACACACCAAATCCTGCACCAACCGATATGCAGAGGGTTTCGGCAGGTCCGAATGTTTGCAAATGTCCGCAACGGTCGTTTCGCCTTTCTGTGCGACAATCTCTAAAATCAATGTAAGGCGTTCAAGATGCATATTCTTACCTTGTGATAATTCAATTATCGTTATATGAGATATATTAACTCATCGCAAGGGAGGAACGTGATGATGGACGGAGTTTGCTGCGGACCGGGCTATGCAAGCCCAGCCGAGGCCATCAAAGCACCTCGGGAGAAGCTGCTTTACACGATTGCGATTTACACGGGCACGGGTATTCAAAAACCGGACTATCTGGCCACTGTTGATGCCGATCCCGATAGCCCAACCTATTCGCAGGTCATCCACCGGCTGGAAATGCCCGGCATCGGCGATGAGCTGCACCATATGGGTTGGAATGCCTGTTCGTCTTGCCATGACGACAGTTCCATGTCCCGCAAGTATCTGTTGGTTCCTGGCGTGCGTTCCAACAATATTCACGTTGTGGACACGGCAACGGATCCGCGCGCGCCGCGCCTGCACAAAGTCATCGAAGGCGCGGAGATAAAATCCAAAGCCAACCTGTCTGGGCCGCATACGGTTCATTGTCTGGGCTCCGAAATCATCATTTCGTTTCTGGGGGATGCCAAGGGTGAGGCGCCCGGCGGTTACCTGCATATGAACAAAGATTTCGAAATAATCGGACGATGGGAAGAGTCGATGGGTGATATCCCGTTCGGCTACGACTTCTGGTATCAGCCAAGGCACAATGTGATGGTCAGTTCGGAATGGGCTGCGCCAAACACATTTATGCCGGGCTTTGATCTGGAAGAGGTCGGGCACCTGAAATACGGACGCCGTCTGCACATTTGGGATTTTGAAAAGCGTAAACCGATTGAGACCATGTATCTGGGTGAGGACGGGCTGATCCCGCTAGAGGTCAAATTCCTGCACGATCCTGACAGCACCCATGGGTTCTGTGGCGCTGCATTATCATCAAACGTCATCCATTTCTGGAAATCTGAAGCGGGAAAATGGGAATGGGAAAAAATCATCGATGTGGAAAATGAACCGCATCCCGAATGGCCAATCCCCGTGCCCGGGGTCATGTCGGCCATTCTGGTGTCGATGGATGATAAATATCTCTATCTCAATAACTGGCTGCATGGCGATATGCGCCAGTATGATATCACCGACCCGCATAATCCAAAGCTGACCGGCCAGGTCTTTATGGGTGGCTTGCTGGGCAAGGCGCCAGAGGTCAACGGGGTCAAAATGGCGGGTGGGCCGCAGATGTTCCAGCTTAGCCTGGATGGCAAGCGGCTTTATGTCACCACATCGCTGTTCTCGACCTGGGACAACCAGTTCTACCCCGAAATCCGCGAACAGGGCGGCGTGATGGTGATGATCGATTGTGACGTTGAAAATGGCGGCATGAAGATCAACGAAGATTTCATCGTTGATTTTGGCAAGGAACCAAACGGCCCCAGCCGATGTCATGAAACCCGCTATCCCGGTGGCGATTGCACCAGCGATATTTGGCTGTGATAGAGACCCGGACCATAACCATCGCCAACCGTGGCGGCGCGACGTATCAGGTCGATGCACGGCGGCCATTGCTGGATACTTTGCGCGAACATGGTTTGGATCTTCCCTATGGCTGTAAATACGGCGGGTGCATCACTTGCGCGGCGAAGCTGACAGCAGGGGAGATTGATCAGCGCAGACAGGTTGCCCTGAACAATCGGCAGATCAAAAATGGTTATGTCATTCTTTGTGTGGCGCGGCCGGTATCTGACTGCACGATCGAGATTGGCGTTGAAAGCCATGACAAACTGTATCGCAATCCCTTTCTCGACCCGCTGGAACCTCATGAACTCAAGGCGGATATCGCCTTACCTAAGGACATTTGATCATGCCAGTCACTGCACTTGACGACCTTTATGATTACGATCAGGCCTATCTGGCTGACATCCTGAAATCGGTCAAAACCATCGCCATGGTAGGCGCAAGCCCCGATGAGACAAAGTTCAGCTACGGGGTGCTGCGTGTTCTGCACGAAACCGGGTATGACATGATTCCGGTCAACCCGCGCCCTGAGCTAACTGAAATTCGCGGGATTGAAGTGTATCACTCGCTTCAGGAAATTGACCGGCCGGTTGATATGGTTCAGGTCTTCCGTCGCGCCGAAGAATTATACGGCATTGCCGAGCAGGCCATCGCAATTGGGGCGAAAGTGCTTTGGGGGCAGATCGGTGTTTACGACGACGCTGCCGCCAAGTTGGCCGAGGATGCGGGGCTGAAGGTAGTAATGAACCGTTGCCCCAAGATCGAGCTGTTCCGGCCTTTCTGGAAACCTCGGCTTGACCTTACGATATGAAATCAATCCGTCCTGATGCGCGTGGTCCCGTTGCGTGTGGCTGCGGGTGTTCCGCCAACGCGATAGATTGGCCGATTAGCGCCATATTGGCAAAGCTGGAAGAGTTCCGGAACAGGAGAAACCCGATGACGCAATACATTACCAAAAGTTCCCGCGAAATTGTCAAAGCGGCCCTATCCGCCGTCCCGTCCATAAGTGTCGAGGAGGCTTTGCCTTTGGTCGGTTCGCCGGATCATGTATTTGTGGACCTGCGAGATGGCACAGAACAGGCCCTTACAGGCATCATCCCGGGGGCCGTCAAATCATCGCGCGGCATGATGGAATTTCATGTCGATCCGGAAAGCCCGGCCCACAAACCCGAATTCAATCAAGACAAAACCTATGTTTTTTACTGCGCATCTGGTGGCAGATCGGCGATGGCTGCCCAGGTGGCCATGGAAATGGGCCTGTCGCCGGTGTTAAACCTGTCAGGCGGGGTGAGCGCCTGGAAAAAAGCAGACGGCGCGCTCGATAAAACCTGACGGTCCGGCGATCAATTCGGGTATTGTCATTGTGACCAATTCTTCACGTCAGGATCTCAGCCCGGGTGATCCTGCCACTGCCCCTAGAGAGTGATATGTCAAATACTGATCTGTTAATGCGCGAAAACCACGAAGGCGTCTGTGTCTTGACCCTGAATGCCCCTCGGTCGATCAATGCGCTGTCCGAAGACATGCTTGCGGCCCTGTCCGGCGCGTTTGACGAAATTGCAGAGGACCGAACCGTCAAGGCCGTGATTCTTCGCAGCGCCGGCGATCATTTTTGCGCGGGCCACAATCTGAAAGAAATGACCGAACGGCGAAAAGACGCGGATGGCGGTTTTCAATATTTTCAGAATCTGTTTGCCAAATGCTCGGCCATGATGCTGCGTGTTGTGCATCTGCCTCAGCCCGTGATTGCCGAGGTCAAAGGCATCGCCACGGCGGCGGGTTGCCAGCTTGTCGCGTCATGTGATCTGGCCGTCGCGTCCGACGACGCGCGCTTTGCAACATCCGGTGTGAATATCGGCCTTTTCTGTTCGACCCCGATGGTCGCGCTTAGCCGAAATATTTCGCGTAAACATGCCATGGAAATGCTGCTTTTAGGGGAATTTCTGCCCGCTGCGCGTGTTGCCGAACTCGGGCTGATCAATCGGGTTGTCCCACGTGCAGATTTGGAAAGCACCGCGATGGAAATGGCGCGCATCATTGCCGATAAATCCCCGGCGGCCATCAAGATCGGGAAGCGCGGATTTTACGAACAGGCGCAAATGCCATTGGAAGAGGCCTACGCCTATTCAGGGCGTATCATGGCGGAAAACATGATGGCGATGGATGCATATGCGGGCATTGGCGCCTTTATTCGCAAAGAACCGATGCCGGATTGGACAGGCGAATGATCTACGATGGGCCTGAGCTTGGCAAATGTGCAGCCAATCACACGGCCTTGTCGCCGGTTTCCATTCTCAAACGTGTCGAACGGGTTCATCCAGAGCTTCCCGCGCAAATTCATGGCTCCATCCGCCGCAATTGGGGGGAAGTGGCCGAAAGATGCAGGCGATTGGCCTCTGCTTTGGCTGGCAGAGGTATCGGTGCGGGCGATACCGTCGCCCTGATCGCGCCAAACATTCCAGAGGCTCTGGAATGCGCACTTGCGATCCCAATGCTGGGGGCCGTGCTGAACGCCAATAATGTTCGCCTGGATGCGGCAACGATCGCCTACATTCTGGACCATGGCGAAGCCAAAGTTCTACTGGTCGATACAGAGTTTTCAAAAATGGCGTCAGAGGCTGTCAGGCAATCCGGTCGTGAAATTCTGATTATCGATATCGAAGATTCAGAGGGGCCCGGCGGCACCCGGATTGGCACACTGACCTATGACGAATTACTGGCCGAGGGCGATCCCGGTTTCGCCTATACCTTACCGGCTGATGAATGGGATGCGCTGGCCCTGAATTACACGTCCGGGACAACTGGGCGTCCCAAAGGTGTGGTCTATTCACACCGCGGGGCCTGGACCAATGCGGTCAACAATGTTGTCACATGGGAGATGCAGCATCACCCCGTCTATCTGTGGACGCTTCCGCTGTTTCATTGCAACGGCTGGTGCTTTCCATGGACGATTACATTGCTGGCCGGCACTCATGTTTTTCTCAGGTCTCCAAGGGCGGATGCGATCTATGACGCCTTTGCCGATCACGGTGTCACCCATCTGTGTGGTGCCCCGATCATCATGTCGATGATCGCCGGGGCCGTGACAGAAGAACGGCGCGAGTTTCCCCAAAGCATCAGGATGATGACGGCCGCTGCCCCGCCGCCGGCCTCGGTCATTGAAGGCATGGAAAAGATGGGAATTTCCATAACCCATGTCTACGGCCTGACCGAAGTCTACGGGCCCGCCGTCGTTTGTGCCGAGAAGCCTGTCTGGGCGGATTTGCCATTGGACGAACAAGCACAGCTTAAGGCGCGGCAGGGTGTCGCCTATGAGCTGGAAGAAGATGTCTTGGTCTTAGACCCAGAGACAGGTCAGCCGGTGCCTTGGGACGGTGAAACACTTGGTGAGATTGTGTTTCGCGGCAACATCGTGATGAAAGGGTACCTGAAACAACCCGAAGCGACCGATAAGGCCTTCAGGGACGGTTGGTTCTGGTCGGGCGACATCGCCGTGCAGCATCGCGACGGGTATATCGAAATTCGCGATCGCGCCAAAGACATCATCATTTCCGGCGGGGAAAACATATCCTCTATCGAGGTGGAAAAAGCGCTCTATTCCCACCCCGCCGTAAGCCTCGCCGCCGTCGTTGCGATGCCGGACGAGAAATGGGGCGAAGTCCCCTGCGGCTTTGTCGAGGTCGTCGATGGCGCCACAGTCACAGAAGAGGCGCTTCTCAGCCACGCAAGGTCCAATCTGGCCGGCTTCCAGCGACCAAAGAAAATCATCTTTGGCGAGTTGCCAAAAACAACAACCGGAAAAATACGGAAAAACGAACTTCGCGATAAAATAAAGAAGATGTCATAGCGCAAACATTGGTCCACAAACGAGTTTAACTCGATAGCTTGCAGCGGACCTTTGAACAGTATGCAGCACTTGGCGAAATAGACTCAAGGCAGGCACACATCTGCATCGGGTAATCTTAACCTTTCGCCCACCACCGCAATACCGACAAAATACCGACGTTGCACAGACAGCCAAATCTGTGCATTCAGGGCGGCTCTTACCGCCCCGATCTTACCCAACTGCCGTACCATCTGCACCGCCGGAAAGCGGATGCAGGGGCGAGGCTCAGCTCCATATCCCCGATCTTTCATTCCTCAGTCTCACCAAGCCATTCCAGAATTTCCAGTGTATGTTCCCCACAGGTCGGCGGACCATTGCGGTAGGTGACCGGTGTTTTGCTGAATTTGACCGGGTTGCCGATAAGATCAACCTGACCTGTTGCGGATTGGCTGTGTGGGACAGAGATTTTCATGTCGCGTGCAGTACATTGTTCGCTATCAAAAACGTCACTAAGCGTGTTGATCGGACCGCCTGGAACATTCTTTGCTTCCATGGCGGCCAACAGATCATTTTTCGTCCAGTTTGAAATCAAGCCGCGTAGCGTGTCGGTCAATGTCACGCGGTTTTCAAGCCGGGCTGTGTTGGTGGCGAACCGGGCCTCCTCTGCCATGCCCGGCTGCCCTAGGATTGCGCAAAATCGCTGAAACTGCGCGTCATTGCCCACCGCAACGATCACATGGCCATCGCTGGTTTCAAACACCTGGTACGGGGCGATATTCGGATGCTGGTTTCCATGACGGGCCGGATTTTTCCCTGATGTCAAATAGTTGGCGCCCTGATTCATCAACCAGGCAATTTGTGTATCGACCAGACCAATATCGATATACTGCCCCTCGCCTGTGGCTCGCAGATGGGTCAGTGCGGCCAGAATTGCTGTGCAGGCATACATCCCGCACATGACATCGGCGACGGCAACGCCCACTTTCATCGGATCACCATCGGGCTCTCCGGTCAGGCTCATGATCCCGCCATATCCCTGCGCCATCAGGTCATATCCGGGCAGATGCGCATTGGGGCCGGTTTGCCCAAACCCCGAGATCGAACAATAGATCAGGTCAGGTTTGATCGCCGACAAGCTGTCATAATCAAGGCCAAATTTCTTTAGCCCCCCAACTTTGAAGTTCTCAACAATAATGTCGCAATGCCGGGCCAGATCGCGGATCGTATCCGCGCCTGCCTGCGTTGAAATGTCGGCGGCCAGGGACCTCTTGTTCCGATTGGCAGACAGATAATAGGCGCTTTCACTTGTGGGTTTTCCATCGCTTCCCATCACAAAAGGTGGTCCCCATTGACGGGTGTCATCGCCTGTTCCCGGGCGCTCGATTTTGATGACATCGGCCCCGTAATCCCCCAGCAACTGCGTGCAAGCCGGCCCCGCCAAGATTCTGGACAAGTCCAGAACCCGAATGCCTGATAAGGGCCCATCTGCGGGCGGGTTCGTTTGGGTCATGATCGTGACAATCCTGAAATCTAATCTGAAGCGACGGCGCTGAGATGCCGATGCCTGTGGCGAAGTATTACATGATTATCAAAGATGGATCAGTTGCGTATTGCCACGAAACTCATGCCTGAAACTCATAAGTGACCGTGTCCAATGTCCAATCTTACCCGTCAGATTTAAGGACATGAATGGCAGTGGTTTTTCGAAAAATTCGTTCGGACGTTCACATCAAAAACTGTGAACGAACATCAACCTCTCCTTAAAAAGGCCCTATCCACATAGGTCTTGCACCTGTTGATTTTGGTAGGGCTGAGGATCAATCTGCTAGTGGTGAACATTAGGAGAAGCAATTGTACGGGATTTGTGCGCGCAATCCGTTCTGTTTTTAACCTGTTCCTGCAATAAGCCGCATGCTTGGCGATTTGTGCCAGCCGCAGAAATCAAGTGGTGTTGATTTTGCTGAGAGAAATGGTGCCTCAAGAGGGACTCGAACCCCCGACCTTGTTCTTACGAATTTTAAGGTCCGTGAGTTGGACAAGACTGGATGAGCTCATCCAATATTGGATAACCTTTTATGATTGAAGCACAAAATCATTACGCTCTATTGGAAGGAGTTGGATTGGGCAGGAATGCTTTTGACGCCCCTCCCCTACTAATGCCCTACTAATGGCACCAATGCTTGCTTGTATTCCATGACAGCGACACATCGCTGGCCATGATCCACCGTACGGATCGAAGAGCGTGTCTGCGTTTGACGGAGTGGAATTGGTACATCTGAATAAGGTTTTTTTTACGCTCCTTGAAATCCATAGGGCTTTGAACTTCCTGAGACACTATTCAACTTTGATGGCTAGGAAACAGCACTTTTTCATAGGCTCGTTCAAATGTTCCGACTTCATAATCACCTCCTGTTGCACGCCATATACGATTGCAAAGAGACCCTAGGTTGGGGAATCGAACCTCTCGAGCCCCACAACATTTTGAAAACATACAGAACAGAGGAGCATCCGCATGTGCTGGAGCGGTGAAGCCTCTTTCACTCTGGCCGCGGTCGGGATGGGAACCACAGTGTATGCTGCCTCGAAAAAGGAAAGCCCGCTGCTTTGGTCTCCTCTCGCATATTTTTCGTTGATGGAGCTCTTGCAGGGATACACCTATACAGTCATCGATCAGTGCGGATTACCGCAAAATCAGGTGGCGACGCTGCTGGGATATCTGCACATTTGCTTTCAGCCATTTTTCGGCGTTGCGATGGCATTGTATTTCATTCCGCCGGAGAGACGCAGAAAAATGGGGAGCATTGCTTTTGCCGCTGCCGGTATATCGGCAGCATTCATGCTGATACAGCTTTACCCGTTTGATTGGACCGGGCCCTGTCTGGCCGGGCGCATTTTGTGCGGAGATCAGATGTGTTCTGTCTCCGGCAGTTGGCATATCGCCTGGCAGGTTCCTCTGAACAATTTGGGTGAGATCAACAGCGTGTTTGTTAACGAAAACCGGGCTATCGGACTTCTGGTTGGGCACGGGTTTGGCACATATGTCTTTGCTATGTTCGTTGTGCCCGCCCTGATCGGGTCGTGGAAGTTGGTACTGTACCATCTGTTGATGGGGCCATTTTTGGCGAGCCTCACAACCAATGACCCCAATGAGATGCCGGCGGTCTGGTGTCTTCTGTCGATCGGATTTCTGATCCTTGTGGTGAAAACACCGTTACGGAATGTTCTGCACGTCAGATCATGGCCTTTTTGGGGGCAGCGAAGAAAGGCTCTCACCGCGCCAAACAAATCTGCTTGAGACGGCGTAGAGGCGATACCTTCAGATGTTCACAAGTGAGATTGGGCTGAACATAAGTCCAGCCCAATCCGATGTTAACAGCTTTTCAACCGAGCGTATCAGAACCCGATTGTCAGCACCCGGGTTCTGACGAGTAAACAGACGTTTATGCTATGCATCATCGTCCTCAGCCGCTGCGGTTGCAACTACTACGGCCCGCCGCTCAACATCCACGGCCGTTTCAGGGCAGTTTTTCGCAACCTGTCGCCGGTCCAGCGCATCTAGCCTGCCTTTGGCGACGGCGATTTCTGTTTCTTTATCAGATCCTGACATGCTGGAAATCGGCAAGCCCAAGAGGAATACACCTAATGCGTCTCCGTTCTGTGCCTTCTTTTGATCGGCGGATAGGGCTTGTAGCAGTTGCCATTGGCGGGTTTCTTCTTGGGAGAGCCGTTGGCATGAATAACCTGAATAGCTTGTGTCATCCATGGTGACGGCGGCGATTTTCTCTGGGTCTTTTGCACAGGCTGAAATCGTGAAACACGATGCAGTTATCAGTAGGGTTACATTTTTCATCTTTAGATTCCTTTATATATCAGCGCGTTAAGTGATTTTGAAGGCTAACCGCAATCTCTGCGCCGGTTTGTCTGCAGGTCAGTAGTTTTGGGGGCTGGGCAGGAAATCCAAAGAGAGACGAATTTCGCGATGACCGGCTTCGATATGCCTGCTGCGACTACAGCTTAGGAAACGCGGATGCCTTTGGATTTCCGATTTAAACATCAATGTTTCAGATAAAGACACGAATCCGATCTGTAAGGAGCCATCAGGCCATGCCCAGCTCGAGAGCCCACACCAAACTGCGTGAAATTAGATTAGGCGCGACCCATTGGGACCGTTCTGACGCAATACAAACTTCCGAAACCAGTTCGCAGACAAAGGCCGAGGCATTTTCAGCAATCGTCGCATGGACCTCAATTGCGCTGGGGGCAATTAGTGGCCTGATTATGGGGCTCTGGTCCTTTGGTGGACCGTTCCCGGCGCCCGAAGTGATCGGTGCCTATGATGCGTTACCACGCCGCTTTCTGCGGCTGGCTCATATTGCGTTCTTCGCGTTGGGGATGCTTCACCTGATGGTACTGCGTCAGGTTCGGACCGCTCCTGCCCCGCCGCAACTGAACCGACACGCGCTGCGCGCGATGGTCTTCGGCAATATCACCATGTCGCCGATCCTGATCGCAGCGGCGTTTTGGGAACCCTTCAAATATTTGGCCGCGTTTCCGGCACTGTCGCTCACATTTGCCTTTTGCACGATGGCGTACTCGTCACTTCGTTATTTTCAGGGAGGACCCCATGACAAAACACGAACTCGAATATGAAATCCGTGATGCTTTGACAAAAATCACGCTTCAGGATGTCAGCGCTATCCCGATCGACGCTGATCTATCAGAGGCTGTCGGCCTAGACAGCCTGGGCCGACTGGAACTGATCGCTGAGTTGGAGGAGATCTATGACACATTTCTGGAAGATTTCGAGGTCGGAGATACGAACACCATCGCTGACCTGATCGAAGTTGCGTTGCACCACATAGTGCCTGACATCAAGGAGACAGCCTGATGCGGATCGGTCTGATCGCCATGAGTGGCGTGCGGGTGCGCACGCGCGAACTTGCAGAGCTGGGCGTGACGCTGCCGCAATTCGTCAGCCGCGGGAAGGTTATTGCCTCTTTGCCAAGTCTTGGTCTGCTGACCGTCGCAGCGCTGACGCCGCCCGACATTGATGTCTCCTATATCGAGTATGATGCAGAATCGGATGATGCAGAGCTTGAGCATTTCGATCTGGTGGGCATCTCTTCCTTCACCGCACGGATTGACGCCGCCTATCGGTTGGCCGACCGATACCGCGCCATGGGCGTTCCAGTGGTTCTGGGCGGGTTGCATGTATCGCTGATGCCGGATGAAGCCCTACACCATGCAGATGCCATCGTCGTTGACGGGGCAGAGGGCGCGTGGCCCGAACTCGTCGCTGATTTTCGGGCCGGGCGAATGAAGCGCAGATATCACGGGTTGCGCAAGGGTGTCTTCGCGCCCGATAACTACGTGACGCCTCGTTTCGACTTGTTGGCTGGGCGACCTTACAATCGGGTCACGGTTCAGACGTCGCGAGGGTGCCCGATCAATTGCGAGTTTTGCGCCGCAAGTCTGCGGATTACATCAAGCTTTCAACAAAAACCGGTGGATTGTGTGATTAACGAGCTGAAAAGGGTGACCGAGGCGGTCGACATTCCCTTTGTCGAATTCGCCGACGACAATACATTCGTGAACAAAAAATGGGGCAAAGAACTGCTACGCAAAATGATGCCGTTGGGGCTGCGCTGGTTCACCGAAACCGACATATCGGTTGCCGAGGACGCCGAGCTTTTGGACCTGATGTACGCGGCCGGATGTCGCCAGATTCTGATCGGATTGGAAAGCCCGACTCAGGCCGGGCTTCGCGGTCTTGATCCGCATGACTGGAAAGCAAAGCGGTTCGAAAATTATCTGGCCGCAACCACCCGAATTCAAGCTGCCGGGATCAGCGTGAACGGAACCTTCGTTTTGGGCCTCGATACCCAGACCCCCGCGATATTCGAGGAGCTGAGAAATTTCATCGCAGTGTCAAACCTGCTGGAGGTCCAATTGACCGTACTGACACCCTTTCCCGGTACGCCTCTCTATCACCGGTTATTCCACGAAGGGCGACTTTTGCAGGATCGATTCTGGGACCGGTGCACCCTGTTTGATGTCAACTACCACCCCAAGAACATGAGTGTCGGCGAACTTGAGCAGGGATTTAGATGGCTTGCCTCTCAAGTCTACAATGCCAGCGAGTTTCAAAGACGCAAGCGTCACTACATTGACCTGATCAAGAACAAACGCGCCCGACCAACGGGTGATGTCCAACACGGGCTGGTTGCATGACACAACTCTCCGGCGCGGCCGCCCGGCTTGGCGCGTCAAGGGCGGCGATCCAGGCGCATTACGATGTTGGCAATTCGTTTTATTCCGCTTGGCTCGACAAGCATCTCATCTATTCTGCCGCCCGTTGGCCCATTACGCAGCATAAAGCAACGACGCTGCTTGATGCGCAGGTCAGAAAGCTGGATTGGCATTTGGAGGCGACCGGCCTGAAAGAGCAGGATCGACTATTGGATGTCGGCTGTGGTTGGGACGCGTTGCTCTACCATGCGGTTATCCAAAGAAATCTCTCAGCAGCTATTGGAATTACACCGTCACTGGAACAGGTGGCGTGGATAGGCCAACACATGGACAATCCCTCAATTCGCGTCGTCCATTCCAACTGGCAAGAAACACAGTTTACCACGCAATTCGACGCGGTCATTTCCATCGGAGCGCTAGAACATTTTGCGCGGCCGGATATCTCTCCCACTCAGAAAATCGGCATCTACGAACGTTTCTTTGACTTCTGTGATCAGAATCTAACAGAAGGCGGGAAGGTCTCACTGCAGTTCATCGGCTGGATGGATGTGGATCCAAATGACGAAGCACGTCATTTACCAACCGAGTTGTTCCCAGAAAGTAATCTGCCAAGATTGCATCAGGTACTGGCGGCTGCGGATCGGCATTTTAGTGCCACCTACATCGAAAATCGGCCCGATGACTATATTCGAACCTTGCACGTCTGGCTGGCGCGCTTGCAGGCGCGCCGTGATGACCTGGCCCGTGCTTATGGATCTGTTCGTGTAAGATCTTATATCAGGGGATTTCAACGGTTTGTGTTGGGATTCGAGCGTGGATCGTTGGGGCTCTATCGCCTGGCACTGGCACGCAACAAAAACCGCGCCAGTTTCAGATGATCCCGGCGCGGCTGATGTGTTGTGAATTAGAGATGCCCGATTTACAAATTTGAATCCATTGGAACAATCGTAAAGAACGTCGAGACCAAGATATCCGAAAACCCACCGCTGGGTTCGGATTTGCGTACCGCCTCAACCCGATCCTTAAAGTAAGCCCACACAACGCTCGAGTCCTCATCAAGTCGCAGTTCATAAGCGGCATGACGGATGGTTTGGCGCACTTCCGACAACAGCCAGTCAGTCATTTCAGGACTGTCCAACAACAACACGGATTCTGTGTTCTTTCTCAGAGAACGGGGATCGAAGTTTGGCGAGCCGACCACCGCATAGCGCCTGTCGATCAATGTCAGTTTCGTATGCATGTTGATCTTTGGCTGATGTCGGGTTTGGTCATCATCAAATGCGGCAGCCATGTTTTCACGATGCTCATAAATCCGTACGCCAGCTTTCAGCAACCGATTGCGATAGCGCAAGTATCCCCCATGAACTGACGGATGGTTGGTAGACCCAAGAGAATTGGTGAAAATGTGCACATCAACGCCACGACGAACCAGCCGCTCTAACATTTCAGCCCCGTATTTTTCAGGGATGAAATAAGGAGTGACTATCACGACCTCACTTTCGGCGCCTGCAATTGATCGAAGAACCGCGTCGGCGACAACATATTCTCGCTCAATCGCAGAGGCACGTAGTTTGTCCGGGGCATCCACTTTGGTCATCACTTCGGCACGGAATGTCCGAGATGTCTGTCGCTGCCGATCGTTGTCCCGTGGGTTTTGTAAAATCTGCGCAACGTTCTGGGCGAAGTTACGGGTCTCAGGAGTCTCATGTCGTCGGGGATTTGTGCGCGCAAACCTTGAATACGGAACCGCCAATTTATCGCTCCAAAACGCGTTAAATGACTGTTTTAAATGCCCAACCGGTGCGCCCTTCACGAGTATATCGAAGTCGGTAAAATAGTCTGACGTGTTCATGTGAAAATACTCGTCGCCCACATTGCGCCCGCCGATGATCGCGGATGAATCATCGACAACCAATACTTTGTTGTGCATGCGCGCATTGGCTTGATCGAACGTCAGCAGATAGTTGAAGGGCGGCGGAAGTACACGATTGATCGGATTGAAAACCCGAACAACAATTCCTTCGTGCTGATCCAGAACCGACAGATTGGTCCCGCCCCAATAATGGAAGAAGTCGTCGACCAGCAATCGCACCCGAACGCCCCGGTTCGCAGCCCTGATCAACTCTGCCGCCACAATTTCTCCGGCTTCGTCATTGCTGAAGATGAAGGTTTTCAGATCAATGGAGCGCTCCGCCGATGACAGTGTGTCGAGCCAGACATCAAATGCCTCTTTGCCGTCAATCAGGGGCATAACGTCTGCCGTCCCGGTCGCAGACTCTGATTGCCCTCGTCCTTGAACCGCGGCATAGCCGAGCTCTTGCAGATGGTTTGTATCCAGCCGGCTGACCTCGTTCCATGACCCGGTATTTTGACTGCATCCGGCGACGATCAGAGAAGCGGCAAAGAGTTTCAGCGTTTTCGAGAGCGATCCATTATTCGGACGCATTTGTGTTAAAGAAAGCATGTCTGTCCCCTTAGTCATTCAAGACTTGGAATTTTGTGAAGAATTCGAATTTTCCAGCAGAGGCGCCCACAACATTGACGATGGGCACCAAGACCGTCATTTCGTCACCGGGTGGGACCGATGAGGTTTCGCAAGTGCCGCTCTGAAACTGGCATCTTCGCGCCCGATCGGAAGGCTCGCCAGATAAGCTCTCTTGGCGTTCTCTTATATTGCTTTGGCATTTCGACCTTTTGACGGTCGCGTGGCCAGCTGGTGGTTTCGTACCGCACCATCAAGAGATGAATATTGCGGGCTTGCATTGCAGGCCTCTGGTTGAAAAAATACGTTTCAGCCAATTCGCAAATTGCGATGTTACGTTCCCGAATGGCTTTCTCGCGCCACCAAGGAACCCCGCCGCGACTCTGTTGAATTCCGAATGCGGCATTCAAGTCGCTACAATCATTATCCAGAAATTTCTCGATAGAACCCGCAACCCAATCCCGCAGATGATCCGGTAAAGGGTGGTTTCCACTATATGCTTTGCAGACTTGATCCAGCGCGTTAATTGTATTTAACATTCCGTATCCCCTTTTATTAAGATACTGTAATTATACAATAATCCTATTCCTCAAGCGTCAATGACGCTGCCAATCGAGCGTCAAAGAAAGCGTCAAAATACGTCAATTCCGTACATTGGGCGTCATTTGGAAAAT
This sequence comes from Roseovarius sp. YIN77, assembly GCF_057219155.1. Taxonomy (NCBI): domain Bacteria; kingdom Pseudomonadati; phylum Pseudomonadota; class Alphaproteobacteria; order Rhodobacterales; family Roseobacteraceae; genus Roseovarius; species Roseovarius sp. YIN77. Next base: position 114,082 of record NZ_JBXVVI010000007.1, read on the forward strand.
CAATAGTGTTTGAGATGTCAAAATCCGCAGATAATCTGAACCCAATTGAGGGATCGGAAAGGCGATAGCAAATCACTGCTCTGAATAAAGATATCTGGAGACTTCTTGGCGCAATCTCGTTGCCATGGGCAGGTCGCGATCTGGTGAACGAATTGGGCACTAAACAAATCGCGATCCTTGCTTATCTATCTGTGCAAGAAAAGCCGGTGAGCCGACTTGACCTCGCGCGGTTGCTTTGGCCGTCATCAGACACTTCCGCCGCCCGGCACAATCTAAGACAGGCGCTGGTTGCCATCAAAAGGGCCTTAGGTCCTTCCGCCGACGAAATAATCTCTGCCAGTCAGGACACGATTGCGCTCCGTCCATCGGATTTGAGGACAGATATTCACGAGTTGCAGACGCTGGCCCGGGCGACCAAACCTTCTGCCGCTATCGTCCTAGAAATATGCCGTGGTGAGCTTATGGACGGATTTCGATCGGGCTCGGAGGCGTTTGACGCCGAGATCGCAGTACTCAGAAGCAACCTTAATCACCAGATCACTGATCTGATCACTCACGCAATAGCAACCGCTGGGGGGTTTTCAGGTGCAGCGCAGAAGCTTCAAAACAGGCTCGCCGAGTTCCCTGCCGACTTGCCGCCGATAGATTCATCTATCTCGGCTTCCGCGTTGCAGTCTGCACCAAACAGAACAGGATCGGCGCGGAAAGCGCGACGACGGATCGGATTTGCGTTGATTTCTGGGCTGGCACTAGGCGCACTGATCTTTTTTGGATCTTTTGCAGTCTTCCCCGAATTCCGCAATTACCTGAAGACGATCATTACCGTCCCGTTCTCTCAGGCCCCGAAAATTGCCGTTTGGCCGTTTGAAAGCCTGAACGGCACCCAGATCGAACGAAACCTGGCGGGCGGCGTCACCATTGGCGTGACATATGGTCTATATTCTGTCACCGCCAGCAAGCTACTGGTTGTGACACCCCCGGTGAATGCCAATGGCGAGTCTGAACGTAGTGAACAAGACTTTGCGGCAGAGCTGGGCGTGAGATATCTGATCTCCGGCACTGTTGAGCATGACGGCGCCAATGTACGAGTGTTTGTACGATGCCTAGACGCGGAACTTGGTCATGACATCTGGCAAGACCGGTTTACACGCCCGGTGACCGAGGCGTTCGAACTGCAGGATGAGATTGCGCTGCGGGTACTCAGCGGACTTGAAATCGACCTTAACACCGCTGAACGAAACCGGCTTCAATATCTGGACGATACGGACAACCTGCAGGCTTGGCTTTACGCCGCCCACGGAGTCAGCAAACTGATCAAACTGACCCCCAGAATGCTTGCTGAAGCCAATGTGGCTTATCAGGCAGCATCACAAATCGACCCTGACTATATCAGTGCCAGGCGCGGCTTGGCTTGGTATCATTTGCTGTTGGTGCGATTTGGATTGTCGCCAAACCCTGAAAATTCCATCACTGAAGCGCGAAATCATATTGACGTTATTCTGCGCCACCGGCCTGATGATGGTATGAGCAAAGCTATTGAAGGCTTGCTGCTATTGCTCGAAGGGTCTTGGGACGCTTCGGTCGCCTCGGGCGAAGCCGCGTCAAAGCTGTTGCCCGGCTCAGCCGATGTTTGGGCGGTACTGGCGCATACTTATACATTTGTCGGAAAAACTGAACGTGCGCTGGAAGCCATCGCCTTTGCAAAAGAGCTTAGCCCGGGCCATCCACAATTCTACAATTGGATTCATGCCCGGGCGCTGAGAGTTGATGGCAATGTCGACGCCGCAATTGCAATTCTGGAGCAACCGACTCCGCCCGAAGAAGATTCCCTCGTCCGTCTTGTTGAGCTTGCAGCTGCTTACTCAGCAGCAGACCGGACAGATGACGCGCGGAGGATTGCCCAGCAGATCAAAACCATGGTTCCTACATTCTCTGCATCAGAATGGATTCTCCATCCTTCCGCGCAGGACCCCGAAATTCAAAGTCTTGAATTTGAACTTCTTTCCAAGGCTGGACTTTGACATTGTAAAATACACTGATGAGGCAACGGACTGAACTAATGGTTCGGACCTGTCGAATGACAAAGTTTGGGGGCGGAATGGGGGTCTGCAGATATCTGCTGTTAACTGGCGGTGGTATCAAGATTGAGGGCGAAGGCGGGCCAGGCATCACAGGCCCCATTCAGCGTGCCCTGTTCGTGATCTTACTATTGCAAAGTGGAGATTGGCTGTCGCGCGATTATGTCGCCGATCTGTTGTGGCCAGAATGCGATCAGGCAACCGCCCGGCAACGCTTGCGGGCCAACCTGTTTAACCTGCGCCAAGGGTTGACACCTGAATTGCGGAACGCCCTAAAGGTGCGGGATGACGTTCTGACGCTGGATATTCCTAAATCGTCGATTGACGTGTTTCGCTTCACCGAACTTGCCTCCCAGCGCGACAGAGACGCGCATCGGGACGCGATTTCCCTCTACCAGGGCGATCTACTATCGAGTTTTTCGTCCATTTCCGACCAGTTTGACCAGATGCTATTTAATCGACGCGAAGAGTTGCGCCAGGTGTTCACTTCCCTGTGTGCCGATGTTCTGATCAAGGAAGCCGAAAGAAATGAACTGGCTGCATTTGACGTGACACTGCGCAAGGCGTTGCGTGTGGACAGAACCAACCCGAGCATCGTGTCGATCGCAATGAAACAATTTGCCGAGCGCGGGCAGGCGAACAAAGTCGAAGAGCTTTTTGACGGTTATCAGCGCGCCCTGATGGAAGAACTGGATATCGAACCCGAAGCGCACATGATCGAACTTCGTAATAAGCTAGTGGCGTTGGCCATCCGGAGGATGAAGCAGACCGCCCCCTCCACGAAACCATCAGTCGGCGCAGTTTCAGAGCCGCAGGCAGCCCAATATTTGCCCAAACGCGTTCATGGCAAAAGATATGTCATGCTTATGCTTCGGGGACTTGCAGTCGCAGTAATTCTGGTGGCGGCCGGATGGTTCTGGTTTCTTCCGCGAGTGCCGGACAAGCTTGCTGGTCCGGTTTTCGTTCTTAGTCTCGATCAACCAGGCTTTGATGGCTGCTCGGTCGACCTGAATGCGACACTCGATCAGACCATCCAGGGCGCGTTGCGAGATATCCCCGGCAGCAGCATTGTCATTGGTGATCCGAATAGCCTGCCCATGGACCTGACTAGCCAGGTCTTTACCTTGGAGAAAGTTGTTTTCTGCTCCGATCAATCCACCCGCCTGACCCTTACACTGACCCGGGTTTCAACACAGGAACTGGCGATGGTCCACCGATACAATGTCCATGCCATAACCCTAGATGAGCTTGGCGACGTCATCATTACAGACATCATTGAGCGCATCGCCCAATGATGACAACCGGTTTATATTGGAACTCTTTAAGGCGCTCGATACAGTTTACGCATAAATCGGTTTTGCACTGATAGATGTCATTTTCCAACAAGCAAGGGAGTTATATGTACCGGTCCAATACAGTCTATCGCGAATTCAGTCACTATTTCGAAATTACTTGAGCAATTTATTGAACTCGGGATTTCTGTTTGAAAAACCCAAAAAGTTTTCTGAACAGCATCTCAACGGGGGAAAGGCGGACCCCATGGGGGGTCGATAGGAGGGGTGATACGACAAATGGAATCGAGCGGGTCAGATTCCACTCTATGCATTTAATTCCAGCAAACATGGGCACAGGAATTTGGTACAGGGCCACGGCAATCAACAAGCCGATCCAAAGGCCGGATACATATGAGCGACTTCCTGAAGACGTGCAATTGATCACTTGCGAACAGCAGCCGGTACATACAAATGGGCTTATTCCGTTGAAAAAGTCTTCTTGATTGGATGCCGTTTCACTGATTCAATTTCCCTATTGAAGCGGGGGATTAATGCCGATGATGGGGCCTAGACAAGAAGCACAGGCGGCACTGTTTTATGAGTTTTCTC
>NZ_JBXVVI010000067.1:0-738 GCF_057219155.1 Roseovarius sp. YIN77
CGGGTCATTGATTTTGCCAAGATGCGCGAGATTGCCGACAGCGTTGGCGCGTATCTGCATGTGGACATGGCGCATTTCGCCGGTCTGGTCGCGGCAGGCGAACATCCCAGCCCGTTCCCACATGCCCATGTGGCCACCACCACCACCCACAAGACCCTGCGCGGCCCGCGCGGCGGCATGATCGTCACCAATGATGAGGCGATTGCCAAGAAGGTCAACTCCGCGATCTTCCCAGGCATTCAGGGCGGCCCGTTGATGCATGTGATCGCTGGCAAGGCCGTGGCCTTTGGCGAGGCGCTGCGCCCCGAGTTCAAACAGTACATGCGTCAGGTGCGCCTGAACGCCGATGCGCTGGCCGATCAGCTGATCAAGGGCGGTCTGGACATCGTCACCGGTGGCACCGACACCCATGTGATGCTGGTGGATCTGCGCCCCAAGAAAGTGACCGGCAACATCACCGACGCCGCCCTGGGCCGGGCCCATATCACCACCAACAAGAACGGCATCCCGTTTGACCCGGAAAAACCGACCGTGACCTCTGGCATTCGTCTGGGTACGCCTGCGGGCACCACGCGCGGGTTCGGTGAGGCCGAGTTCCGCCAAATCGCGGATATGATTGTCGAAGTTGTTGACGGCCTGGCCGCCAATGGCCCCGACGGCAACGCCGAGGTCGAGGCCGCCGTCCGCGCCAAAGTCGCAGAGCTCTGCGCCAGATTCCCGCTTTATCCGAACTTGTAA
>NZ_JBXVVI010000068.1:0-647 GCF_057219155.1 Roseovarius sp. YIN77
TGAAGCGCAACAAGCGCCTCGAAGATGAGCGCACAATCCCGACGAAAGACGAAATCCGGACAATGTTGGAAAAAGCACCGGACAAATACCGACCACTTATCAAGACCGCCCTCCTCACTGGTATGCGATTGTCGGAATTACGCGGTCTGACCTGGGACTGCGTAGATTTCGACACAAAGCTGATCAGAGTGGAAAAGCGCGTGGATCGTTACAACAATTTTGGAAAACCCAAGAGCCGAGCAGGCAAGCGAAGCATCCCAATGACACCTGGCTTGATCGACGAGCTTAAGGCTTGGAGATTGCGCTGCCCCAAAGGTGATCTCAACTTGGTTTTCCCCAACGGCGCAGGAAATGTTGAGAACCACTCGAATATCTACAATCGCATGTTTACGCCATTGCTCGTCGACAACGGGATTGTGGGACCCGATGGAAAGCGCCGGTTCAGCTTTCATGCCCTTCGCCATGCCGCCGCTTCGCTCTTCATCGAACAGAACTGGACGCCCAAGAAGATTCAAACGCTGCTCGGCCATTCATCGATCACGATGACAATGGATGTCTACGGTCACCTCTTTGAGAATCCTGAGGAGGATGTCGCGTTGTTTGAAAAGCTGGAAAGTGATCTACTGGCTGCATAAGTTCAGTCGGAT
>NZ_JBXVVI010000069.1:0-597 GCF_057219155.1 Roseovarius sp. YIN77
CGATGCCGATCAGCCACCATCTGCTTGCTGATCTCGTCCAACGGCAGACGCATCCAATCTTTCAAGTGCAGTTCGAACTGCTGGCGCATACTTTGTTTGTGATCGTCAGATCGAAGCTTCGGTCGTCGAAGATATGACTCCAGAGCCGCTTCCAATCGTGGGGCACCAATCTGAGCCACCTTCCCTGCCCCGCGCCCCAGGTCCAAGGCCAGTTCCATCGCTGTCTGTCGAGCAGCGTGCGCGGAGATCATCGGATATCGACCAATCAAGACGCGTTGGGTCTTCCCACCCACGTCTTTCTGGAAGTACCAAGTCTTGGACCGTTTCCCCACGAAGAGAACAAGACCCCTGATCTCGCTATCCCAGTGCTTGTCGGTTCCTGTTCTGGAGTGAGGAAGGCGCTTGGCGAGTGTTTCTGTGAGCTTTGGCATATTGTCGGTTTTTTGTAGGTAATGAAATGAAACAAGATGATACTGAGTGATACTCAGTGCAATCATTTAATAAATAAAATGAAAGAGATAGCAACACCATGCAACTCAGTGAAACTCACTACACTTGCTTGGAAGGCTAAGGTCTTACCACTACACAACGCCCGCT
>NZ_JBXVVI010000070.1:0-574 GCF_057219155.1 Roseovarius sp. YIN77
CATAGGCCCGATCCATGATCATGGTTGCGCCCTGAGGTGGTGCCTGCCAGTTTGCCAGCAGGGCACGGCCCTCGGGTGCATCATGGGCGTTGCCGCCAGAGAGGCTAAAAGTCAGCGCAAAACGGTCATTTGCGGCGATTAGGTGGACTTTGGTGTTCCACCCGCCACGTGACTTACCAATCGATTGCTGTCCGTTTTTTTGGGCGCGCCGGTGCCATCAGGATGGACCTTGACCGACGTGCTGTCGAGGCCAAGGCAATCGACCGACACACGGATCATGTGGTGTTCTTGCAGCGCATCAAAAAGCCGGTCCAGCACGCCGGCATCCGCCCAACGGCGCATTCGGGTATAAACGGTGTGCCACTTGCCAAACCGGGGCGGCAAGGCGCGCCATTTGCAGCCATTCTCGGCGACAAACAGGATCGCGTTGATCACGGTAAGGTTCGAAACCCGTACATTCCCGCGCTGAACCGGAAGATAAGGCTCAATCAACGCGTACTGCTTTTCTGTTATCTCATTCATAACAATGGTTTAGCAGAAGCGGGCATCAGACGGTAGTGTTAACAGGCCCTAG
>NZ_JBXVVI010000071.1:0-550 GCF_057219155.1 Roseovarius sp. YIN77
GGGATGGCAGAGCCACCGGCGATGATCATCTTGGGCTGATGTTCAGTGGCGAGTTCCTGAATCTGGTCATAGTCAATCAGGTTGTCCTGCTTGCGCACACCGTATTGCACGGCGTTGAACCATTTGCCCGATTGGTTCGGGGCCGCGCCATGGGTCAGGTGACCACCAGAGGCCAGGTTCATCCCCAAGATCGTATCGCCGGGCTGCAAGAGCGCCTGAAACACACCCTGGTTGGCCTGAGAACCCGAATTCGGCTGCACATTGGCAAATTCACACCCAAAGAGTTCCTTGGCCCGGTCGATCGCCAGGTTTTCGGCCACGTCCACATATTGGCACCCGCCGTAATAACGGCGCCCCGGATAGCCCTCGGCATATTTGTTGGTCAGCACAGAGCCCTGGGCCTCCATCACGGCAGCAGACACAATGTTTTCTGACGCAATCAGCTCAATCTCATCACGCTGGCGACCCAGCTCATCAGTGATCGCAGCAAACAAATCAGGGTCACGAGACGACAAACTCTCAGTGAAAAATCCAGAATCAGACATGGGGG
>NZ_JBXVVI010000072.1:0-506 GCF_057219155.1 Roseovarius sp. YIN77
GCAAACTCGCCAAGATCTTTCCTGCACCGCAGCATCCGCGAAAAGCCTGAAAACAGAAAGGCTTGCGGTCGCAAAAACCAAGCATCAGTCACCCTCATAACACGGTGTTTTTCAACAGAATCGGCTCAAAGCCGTCGTTAGCTGCATGAAAGAGCAACGCCTGCTAAGACAACCGCAATCTGATGTAGAAATCTCTACGGAGCGAGTGGCGCAACGTAATAATTCACACGCTTGTGAGGTATGAATTGAGGTACATTTTTGTGATCTGATTTTTAAATTAAATAGATACAAATAATTAGAATAATTATTTTGCGGATCATACCTCCGCCGCGCGTCTTTTTGAGTTCAAGATTCTCGCAATTTCGCTCATCGCCTTTCGCTTCTCCACCCACTGCTTTGACTTCATTCCATGCTTGTAGGCGGGATTGGCTTTTCCTGCACCATGACCACCCCTTGCGCCATGCATGCGACAGGCGGTCCAGCCGCGGACGGCGGGATTTTTGCAT
>NZ_JBXVVI010000073.1:0-500 GCF_057219155.1 Roseovarius sp. YIN77
ATCATCAAAGCCATGAACAAAGCAGCCGCGCTGGATGAACTGATACCGGGGTTGCTGAGTGAATATATCGAACAGTCAGGTTAACAGGCTGCGGCATTTTGTCCGCGCCGGGCTTCGCTCACTGTTCAGGCCGGAGCCACAGACCGCCGTTGAATGGGCGGATGCTAATTACTATCTCCCGAAAGAATCCGCATACCAGGAAGGGCGCTGGGAAACACTGCCCTTTCAGCGGGCCATCATGAATGCGATGGGCAGCGACTACATCCGTGAGGTGAATGTGGTGAAGTCTGCCCGTGTCGGTTATTCCAAAATGCTGCTGGGTGTTTATGCCTACTTTATAGAGCATAAGCAGCGCAACACCCTTATCTGGTTGCCGACGGATGGTGATGCCGAGAACTTTATGAAAACCCACGTTGAGCCGACTATTCGTGATATTCCGTCGCTGCTGGCGCTGGCCCCGTGGTATGGCAAAAAGCACCTTTAAGGCGTTTCCGTTCGAT
>NZ_JBXVVI010000074.1:0-500 GCF_057219155.1 Roseovarius sp. YIN77
ATCCCGTTTCAGGAAATCAACATGTCGGTTTTCCAGTTCCGGAAAACGCCGCTGCACCGACAGGGGGAGCCCGTCGAGAATACTGGCAATTTCACCTGCGATCCGCGACAGCACGAAAGTACAGAATGCGGTTTCCACCACTTCAGCGGAGTCTCTGGCATTCTTCAGTTCCTGTGCGTCGGCCTGCGCACGCGTAAGTCGATGGCGTTCGTACTCAATAGTTCCTGGCTGGAGATCTGCCTCGCTGGCCTGCCGCAGTTCTTCAACCTCCCGGCGCAGCTTTTCGTTCTCAATTTCAGCATCCCTTTCGGCATACCATTTTATGACGGCGGCAGAGTCATAAAGCACCTCATTACCCTTGCCACCGCCTCGCAGAACGGGCATTCCCTGTTCCTGCCAGTTCTGAATGGTACGGATACTCGCACCGAAAATGTCAGCCAGCTGCTTTTTGTTGACTTCCATTGTTCATTCCACGGACATTTCCTTTCTTTTCAGAGGAT
>NZ_JBXVVI010000008.1:0-117735 GCF_057219155.1 Roseovarius sp. YIN77
TGGTACAACCCCTCTCGCCGACACTCGGCATTGGGGTATAAGTCACCCATCAACTACGAAAGGACCGCCGCTGAAGGGCTGGAATCTCTAAGCCCATAACCGTCCTTCAAACCGGGGGGACTCCATATCAGGGCAGAAAGAATCAACGGACGAATAGCATCGCGTCTTATCCGTATCAGTTGGAACCCCCACAATAAGCTGAAACTCAATGCCAATCCAAAGGCAATAGTGCTTCGTGAATGCAGAGCGATTACAACGCAAACTGCAAAGCCAATAAGATGTTTTATGACCGGGTCTTGGAAAACTATCAAACGTGCGAAGATATATCCTGCTATGGAAACAGCAAGTAGAGCCGATGCAAAGGTTTCATTGTAAATTGCAGAGTTGGACGCAACGATCGGACCCGCAGAGGCGGTCCAGCACATCACGCCTGTCAATGCGATCCAGCGCCGTCTTTCCATTGCGGGCACATCAACGCGCCTTAGGCATAGAAATATCGTGTAGTGAAACATTGTAGATGCCGATGCGGTCAACCCAAATATGACCCATCTGTTGCTGTTGATGGTTTCAAGATCGACAAAGAGCGCCATAACTGCTCTTGGTAGAATTGGAAACAAGCCGTGATAGACAAAAGCTTTCCCTGAAGGGTTATAGTGCCCTTCGTAAGAAACTATACGGATCGGGACGTCAAACCTCCCGTCAAGCAGTGACAATAAGTAGTAATCATATACTTTGTGCCCCAAAAAACGGGCCTCTATAGCAATGCAGAGCGGGTCAGAAAGAAAAAAGTAAAACAGCACACCCAAAAAAGCGATCACAAGAGATAGGCGAATTTCACTTTTGCAACACCGAACGACCATTGATGCGCTGTGGTCAATCAATACTTATACTTTCTTTAAAGGGGAAACTTAGAGTATCACACTAAAACTGATATTGGCTTGAGGTGGGGCGTTTCCTAGGAAATCTAATAAATCATCTATAAGTAGATTCAATTAGTTGTTTGATTTTTACTAGGCAAGAACAAGTTCGTATTATCTGTGCATTTATTGCAACCCTGAAGTAGGGATGTGTTCAGAGAGCAGAGAGAAAAGTTAATAATAATCATACAAATAAAAGAAGTTGAGGCATCTGTGCTTAGAGGAAGTAGCTCGAATATTAAATTCTCACAATGTATTAATACCTCCAAAGGCCATAACCTGGGGGTGAGACAGTGCAGATCCATGCCGGTGCCTAGATCGCGACACACTTGTTAAACTTCTACCCAGATCCGAGGCCTTTGCATTGGATGAAAAACTTTAGTGAACCCGCCGTTTTCGTCGGGCTGGATGGGTCATTTTCGGCCCTTTTGCCACATTCTTAAGTAAAACTATAAACTCTTTAGCGGCGGCGGAACTTGCGGAGGGTTGATTGGGTTTGCTTAGAAATACTTCGGCCGCATCGCGGGCTTGGATAGGATCAGGAAGCCCCAGAATCCATATCATCATCGCTGTCCGCGCCTGTTTTTGGGCTTCGTCTGTTTTGGATTCATGCAGGCCTTGCATGATTTGAGAAAGTGTCATCATTGCCTCCGTCCTTGCCGCTTCCCCGCGGCGATTTCATTTGTGGACAGAGGTCAGAAGGGGCCGAGACCGCCGCCTGAACCGCCGCCCGCGGTTGACGTTACCAAGGCTGGTTTCCGGACTTGGAAGGGGCTTTTGGCCGATGCAGGACACCTTCCCAAGCATATGCTCAGTGGTGTTTGTCCTGTCCCATCCTTACCGTTGCGGGGGCAGTGCCGGTCTTTCACCGGCTTCCCAATTCTCCGCCAGATTGGCGGCACCTTGATAAGGACAGGCTAGCGGAAGATCGCGAAAGCAAAAGGTTCAAATGCGACAAATCAGGGTGCTGTAACGCGTCGGTATTACGTCGGTATTGCGACGGTGCGAAATCTGATGCTAGCGGATCATTAGAATCGGCACATGGCAGGCGCGGATGGTTTCTGTCGTCGTCGATCCGATAAACAGATTGCGAATCCTCGAATGGCTGAAAGCCCCCATGACCAACAGATCGATCTGTAGATCAGAAACGGTTTGCGCGATTGCGCTATCCGCACGACCGGGGGCGACGCGTGTGGACACCTCAAACCCTGCCTCGGTCAATTGCTGGGCGGCTTCTTTCAGCGCCAGCTGGACGCCGGTCGTGTCATTGCCAACGGTCAATAGGGTGATCCGTTCCGGGGCGACATGCGATGTGTTGGCGATAAAGTCGACGGCGTTGCGCGATGTTTGCCCGCCATCAAACGCGATGAGGGCATGGGAAATCGGATTGAAAACCCGTGGGGCGATCAGCACCGGAACCGTGCTGGACCGGATCACCTGTTCCAGATGAGAGCCTAGCCGCACAGACTCCACATCGGCGGATTCTCCGCGTTTGCCGATGATGACCAGATCGCATCCCTGTTCAGCTTGGGTGACCTCTTCGACCAAAACACCGTGACGCAGGCGCGAAGATATGTTTTGAACGCCTGCCTTGGTCAAACGTTCTTCGGCGTCTTCCAGAATGGCACGACCATGGGCCTTGGCCAGCGTGGCCCGATCTGCATCCAGGCGGGCCAAATCTTCTAACAGCTTACTGCGGGCGCCCAGCCCGATATTGCCTGACAGGTCGCTTTCTGCAGTTTGCTCTCTTTGCAGAATATGCAGAAGGTCGACTTCTGCCTGATCCTGCGCGGCAACCAGCGCCGTGTAATCACAGACGCTGGGTGCGTAATGAGAGCCGTCAAGAAGCACTAGAATACGAGGCATTGATCAGGTTCCGAAATGGTTACGGTTATTCAGGCAGGGCCGCGGTGACGATGACCTCGACCTTTAGAATTTCACGGGCCAGTTTGGCCTCGCCACAGGCGCGGGCAGGGGCGTGACCGGTGGGCACCCAAGCATTCCAAATCTCGTTGAACTCGGCAAAATAGGACATGTCCGACAGCCAGACGATGGCCTGCAGCATATGTTCGCGATCTGTGCCGGCCTCCTTCAAGGCTGTATCCACGCGGCCCAGACAATCATGGGCCTGCTCTGACAGGCTTTCGCCGCTACCGACCTGGCCGCTAAGATAAACCACACCGTTATGTTTGACGATTTTGCTGCTGCGTTCGCCTGTGTGCATGCGTTCAATCATTTTCATTCTCCTTAATGTCCCAAAATGCGTTCCAGCGCGCCGGGTGTGTCACGTTCGGACAATCGACCCATCAGGGTTTCGCTGGCCACGTTCATGCCGATGATATCAACCTCTGCCCCTTCGCGGCGGAATTTTAGCACCACTACATCCAAGGCGGACACGCCCGAGATATCCCAGATATGGGCGCGGCTGACATCGATGGTAACGCGTTCCAATACCTCGTTGAAATCAAACGCATCAGCAAGGTCGGGGGCGGTGGCAAAGAAAAGCTGCCCTTCGACCACATAGCTGCGGTGATTGTGGTCATCAGACAGGGTGGATTGCACCCGGAAGACAGCGGCGATTTTCCAGGCAAAGAAGATACCAGAGAGCAACACGCCGACAATCACACCATAGGCCAGGTTGTGGGTGTAAACCGTTGTCAGAACGGTACCGATCATCACCACTGATGACGACGTTGGGTGCTGACGGATTGCCGTCAACGAGGACCAACTGAACGTGCCGATGGATACCATGATCATGATGGCGACCAGTGCGGGCATCGGGATCTGTTTGACCCAATCGCCCAGCACCACAATCAGGAACAACAAAAAGACACCAGCAGCAAAGCATGACAGGCGTCTGCGGCCACCGGATTTCACGTTGATCATCGACTGACCAATCATCGCGCAACCGGCCATGCCACCGATGAAACCGGTGGCGGTGTTGGCCAGGCCCTGGCCAATACATTCGCGATTCTTGTCGGATTTGGTATCGGTCAGGTCATCGACTAGCCTGGCGGTCATCAGGCTTTCCAACAGGCCCACCACCGCAATGGCCGCAGACACCGGCAAAATGATCATCAGGGTTTCAAAGGTCAGCGGAATATCCGGGATCAGGAAAATCGGAAGTGTATCTGGCAATTCGCCCATATCGCCCACGGTGCGCACATCCAGCCCCAGGGCAATGGCCAATGTGGTCAGCACAACGATTGTCACAAGCGGGGACGGGATCGAACGTGTGATCAGCGGAAACAGATAGATAATCGCCAAGCCACCTGCCACCATCAGATAGGTCAGGATGCCGACACCTTCGTGTCGCCAGTCCAGCTCTGGCAATTGCGCCAGAAAGATCAGAATCGCCAGGGCGTTTACAAACCCGGTCATCACTGATTTCGAGACAAAGCGCATCAGGCTGCCCAGGTGCAGAAATCCACACAGGACTTGCAACAAACCTGCCAAAACCGTTGCCGCCAGCAGATATTGCAGCCCGTGGTCACGCACCAGCGTGACCATCAGCACGGCCGTCGCCGCGGTGGCGGCTGAAATCATGCCAGGCCGTCCGCCCGCGATGGCGGTGATCACGGCAATGGAAAACGAAGCATAGAGGCCGATTTTTGGATCGACGCCTGCGATAATCGAAAAGGCGATCGCCTCTGGGATCAGGGCCAGCGCCACGACCAGACCCGCCAAAAGGTCTGCACGAATATTTCCGAACCAGTCCTGTTTCAGGCTGGCGATGGTATCGGTCTGCAAGGGTATGCTCCGGTTCAATATGTTCGCGTGTTGCGCCCAAATAACGGTGGGGGCGTCAAATGACCAGAGCAGATTGCCGCGCGTGCGAAATCTGGAGTTGTCAGCGTGGATGATCCGGGCGATGGTCCGGGCATGACACATCTACTTTCATTCGGACATGGATATTCGGCCCGGGCTTTGACGTTGCTCCTGCTCTCAGAGGGGTGGCAGGTCACCGGGACCACGCGATCTGCCGATAAGGCCGCGCAGTTGGAACAACAGGGCGTGCAGTCAAGGATTTGGCCCGGTGACGATCTGCGTGATGTGATTGCACAGGCGACGCATATTCTGATCTCTGCCGCGCCTGGGACAGATGGTGATCCCGTGCTGGCTGAATGGCGCAACGCGTTGGCGGCGCGGGCGCCTGATCTGCAATGGGTGGGGTATCTGTCGACGACCGGGGTCTATGGCGATCATCAGGGTGGATGGGTGGATGAAAACTCTGCCCTGACGCCATCCACACGGCGAGGGAAAATGCGGGTCGAGGCTGAGGCGGCCTGGCGGGCACTGGCTGATGATTGCGGCTTGCCCCTGCATATCTTTCGACTGGCCGGGATTTATGGGCCGGGTCGGGGGCCGTTTGCCAAAGTGCGCAACGGCACGGCCCGGCGGATCATCAAGCAAAATCAAGTGTTTTCGCGCACCCATGTGGATGACATCGCGCGGGTTTTGCATGCCTCGATCCACCAGCCCAATCCGGGCGCGATTTACAATGTCTGCGATGACGACCCCGCCCCGCCGCAGGACGTGATTGCCTGTGCGGCGGAACTTCTGGGCCTGCCTTTGCCGCCTGAGGAGCCGTTTGAGACAGCAGAGATGTCACCTATGGCGCGGAGCTTTTATGCGGATTCCAAGCGGGTGCGAAATGACAGGATCAAACGAGAGTTGGGGGTCGTATTGAAGTACCCAACTTACAAAGAATGTCTGGCGGCGATGTTGGCAGAGGAAGAAAACAGTTAGCCAAAGTCAGGGGCGCTGCCCCCCTTGGCCCTTGGCCAATTCACCCCGAGGTATTTGGGGCGAAAGGAAGGCCAAATCCATGTGATCAGACAGTGTGCTAGGGGATCGGCACCATGAGCGCGCGGGTTTGGGTGCAATCGCGAGTGGTATCGTCCCCACAGCGACGCGGCTTTAGATCTGGGGTCAGGCAGATGCGGACCTCTTGGATCTGGTCGGCCTTACATGTCACCGTCAGCATATCAGGGTGCAAGTCTGGGTTTGTGGCTAAAAACGCCTCTTCCACCACATGCGCGGGCAGGCGGATGTTGTTGGTCAGCTTGCGAAACGCTGCTGGGCGATTGACGGCCTGATACGCCTGTCGCGACAGGGCGTAATAGTCATCAGAACTTAGCCCGGAACAACGGCCATGTTTGTTCCATTGATGCCAGGCCAACCCGGCGGACCCCATGATATCCGCCATGTCAGCGGTTTGCCTGCGGGTCGGCGGCTGGTGATGCGTGGGACAATAGCTTGGCCAGCCGTCCTCATATTGCGGCCACAGGCCATGGAGCGACCAGCCAAAACCCTTGCCTGGATCACATTGTTGGGCATTTCGGTCATAGCCGTCCCGAAGGCACCAGTTGGGTGACCAGCTGAGTGACAGGACATAATAGTCGAAGTCCCCTGCACGTTCGCCATCCGCTTTGGCGATGCCTGCGAACATTACCAGCAATAAAATCAGCCTGTGCATTTGCTCTTCACTCTTTCTTGCTTGGGCACTATATAGGCTTCAAGTTCCCCGACAACGGAAACCCGTTCTGGCCCCGCCAGGACCGCCCCAGCCGGGGTGCGGGGAAGGTTTATGCGAAGGAGATCACCATGGCCAAACCGATCATGGCAAAAGCAACCGCCGTCTGGCTGGTGGACAATACAACGATCAGTTTCAAGCAGATCGCCGATTTCGTCGGCATGCACGAGCTGGAAATTCAGGGCATTGCTGATGGCGATGTGGCTGTGGGCGTCAAAGGGTTTGATCCGATTGCCAACAATCAGCTGACCCAGGACGAGATTGACACCGCCCAGTCCAACCCGATGCACAAGTTGAAACTGAAGTTCAACGCCGCTGCCGTGGGTGAGGAAAAACGCCGCGGCCCGCGCTATACCCCGCTGTCCAAGCGTCAGGATCGTCCGGCCTCTATCCTATGGCTGGTCAAGTTCCACCCGGAACTGGCGGACAGCCAAATCTCCAAACTGGTGGGCACGACCAAGCCGACCATTCAGGCAATCCGCGAACGCACGCATTGGAACATCCAGAATATCCAACCAATCGATCCGGTTGCGCTGGGCCTGTGCAAGCAATCTGAACTGGACCTTGCGGTGCAGAAAGCCGCCAAGAAACGCGACGCAGAGGGCGTGATGTCTGATGATGAGCGCCGCAAACTGGTCTCGACCGAGCAATCGCTGGGCATGGAAACAGAATCAAACATCCCGTCTGCGATTGAAGGGTTGGAAACCTTTACCCTGTCAGGCAGCAATCAGGATGAAGAGAAAGAAGAAGTTGTTGTTGATGCCGACAGTTTCTTTAACTTGCCCGATAGCGATGAGGATGACGACAGCTGATAAGTGAGGAGATGTGCCATGAAACTTACCCATCTTCAGTCTTCGACAGAGATTATTGAGGTTCGTGGCACCCGCATCCTGACCGATCCGTGGCTTGTTGATGGCGAGTATTACGGCAGCTGGTATCACTATCCCCCGCTGCCGATGCGCCCAGAGGATCTGGACTACGACTACATATACATAAGCCACATCCATCCTGACCACATGAGCCGTAAGACGCTGGAGCGGCTGGATCGGTCGAAGCCGGTGCTGATCCATGCGTTTGAGGAAAAGTTCCTGAAACGCAATATCGAGATGCTGGGCTACCAGGTGATCGAACTGGAACATGGCACACCGTTTGAACTGCCGGGTGGTGGTCAGATGGAAATATATGCAGCCGACAATTGTGACCCAGAGTTATGTGCAAAATTCGTGGGCTGCGCACCGGTAGAGAGCAAGTTCAAGTTTACCCAGATCGATAGCCTGTGTGTGATTTCTGATGGGGATCATGTGATCCTGAATACCAATGATTGCCCCTTTGATCTGGCGCGTACGGTTGTGGATCGGGTTTTGGCCAAACATGGGCAAATTGATCTGCTGCTGGTGGGATATGCCGGGGCCGGGCCGTTTCCGCAATGTTTTACCTTTTCTGACTATGAGGCCAAACGGGCGGCAGCCGATCGCAAGCGCGATCAGTTCATTGGGCAGGCGGTCAAATACATCAGGGCCGTGAACCCACGTGCCTATATGCCCTTTGCCGGGACCTATGTTTTGGGCGGGCGATTGGCGCCGTTGAATGACAGTCGCGGCGTGCCCAGCCTGGCCGATGCGTTGACCCGGATCGAGACGCAACTGCAGGAAAAAGGTCGGGGGTTTCTGCTGAATGCGGGTGTCGAATACGATGTGTCGCGCGGAGAGACCGCGGCTGCCTACGATGAACCATCCGCCGAGGAGCAGGACGCATATCTGGCAGGCACCCTTGCCAACCCTTATGATTTTGATGGCGATGAAAAACCCACTGCCGACGCCCTGATGGTTGCAATGCAGGCGGCTTTCCCGCGGTTTCAGGGCAAAACACGCGACATTGGCTTTACAGCCGATACGCAGATTGTGATCCGGGACGGCGATGAGCTTTGTGCGACTTTCGGGGTTGCGACCGCCCCGGAAGCAATCGCACCCGACACTGTCGAAGACATGGATAACTTTGTCGAGATTACCGTGGATGGTCGTTTGCTTGCCCGCCTGTTGCAGGGTCCGCGCTTTGCCCATTGGAACAATGCTGAAATCGGGTCGCATTTGAAGTACCGCCGCGTACCGGATGTGTTCGAGCGTGGGTTGTACTACTGCCTGTCGGCGTTTCACGCGTAATCAACTGCACGCCATACCGGCATGTGCCGAATGCGCATAAGCCTGCGCCCCATCAAACCCGAGTGTGTAACCGACTAACGGCCATGCGTTTCACTGCGATGTTTGTTGACCAGTTTGCTCACCTCTGAAATCACCTGTTTGAAGTCGATATTGGCCTTTGGGTAGTACCCATCTGCCCAGCCATCCAATCTTGCCCGGTCGTCTTTGGTTAGTGTTTTTGCCGTCAGAACAATAATCGGGATATTTCGCCAGTCATCATTTTGGCGGATCGCCTCTGCAAATTCGAAACCGTCCATTTCAGGCATCATAAGATCAAGAAGCACCACAGATGGGGTAAATGATTCCAGTCGTTCCAGCGCGACACGACCATTTTCAGCACTTTGAACGTTCAGCCCATTTTCCGTCAGCGTGCGGCACAAAAGATCGCGGGTGTCCTGGTCATCTTCGACAACCAAAACACATGGATCCTTTTTTGAATCCACGAGTGATTTGATCGCGCCGATCAGTTTTTCGCGGTCAATGGGCTTGGTCATGTATTCTGATGCGCCCATGGAAAATCCGAGCTGTTTATTTTCGATGATGGTCACCATCACCACAGGAATGTCCTGGGTCTTTGGATCGGATTTCAGCTCTGCCAGAACGGACCAGCCGTCGCTCTTGGGCATCATGACGTCCAGTGTGATGACATCTGGCAGCTGATCCCGGGCCATCTGCAGGCCTACAATGCCGTCGGGGGCCTCAATGGTTCTAAAGCCCTCTGCGCTGAAATTTCGATACAAAAGCTCGCGCACATTCGAATCGTCGTCGATCACCAGAACCACGGGCGCGTCTTCGGCCATGGTGACAACTTTGCGTTCCGCCTCCTTTGGTGCATCCTTGGCCTTTCCTTTTGCCAGGATCGACATGGTGAATTTGGAACCCTTGCCTAGTTCACTTTCGGCCACCAGATCACCGCCCATCATGCGGCAAAACTCTCGGCTGATTGACAGGCCCAAACCGGTTCCGCCAAAGTTACGCGATGTTGATGAATCCGCCTGGGTGAAGGGATCAAAAACTTTCTCGATTTGCTCGGAAGAGAGACCAATGCCCTGATCCTGAACAGAGAATACAACGCTGACGCCATCATCTGCCATTGATGCAGAAAGTTCAATTTTTCCATTTTCGGAAAATTTGGTGGCGTTGGACAGCAGGTTCAACAGGCATTGGCGGGTTTTTGTCAGATCGTTTTCAAAAGTCGAAAGCCCGCTGGTGTCGATGATTTCCAATGTGTTGGAGTTTTTCTCGATCAACGGCATGATTGTGTTGGATATGTCGTTCAGGAGGTCCGGTAGATTGATCTTTTCGACATAAAGTTCGATCTTGCCGACCTCGATCTTGGACAGGTCGAGGATGTCGTTGATCAGCCCCAATAGGTGCTGTCCGGCGTGCTGAATTTTGGACAGATCCGGGATGTAGTCCTCGTTTCCGTCATCGCCAACATCATCAATCAGCAGTTCGGAATAGCCGATAATGGCATTGAGCGGGGTGCGCAGTTCGTGGCTCATATTGGCCAGAAACTGCGATTTGGCGGCATTGGCCTGAACGGCGGAGTCGCGGGCGACGCCCAATTCCTCGACCAGCTCGTCCAGTTCGGCCTCGTGTTGTTTGGCCTCGGTAATATCGGTGAAAACGGAAACTGTGCCGCCTTCTTGTGTTCTGAAACCTTCCGACCTTAACCAAGTTCCGTCTGACATCTGATCTTCGGAACTTCGGACAGCTTGTTCAGCGCGAGATTTCAAGACGCGTTGGACCCATGCCTCGCGTTCTTCTTCGGTGGCAAATTTCCGCGTCGTATTTTTGGTTCTTCGGATGTTATCTTCAAAACTCGTTCCGATTTGGAATTGAAATTCACCGCCGAAGGATGACCGGAACATCTCGACGACACGCTGGTTGCGCAAGACGATACAGTCATCTTTGTCGTACAGGACGAAGCCTTGACCCATGGCTTCGATCGCGTCCGTCAGGCGTGTGTGGGCGACTTCCGCCTCTTTCGCCAATTGTTCGAGTTTTGCTTCGCTTTCCTTGGATCCGGTCACATCGGTGAAGACCGAAACTGTGCCACCATCTGTGGTTCGGAAACCTTCTGAGCGAATCCAACGCCCATCGGGAAACTGATCTGTTGAGGAGCGGAGGTCAGAGGTTCGGCGGTCTTCGAGCACGGCATTCATCCATTTGGCCTGCTCTTTTTTAGTCATTTCCGGATGAACTTTGCTGACGGAGGCTTTCAAAATCTCGCTGAAAGCCATCCCTTCTCTGAATTTCAATCCCCCCGCGAGGCCGCCTGCCACGCTTTGATATTGTTGATTCCACAGAACGAGGTTTTCGTCTTTGTCAAACAACGCAATGGCTTGACCCATGGCCTCTACCGCGTCCATCAGGCGGCTGTGCGACAGTTCAGCCTCAGCCGCCAGTTTTGCCAGCTCTTCCTCGTGACGTTTGGCATCCGTGATATCGGTGAAGACGGAAACAGATCCGCCATCGCTGGTTTCAAACCCATCAGACCGATACCAGCGGCCATTTGGCATATAGTCTGTCGAAGTTCGAATTTTGTTTTCCCGGCGTACCTTCAGAACATTCTGAACCCATTCTTCTTGTTTCTTCGGGCTCAGATCGGCATGCATCTTGCTGGCCGACAGGCGCAGGCCGACTTCGAATTTCTTTCCAACTTCAGGGGGAACGCCAGCGGTGAACACTGTGTAAAGCTCGGCATATTGTTTGTTGAACAGGACAGTTCGATCATCCTTGTCAAACAAGCAAATTGCCTGACCCATGGCTTCGATTGCGTCCATCAGGCGGCCATGCGCTGTTTTTGCCTGTTCCTGGCTTTTTGCAACGTCCTCTTCGGCCTGTTTGCGCTGCGCGACAGACCCCAAGAGTGTGCCGACATTTCCCAGGGTTTTGATGATTTCGACGTCTGATATGCAGGGGTCCTTGGCAAAAAACTCAAGCACACCCACAACCTGATCGTGGAGTAAAATAGGGAAAACCATCGCGGCCTTAAGCCCGGCAGATTCTATGAACTTTGTTCGCCGCAGTCCGGCCTCTTTGGTCAGGTCCTCAATCCAGGCCGCTTGACCGGTTTTGACGACACGGCCGGGAAGCCCCTCATCAGCCCCAAATCGAAGGCTTTCGGTTGCCTCGCGCAGGGCCGAGATATTTTTTGATTCTTCAATATGCCAGATGCCGGAAGGTGCCAGAGTGGGTTCACCATCAATATGTCGGACGACATAGGCATGCCCCACTGACCAACCTGCGAACAGGCACACCTCGTGCAAGGCGGATTGCAAGGCGGCCTCGAAACTTTCGGCAGTGTTGGCATTCAGGACAACGTTTTGCAGCAGTCGGACAGACGCCGTGCGTTGGGCAACGCGTGCTTCCAGACGGTTATTGGCGGCCTCAAGTTCGCGTTT
This sequence comes from Roseovarius sp. YIN77, assembly GCF_057219155.1. Lineage (NCBI taxonomy): Bacteria > Pseudomonadati > Pseudomonadota > Alphaproteobacteria > Rhodobacterales > Roseobacteraceae > Roseovarius > Roseovarius sp. YIN77. The sequence goes on from NZ_JBXVVI010000008.1 coordinate 12,062, forward strand.
CGCCTTCCGTTCGGCCGTCATTTCACGACCGTAGACATTGATGTATCCCTTGCCGTGAATCAGAGCGAAACTGAAATAAAAGACACGCCCGTCCGGCAGGTCAAAATCGATGCTTTCGTTTGCGCCGCTGCTGGCCACGGCGGCGGCGACTGTTGACAGCTTTGATGTCACCCGTTCTGGCGGGCCGGGATCGACCAGACCCGGCATTTCGCGGGCCGACGGATTGGCAACCAGAACCTCACCATCGGGTGCGATGCGCATAACCGGGTTTGGGTTTTCTTCGGGGAATTTCGCGTAGTCCGCCATCTTTTGATTGTTGGCGCGAATTTTGGTCACGTCGCGGGCGTAGACGTTGACATAGCCTTCTTCTGCGACCGGAATGAAAAAGAGGTTCAGGATTTTGTCGCCAGATTTGAAGTCTCTATGCCTTGATTTATTCTCTTCGAGAACTTTTGCCGAGTATTTGGCAAGGTTGGCAGGGGCCCGCTTGTTATCCTTGGACAAGATGCCGGGGGCCTCTCGGGCGGCGGAATTTGCCTGAATGACATTCCCCGTGTCTGACAGGCGAAAGATGGGGAAAGGGCATTCTTCCAGCAGGCTGTCATTCGCGTTTTCGATCCGGTCGGTTGGGTTTCCCGAATTTTTGGTGCTTTTCGCCATAGGATACAGTCTTTGCCTTTACTGGTCTGACTTGAAACCAATTTCCAGGATTGTGGTGCCACAAGGGGGCATGATGATCGGTCCGCCACATCGACAAATCGCTGCGAGTGTCGCGCGATCACGGCTGTGAATCTTTGGCCCTGCTGTCATGTGATGTCGCCCCCTGATCGAATTTTGCTTCGAAAATGCCATTAATGCAAAGAATTTCGCGAAACAGTCGTTTGGGCGGTCCTGCTACCGCCATAGAAAATGCAGAAAATATTGCGCTTTTTGATCGCATCGACCTATGATCGTTCGGAACGGCCGGGTAAATGAGATTGCGCGGCTATTTGGGGACAAACGCGCATGACACCTTCTTCTGGGGATTTTCAAAACGTATCGGGCATTGCGCCAGAATTCATCATCGGAATCACCGGACATCGCGATATTGCTGGTGCTGATCTGGATGGTGTCCGGTCATCATTGCGGACCACGCTTATGGCTGTGTCAGAGAAGTTTCAGCATGTCCCTGTCCGTATCGCAACCGGCTTGGCAGAAGGGGCTGATACCATTGCGGCAGAGGTCGCCATGGAGCTGGGCATCAGCGTTCTGGCGGTTCTGCCGATGCCGGTTGATAGCTACCGGGAGGATTTTTCCGGTGCGGCATTGGATCGATTTGAAGCCCTGTTGGCAGATGCGCGCGTCAGCGTGACGGAAATTGCATTGGCCTGCAATCGGGCGCCAGAGGATATGGGCAATCCGGACCACCGCGACGAACAGTACCGGTTGTTGGCGGATTACCTGACCCGCAGATCTAATCTGCTTGTGGCCATTTGGGACGGGCGCGATACGGGCCTGGTTGGGGGTACATCTGATGTGGTGATGCGATACCTGTGTGACGGTCGCGATCAGATGCCGTACCGAATATCGCGTGATGACAGCGCCGCCGAAGGATGCGGAAACACGCTGGCATGGATTGGCACCAACAGAGAGAGCCAGCCTGCCGATGACCTGCCAGACGGCCCGTGTTATCTGGTTTCGAATGCAAACTATGATTGTTATTGGCGAAGCCGCGACATTCCAAAACGGATCCTCACACGATGGACCGGGTTCGACAATTTCTATGCCGAAAGGGCGTCATCGCGCGCCGAAGAATTGCCGGGCTATGGGGTAGGGGATGAAAATGACGCCTCCCTTTCGCAGGACCTGAAAGGGCTGGATGTGGAATTTGTGCGGGCCGATCAAATCGCGCGCTATTACCAATCGCAATCCCATTTCATGTTTGCGCTTTTCGCGGTGCTGGCCGCCGGGATGGGTTTGGTATTTCTGATCTATGCCAAACTTTTGGCCGACAAGACCCTGTTGGTTGTCTATATCGGTTTGTTTCTGGCAGGCTTTATGTGTTTCCGGCTGACGCATCGACGCCATGTCCATTCCAAGCATCTGGCCTACCGGGCGCTGGCCGAAACCTTTCGGGTGCAGTTTTTCCTGATTCAATCCGGAGCTGGGGTGGACTACAACCCGAGACGCATGATCGGGATGACATCGGTTGATCAGTTTTTAGGGTTCGAGTGGCTGCAGGAGGCGATCCGGATCGGGGAGCCGTTGGTTTATTTCGGGCATTGCAAGAACGGAAATGCGCTGACGATTGTTCAAGAACGCTGGATCAAGGATCAGCTTGGATATTTTGAGAAGAAGCAACATCATCTGCATCAACAGCACCATCGACTTGAAACCATAAAATTTGCGCTTTTGGTGGGGTCTGTCATTGGGGCGTTGTCCTTGATTTTCTTTAAAAAGGCACTCATTCACCTTGATATGATGGGCTATGACGGCAAGGCATGGCTGGTATTTTTCATGGGGTTGTTGCCGCTATGGGCGGCTGTGTGGGAGCTGTATCAGGGCAAGATGGCGACCCGGGAACTGCTGTGGCAATACGCCAATCAAAGCCGCTATTTCCGCGCTGCAAATGTTGAAATAGAACAAGCACCCAGTCTGGAAGAGGGGCAAAAAATCATCCGGGATCTGGCAGATAAGGCATTGATCGAGATTTACATGTGGAGTGTGCACCGGTTCCACCGCGAACACGAACCACCGGCGGCGGGGTAATGATGGACAAGGACACGCAGCACAATTTTGCGGATCGCCTGTCCGACCTTCGGCATGAGTTGCGCACCCCAATCGGGCACATCATTGGCTATGCCGAACTGATCGAAGAAGACCTGACAGATGGCCAGCGAAAGATCTATGGGCATGATCTGGCGGCGATCATGGGCGCCGGTCAAAAGATGCTTGCCATTATCGACCAGCATCTAAGCGCCCTTAAAAAGTCGTTGGAAGAGGTTGCAGTTGAGGACGCGCAATTTGCGCTTCGCCTGCAGCTTAACCACATTCGTGGTTATGCGGAAATGATGCGCGAGGATGCTGTTGATCGAAACGAGACCGATCTGATCGAAGACCTTGATCGCGTTTCCAAGGCGCAAAAGGTCGTTTTGGGCCAGATTGAAAAAATTGGTCCGTTGTTGATCGGGGATAAACGGCAGGCCTCTACAAATGTCGATACACATAAACACGAACCGGCAGCACACGAGTTGGCTGCCGCAGACATTGCTGGGGTAGGCGGCGAAATTCTGATCGTTGACGATGATCAGATGAACCGCGAACTGCTGTCGCGCAGGCTTGCGCGGGGTGGGTATACATCGAAATCGGTGGAGTCTGGTGAACAAGCCTTGGAAATGATGGGCGAAAAACGGTTCGACCTTGTTCTGCTGGACTATATGATGCCGGGGCTATCTGGCTTGGACACTTTGCAGGCGATCAAGGAAAATCCGCAAATACGCGCGACGCCGGTGATCATGCTGTCGGCGAGCGACGCGACCGATGTCATGGTTCGGTGCATTTTGTCAGGTGCCGAAGATTATGTATCCAAGCCGTTCAACCCGGTATTGCTGATTGCGCGGATAAACGCGGCGCTAGAAAAGATCAGATTGCGCCGAAATGCAGCGCGACAGATCAAGGTGTTTATCTCGTCACCCGGTGATGTCATCCCAGAACGGCAAATTGCCAAAATGGTCCTTGGTCGTCTGAACGACGAACTTTCCGGGCGCGCCCTTCTTGTGCCGATCCTGTGGGAAGAGGAACCCCTGCTTGTTACTGAGACGTTTCAGGCGCAGATACATCCGCCGCATGAAACCGATATTTATCTGGGTATTCTGTGGTCGAGAATTGGGTCGCCCTTGCCCGACTCCATCCGAAGAGAAGATGGCACGCAATATGAATCCGGCACTGCGTTTGAGTTTGAAGATGCGCTTGCCGGGCACATAAAAACGGGGAAGCCCGAAATGTTGCTGTATCTGAAGACGGGTTTTCCTGAAGTTTCGCTTGAGAATAAACCGACAGTTTTGGACCGGCTGGAACAGATTGACCGGCTAAATCAATACCGGGAAAAAATGCTGATGGGCGAGGATGGTACCTTTGCCGCGGCGTTTCACATGTTCGAAACGGTAGAGCAGCTGGAAACCATGCTGGAAATGCACCTTCGAAAATTGGTGCAATCGGTTCTGGCAAAAATCTGAGTTTAAACAGAATGTTTGCCAGCGCGCGTCTGGCACATTAATCTTGTCGCAATAGCGAATGGGGGTGAGCAATGGCCAGGATACTTCTGGTTGAAGATAACGAATTGAACCGAGACATGCTCTCGCGTCGACTCAAGAAACGTGGATATGAAATCGAACTTGCAATTGATGGCCAGCAGGGCATCGACATGGCGGTTTCCGGCAATCCCGGCCTTATCTTGTTGGATATGAGCCTGCCAGTTGTTGATGGTTGGGATGCGGCGCGTGCCCTGAAAGCCGATGACAACACCAAGCACATCCCGATTATTGCGCTGACCGCGCATGCCATGGCAGGCGATAAGGAAAAGGCGCTTGATGCCGGGTGTGATGACTTTGATACCAAACCTGTCGATTTGCCGCGGCTTCTGGAAAAAATTGAACACTGGATAGAGGTCAAAACCACTTAGCTGAGGATGGAGTGAGGGGCGCCGGCCGGGCGATATCGACATCCATCAGGCAACGTAAACTCTTGCGCTTTTGGAGCACTATCTTGGAGCTGGGAGGCCCGTTTACATGCTGCGTTTATGTCAGAGTTGCGGGATGCCGATGTCAGCGAAGGGGCTGACACCCGGGCTCGATGGTGATGGCCGCGAAAGCCGGTATTATTGCCATCTTTGCTATGATCAGGGTGTCTTTCTACAACCGGATATTCGCCGCAAAAGCATGCAGCATCTGGTGATCCATGCGCTGCAACGGGAAGGTTGGCCAAAAGCGGCCGCCTGGCTGGCCACACGACATTTTCCTTTGCTCAGGCGATGGCGAGGGTGAGGCTAAACACACGAAAAATTCATATTGTGCGAATTGACTGCCGAGGAAGGCGACAAATATCAAGAGCGGAAGTTTTTTGACAGCAGATACGCCGATAAGATTAATTGGCATAGGATGTTCCCAAATGATAGGTTGCATGGTGATCGTGAAGCTTTTGGATATTTAATCAGTTGCGGGGTTTTGAGATGAAAACAGAAAATGCGTCCCACAGACCATCAATTTTCCAACTGGTCTTTGGGGGCGGAACCCCCCGCCACGCTGCTGGAACCGCGCTTGTTGTTGGAACTGTTCTTCTGGGTATCAACCACGGTGATAAGCTGTCGATGGGTGAGATACCTCAACTTTACAAAATTTTTCTCACCTATTGCGTCCCCTATCTTGTGACGACTTGGGGGGCGGTGACAGGTAAGCTGTCAGAGTTTCGCGCGGAGTGATTTCGCAAAGACCGTTAATGTTCAGATGAACGAAATTCACGGGGTGATTGCCCGCTGAATTCGGTGAAGCTTCGGGTAAAGGCGCTGCGACTTTGAAAGCCAAGCCTTTCGGCAATGCGTTTGACGGGTTCGTTTCCGTCCCGCAACATCTGGGCAGCGCGCGCCATGCGCAATTCACGCAGGAATGACATCGGGGCAAGACCATAGGCGCGCTTGAATTGCTCGGCAAAGCTTGACCGGCTCATGCTCGATACTTCAGCCAGACTTTCCAAGGAATGTGGCGCACCGGGGTCATCAAGGATGACATGCAATGCCTGCCACAATTGCGGATCAGCCAAGCCGGCCAGCCACATCAGTGCGGGATCTTCGGCTTCCAGACGCTCGCGCAGCATTTCAAAGACACATTGAAGCAGCAAAAGCCGAACCATGGCGCGGCAGCCAGTCCGCGGATCTGATATTTCATGAACGATACCGGCCAGAGCGCGTTCTGCGACTGCGGAGTTTTCGACATCCATGTGCAGTGGAGCGCGCAGAAGATCCACAAGGCCGTTGGTGTGGCGAAGGCTTAATGACACCTCGCCGCACAGCACGGTCAACCTGCTCTGGCCTTCGCCTTTGGCGCAAAACCGTTCCAGTGGTATGTTCGGCGGTATATCGATATTTCTGTCGGTATTCGCAGACCCATCACTGATCAGGTTATGTCGCACCCCTGCGGGGACGAGGATGATTCTGCCAGCACGCAGGCCAACATTTTTCATGGAAGGGATCTTCAATTCTCCCTCGCCTTCCATGACATAATGCCAAACGGCCTCACGCCGTTGTTCGATGGTCAGAATGGTCGTGCCTTCCAATGTACAGATCGCAAAAGGTTCGACCTGAATGTCGAGCTCGCTCAAGATATCTTTATACGCCTGCAACATTATTCATAAATGCCATATTTGGATGATAAAGCACATCACAAAACCGTGAAGAGCATAATTGTGACGTTATTCGGACGAAAAGGCACATTGGCCATGCAACAAATCGGTATCTGATTACTGAACATGAAGGGATAAGGTATGTGTAATCACCATGATCATTCTGACGAAACAAAGGTAACGCGGCGACAGGCCCTGGCCGGGACGGCGGCTGTTGGTGCTGCGACCGCTGTGAGCTTTGCGGGGACCGCTGCGCAGGCGCAGGACGACCCTTATGCTGATCCGGCGCAACCTGTATTGCCCCCCAGTGATATGGTCATCGACAAGTCGCGTGCTGCCTTGGTTGTGACCGATCCACAAAATGACTTCCTCAGCCCGGATGGGGTGACCTGGGGCGTTGTTGGGGCCAGCGTTGAAAGAAACAACACAGTTGCCAATATCGAGAGCCTTTTTAAAGCGGCCAAGGCGGCTGATATCACCGTCGCGGTTTCCCCCCACTATTACTATCCCACCGACAAGGGTTGGAAATTTGAGGGCGCGCTTGAAAAGCTGATGCACAAGATCGGGATGTTTGATCGCAAGGATCCGCTGAGCCTGGAAGGCTTCGAAGGATCAGGCGCCGATTTTCTGGAACAGTACAAGCCCTACATAAATGACGGCAAAACCATCGTTTCCTCCCCGCACAAGCTGTACGGCCCGGAACACAATGACCTTGCCTTGCAACTGCGCAAAAACGGCGTTGATCAAATCATTTTGGCGGGTATGTCGGCGAACCTTTGCACAGAAAGCCATCTGCGTGAGCTGCTTGAACAGGGCTTCGAAGTGGCTGTCGTCCGGGATGGAACGGCGGCGGCAATGCTGCCAGAGGGCGACGGTTATCTCGCTGCGATGACCAACTTCCGCTACATCGCCAACGCGCTTTGGACGACCGAAGAAGTTGTTCAAATGTTGAGCTAAGGCAACTGACTGAAAAACACGAAACAAAACTAGAGGGAAAACCTATCATGAAAATCAGAGAAATTCTTGCTGTGACAGCAGTTGGCCTTGGGTTGGGGCTCTTGCCGACTGTGGCAAGCGCCGCAGGCGGCACCACCATGGTCTTGCAAATGTATGGAGAAGGCGACAGTGCAGGAAACCTGGCAGATGTCGCTGCGCGTGTCGGTGTTGAGCTGACCGATGCAGATGTTGGTATCGCGCTGACAGATTTCGATTGTCATGAGATGGATGTTTTCAATCCGGTGACCAAGGTCAAGTTGGGGCGTGGCATTGATTGTCTGGCAAACATCACGCCGGATGAAAACGGCGGCCTGACTTTGACAGGTGTGTCGGTCTTTATGCTGCCTGGTGGGACGATTATTACCAAAGGCGATACCAGCCTGGCCACGTTCATCGGTGGTTGGGGATCTGGCGAAGGCGCCCGGTCGCATATCACCGGTGGTTTCCCGTCATCGGATAACGTCATCGCAACAACCGGGGATTTCGCCGGGATGGGGGGCAAGGCCCGTCTGTCCGGGATGATCCACGCGGGTGGTGATAAGATGATGTTTGATTGCCTGTTCGTTCTTGATCTAACCGACGCCTAGGAAAGCGCAGATTTGACGTTAGTCATGTTGGTCGCGCGGCAGAGCAATCTGTCGCGCGGCACGACGTTTTATCAATTTATCAATAGCTGGGGTAAAGCTCTCCAGAGTTTTCGCCAAATTCCGTTTATGTGCTAGGCAGAAATGTAAGCAGATGCGGGGTTTTATATGAGCTTGAACATTATCGGTACGGGATTTGGACGCACGGGGACGGATTCAATGCGCAATGCGTTGAACATCCTTGGTGTTGGGCCGACGCATCATATGCTGGAAATTGTCGAAGACGGACCAGAGCGTAAACAATGGTTGGATTTGGTAAAAGGGGCGACGCCGGATTGGGAGGCCCTGTTTCGCGGATACCGGGCCTGTGTGGATTGGCCTTCGGCCTTTTACTGGCGGACGCTGATTGACGTGTATCCAGACGCCAAGGTTCTGCTGACCATGCGATCGGCCGAAAGTTGGTGGACCAGTTTTGAAAAAACCATCCTGAATCTGATCCTGACCGATGACGATACCGAAGGCTTTGCGCATTTGTTGATCGCAGAGCAGGTTTTTGGTGGACGCCCTGATGATCGCGAACATGCGATCAAGATTTACAACCAAAATGTCGAAGAGGTGCTGTCCACGGTGTCGGCGGACAGATTACTGGTGCACAATCTGGGCGATGGTTGGGGGCCGCTTTGCGATTGGTTGGGTCTGGATAGTCCCGATTGCGACTATCCCAGCGGAAATACGTCACGTGATTTTGCGGATCGACTTTTGGCCAAGCCACAAGAAAACTGACATTCAAATCCTGTTGGACCGTTTTCCTGCCACCGGCACGTTATTGCTACGACACCATGTCGGGTGGGTTGAAGACCATTGAATAGCTTTGGCGCAATCTGGCGCTGCGACGACCAAAAATGGAGCTTGGAACCTGATCTCCGGTCAATTCCCAGATCCCGTATTCCGGGCCAAGAAAATAGTCGCATAGTTTCGACATGCCCAGATCCTTGCATATCTGAACGCCACTGCCCGAACATGTAATCGCGCCAATTCCATGCAATGTGATACCCCGCGCTGCGAGATCTTCCAGAAAGCGGATGAAAGACGACAGCAGAAGTAATGCCGCGGCCTCGTGCCCGGGGCTGACGATCAGAACAGGGCAATAGCCGTAATAGGTTCCGGGCAAAATGGGACGATGGATGCGATCAACCGACAATTTGGTTTCAACAAATTTGCCGGATCTGAAAGTTTCCTCATCGTCAGGCTGCAACAACACAAGGGACCATTTGGCGACAAATTGATCATTGAGCATCACGGCGCTCCAATGATTGCGGTAGGTGTCATAGATCGGCAGAAAGACGGCTTCGTTTGCTTCAAGCTGTTCGGGGAGCCGCCCAAGTTCAATTTCTGCCATTTGGATCATCGCCCGGATGGCGTGATGCCACGATCCCGCAAATACATCATCGACAACGCTGTCATCGAGCAATCGGTAAGACCCCTGTGATGGGTCCGGGCAGCGCGTTTCCCATTCTTCGCGACAGGCCAGTACCTTTTCCCGGCTCCAGCCCAACTTTTCCGTCAGCCGATGTTCCAGATCGCCCCGGATGAATGACAATGATCGTTCGTATTTTCCAATGGCATCGACACTAACATCCAAAAGTTCAGCCAGCTGTTCCTGGGTCATGCGCCCGTGCCCACCGCTTTTGGTGCGCCAGGTACGTAGTTTTTGGGCAAATAGCGAAGGGTTAGATGGCATTGGGGCCTCTGCGAAATGACGCGTGTTTTTACAAGACAATAGATCGCGCAGATTGCCAAGGTTGTTACGGGTGACTTACGGGTTCGTCAGGGTTGGCAGATTGTGTCTGTGGTTATGGTGTACGGGCTTTGGCAAGCTTTTGAAAGTTACCCAAGCAGGAGGTTTTCATGACCCGCCGTATTTCACCCTATCCAGGTTCCATTGCGCATATATTTTTCGCCGACTGGGGTGGGCAAAAGCGCTTAAAAAACTGTCAGGTCGGCGATTGCAAACGATGGGAAAACACCATTCCACCAAAGGAGGATTTGTCGATTTCGCGCCGTCGCAGAAGGCAGCCGTGGTTGGTGCGTTCTGACAATTGATCGCAGCCATTGACCGCGGCCAAAATTATGCTTGCAACGAATCACCCCTCACCCTAAATGCCCCCTTAATAGACGCCAACGCACGCGCCTCTGGCCGGTGGGCCTTTAATCCACCCGTGTTTACGTAGCGACGGTAACGTCTCCCTTGGAAGTGAGCGGTCATATATGGCCGGGTCTATTGGAGATGACCATGAACGCATACGTAACCGACATTGTCGGCGGCGCCGCCGTCGATCGTACAGCCAACATCGATGCCTTTATCCGTGCGAACAGCTTTGATCGCCCGACATTGGTGTTGGATACCGATCTGGTCATTGATCAATATCACGCACTGAAAAAGGGCCTGGGCCGTGCCTCGATCCACTATGCGGTCAAAGCCAACCCAGAGCGTGAAGTGATTGAGGCCTTGCTGTCCCAAGGATGTCATTTCGATGCGGCCTCGCGTGGCGAGATTGAGCTGTGCCTGTCGCTGGGTGCGGCACCTGAAAACATCTCTTTCGGCAACACGATCAAACGCGCCTCTGACATCGCGTTTGCCTATAATGCAGGGATCAAGCTTTTCGTCGCGGATGCAGAGGAAGAGCTGGAGAAACTTGCTGAAAACGCCCCGGGTGCAGAGGTTTACATCCGCCTGATCGTCGACAACGAAAACGCCGATTGGGCGCTGACCCGTAAGTTTGGCTGTTCAGAGGATAAGGCGCTGGGCCTGTTGGCGCATGCCCGCGATCTGGGCCTGCGCCCGGTTGGTCTGTCCTTCCACGTTGGATCACAAACCAAACAAGCTGTGCATTGGACGGACACTCTGGATCAGGTGGCCCGCGTCTGGCATCAGGCCCAAGAGGCAGGCTTTGCGCTGGACATGTTGAACATCGGTGGTGGTTTCCCGGCCTTCTACGGCGAGGCGATCCCGCATCCGACCGTTTATGCGGCCAAAGTCATGTCGCTGGTGACTGAGCGTTTTGGTGATGTGCCACGCATAATGGCAGAGCCGGGCCGCGGCATGGTCGCCGAGGCTGGCAAAATCGCAGCAGAGGTTCTGCTGGTGTCGCGCAAATCCGACAACGATCTGCACCGCTGGGTCTATCTGGACATCGGTAAATTCTCTGGCCTGGCTGAAACCATGGATGAGGCAATCCGTTATCAGTTCTCAACCGATCGCGATCATGAAGACAAAGGCGCCTGCATTCTGGCCGGTCCGAGCTGTGACAGTGTTGATGTGCTCTATGAAAAACGCCCGGTGCAGTTGCCGTTGGGCCTGCGCGCCGGCGACCGTGTGGTGATCCGCAATTGCGGGGCCTACACCTCTGCCTATTCCTCCGTCGGGTTCAACGGCTTCCCACCGTTGGACGTGGTTGTGATCTGATCAATTTTACGGCGTCCCCGGCGGGTATAATCGGCCGGGGACTGCGACTTTGCGCCAGTTCTGTGCCTGCTGAACAGGGTACGTCGCCTGAACGTTGGCAACGCCGTGCAATTGGAACCATTTACACAGCATGAAACGCGTATAGACTTGAACAAACCCGCAAATGTTCAGGTCAGTTTATTGAGCCAGCTACGCAAAACGATATACCGAAAACTCGACCCCGATGAAAAATCAGACTGGGTCAGCAAGTATCTGAATTGGTTTTTGATTGCCTTGATTGCAATCAATGTCTTGGCCGTCATTCTGGAAACCGTTGGCAGCATTGAGGCCAGATATCGCGCCGTTTTTTGGGTGATCGAGTTTCTTTCGGTTGCGGTTTTCAGTGTGGAATATGTTTTGCGGGTGTGGACCTGCGTGGATGATCCCCGTTTCAAGGATGAAGCGCACCCGCGGCTAAGCTATATCCTCTCGCCTTTGGCATTGATCGATTTGGTGGCGATCCTGCCATTTTATCTGGGCTTTCTGTTTCAAATTGACCTGCGCTTCCTCAGGGTGTTGCGATTGTTGCGGATCCTCAAGCTCACCCGATATTCTTCGGCCATGTCGATGCTGTTGGATGTGTTCCGCGAAGAGGCAAATTCATTTTTTGCCGGCTTCTTCATTCTTGTCGTGTTGCTGATTTTAGCCTCCAGCGGGGCCTATCTGGCGGAGCATCAGGTTCAGCCGGACAAGTTCGGATCGATCCCCGCCGCCATGTGGTGGGCGATGGCGACCCTGACGACGGTGGGGTATGGCGATGTCACCCCGATCACGCCTGTGGGGCAGGTGTTTGGATCCTTGGTTGCTGTTGTCGGCATTGGCATGGCGGCCTTGCCTGCCGGTATTCTGGCCAGCGGCCTGGCAGATCGGTTGCGCCGGACGCGTGAAGAACTGACGGTGAAGCTGCGAACCGCGCTCGAAGATGGCGTGATTGATGCCGATGAAGAGGAAGATCTGGAAAACCTGCGCCGGGAACTGGGGCTCAGCAAACGTGTGGCGCTAGAGGTGCGGGCAGATGTGCAAAAGCATCATGCCGCAACACCAGGTCAGTTTTGCCAGCATTGCGGGAAATCTTTGCATAAGTCTGACCACAACTGACCACGACAAAAATCCACAATCGATTGCGATAACGTGGCCGATCAGATGTGGCTGGAATCGCTACCGTCTTGGGCCGTTTAAACCGATCTGCGGGCCCGAAGGGCAGCAGAAATGGTGCCGTCATCCAGATAGTCAAGTTCCCCCCCCACTGGCACGCCTTGGGCCAGTGTCGTCACCTGAACTGCGCCGCCCTCTACCTGATCGGCGATATAGTGGGCGGTGGTTTGGCCATCGACGGTGGCGGGCAGTGCCAGAATGATTTCGCTGATGTCTTCGTCCCTGACCCGGTCAAGGAGTTTGGGAATGCGCAGATCTTCGGGACCGATGGCATCTAGCGCTGACAATGTACCGCCCAGTACGTGATAGCGGCCCTTGAACACGTTTGCGCGTTCCATCGCCCACAGGTCGGCGACATCCTCGACCACGCAGATCTCTCCGATCCGGCGTTTTTCTGACGTGCAAATATCGCACAGGTCAGTGGTGCCAATATTGCCGCAATTGACGCATTCACGGGCTGTCACTGCCACGGTGTGCATCGCATCTGCGAGCGGGGTCAGGAGCGCGCCGCGTTTCTTGATCAGATGCAACACCGCACGACGGGCAGAACGGGGGCCAAGCCCGGGTAGCTTGGCCATCATGTCGATGAGGTTCTGAATATCTTGCGAGCCGTCTGACATGGATCAGAAGGGTAACTTCATATCGGCGGGCAGACCCAGTTCCTGGGTCAGTTTCTGCATTTCGGATTGGGTGCGTTCCTGGGCCTTGGCCTGGGCATCTTTGATCGCAGCTAGGATCAGATCTTCGGCCACCTCTTTCTCATCGGGATGAAAGATCGATTTGTCGATATCCAGACCGGTCAATTCGCCTTTGGCAGTAGCTGTTGCACGCACCAGCCCGGCACCGGATTCCCCCACCACAGTGATGGTGTTCAGGCTGTCCTGCATTTCGGAAAACTTGCCCTGCATTTCCTGTGCCTGCTTCATCATTTTGGCCATGTCGCCCATTTGGCCGAGCCCTTTGAACATGCGATGTCTCCATGAATCACGGTTTGGTTGGTCATACGCCGACTGGATGTTGTGAACAAGAGATGTAAAGACTTATTAAATTACTAAGAATATAGTTTACAAAAATAATCAGGATTATAAAACACCATACGCATCACCAAAGATGTGACAGAAAACGGATAAGAAAATGACTGGGAAAACTGGATATGGATCAGCGATTGTATTGGCTGCGTTGATCGTTGCCGGACAGTGTATTGCCTCTGGCGAGATGGCGGCTGACGAGTTGCTGACTGAACTGAAAGACGGTGGGTATGTTATTTACCTACGCCATGCGTCGACCGAAAAAGACTATGCAGATCAATTGACTGCAGATCCTAACAGTTGCGCAACCCAACGGGTGCTGAGCGAAAACGGGTGGCATCAGGCACGATCCATCGGTGTGGGTTTGGCCGGGGCAGAAGTGCCCATCGGCACCGTCACCAGCAGCGAATATTGTCGCGCCTGGCAGACCGCTGATCTGGCTTTTGGCACCTATTCAAAGTCTGGCGCCTTGAATTTTGAAAAGGCCGAAAACTACACGGATGAGCAATTCGCCGCGATGCGGGAACGGGTTGTGCCATTGATTTCTGCCAGTCCCGAGCAGGGAAAAAACAACGTCATTGTCGGGCATGATGACCCGTTTGAAGCCGCGACCGGAATTTATCCGGAACCGCAGGGGGTGGCCTATGTCTTGGCACCCAAAGGCAATGGTGAATTTGAGGTCATCGGGTCAATCCATCCAGATTTCTGGACGGGAAAATAAAATTTAGTGGCGCTGCCAGTTCCGTTATACTGGCAGCGCAAACTGCTGAAACAGTGCACTTTTTTCAATCTTCTTCAAACGGATCCCACTCATCCGGCACCTCTGGCAGGGCTTCTGTTTCTGCCTCTGCGGCGATGGCTTCGGGGGTGACGATGGCGGTGATTTCGGCATCGGGGAATTGGGCGAATGCGGCCTGAACCAGGGGATGGGTGCGGGCTTGCGCCTTGAGCGCCTCGCCCTCGGCATCACGGTCCTCGGCGATGGTGGCGCCACCGCCCTCTGCCACGACAGACACGCCCCAGCGGGTTCCGGTCCAGCCTTGCAGGCGTTGGCCAAGGCGCTGGGCAAGGTCGTTAGGGGCTTGATCTGTAGGCTGAAATTCGATCCGTCCGGGGGAATAGCGCACCAACCTTAGCGTGGTTTCAATCTCGACCAGCAGCTTTCCATCCCGGTTGGACCGGATCAGTTCGACGACATCGTCAAACCGTGCATAGCGGGCCAGCGCGGTTTCTGGCGCGGCGGCCAAGGCTGTCGCCTGACCGTATCCAGCATGGGCCACCGGGGCCGGATTTCGGGGGGCTGTATCGCGACTGCCCTGCGTCGGTATTGCGTCGGTGTGATTTTGGCCGGACTGGCGCGCGCCTCCTCCGCTTCCTCCACTTCCGCCGCCACCGGGGCCAGAGGGGGGAGGGGGCGGTGTGTCCTGTAACTTGCGCAACAGCTGTTCGGGCGGGGGCATGTCGGCGACATGGGTCAGACGGATCACCGCCATTTCAGCGGCCATCATCGCATTGGGGGCTGCGGCGACCTCTTCCAGCGCTTTCAGCAACATCTGCCACATCCGGGTGAGGGTGGAGATTTGCAAGGCACCCGCAAGTGACTGGCCACGGGTACGTTCATCTGGGGAAACGGTTGGGTCCTCTGCCGCATCCGGGGTGATCTTGATCACCGACACCCAATGCGTGAGCTCTGCCAGATCGCGCAGCACCGCCATCGGATCGGCCCCATCGGCATATTGGCCGGACAGTTCGGTCAGCGCGCCTGCGGCGTCGCCTTTCATGATCAGATCAAACAGGTCCATGACCCGACCCCGATCCGCCAGACCCAGCATGGCGCGAACCTGATCGAGCGTGGTTTCACCGGCCCCATGGCTGATCGCCTGATCCAAGAGAGAGACCGCATCGCGCACGGAACCCTCGGCTGCGCGGGTGATCAGGCCCAGCGCATCTGCCGCAATCTCTGCACTCTCCGCCGTGGCGATTTTCGTCAGGTGGTCGATCATCACTTCTGGTTCGATCCGGCGCAGGTCGAACCGTTGGCAGCGCGACAGGACCGTCACCGGAACCTTTCTGATCTCGGTCGTGGCAAAGATGAATTTCACATGGGCGGGGGGCTCTTCGAGCGTCTTCAAGAGCGCGTTGAACGCGCTGGTCGACAACATGTGAACTTCGTCAATGATATAGATTTTATACCGGGCAGAGGCGGCGCGGTAATGCACGCTGTCGATAATTTCGCGGATGTCGCCAACGCCGGTGCGGCTGGCTGCGTCCATTTCCATCACATCGACATGGCGCCCCTCGGCAATGGCGACGCAATGTTCGCATGTCCCGCAAGGATCGGTTGTCGGACCGCCGTTGCCATCGGGGCCGATGCAGTTCATCCCCTTGGAAATGATCCGCGCGGTGGTGGTTTTGCCGGTGCCGCGGATACCGGTCATGACGAAGGCCTGAGCGATCCGATCCGCATCAAAGGCGTTTTTCAAGGTCCGCACCATAGCGTCCTGGCCGATCAGATCGGCAAAGGTTTCGGGGCGATATTTACGGGCCAGAACCTGATAGGCTGGGGCGTCGGACAAAGGGGGTCTCCGATCAGCTGGGAATCTGTTTCGCCCACCCTAGGGGCTGTGTTGATCCGCGTCCAGATCATGTGGGCTTAACGGTTATGTCGGATTGACAAAGAGCATCGTTTGGTGTCAATCAGGCGCGCACCTTGGCTGACCCAACGAGACCGCTACTTCCGATAAGGGGTATGGTAAACTAGCAATCGTTTTTTTCGTGGTCTCAGCACTGCCGCTGTAAAGAGAGTTGAAAAACCAATTGGTGCCATTCCTGAATACAAGAAGCCAACTACATATTACTGGCAATGATGCACCATTGTTAATGAAAATACCTTCTACGGTGTAGGGGATTGCCCCCCATTGCCAATCATTGGCAGTACCAAATATTGCGTGTTCTGGTAATATGTCATGGTTGTGCAACCTTATAGTTGCAGTTGCTGCTTTGTATCCTTGGCGCATGATCCCGGGCAACTCTTCGGCAGTTACCCCGAATTTGCCTGCCGCACGCGCTTGGACGAATGGGTGCAGGTGACTTATACTATAGTCTATGACACGTTGTTCCTCGGCCAAATCACTGAAGATCTGAGCAATTGAGATTATCTCTTCGCCCCAAGGTGGAACAGGGCTGTCACTCGCTTTTGCTCTTTCGAGTATGCAGGTTGTTGAGAGGAGTAAGAAAAGAAAAATGAAATTGATTTTCAAAGTGCTACCCGGCTGAATATTCTACGAGCCTTCCAATGGCTCGGCACCATCGGCGGTCGCAGCATATTTTGGGAGGTCGTCCTTAATTTTCACCCAAGGCAGTTTTTCTGCGTAGTGAAAATGGGCTTTGGGCTCAAATTGGGTAGGATCATCCATCGTCGCTGCATAAAGGTGGGTCTCATCCGGCCATTGGTCGGATTGATAGGTCAACTGTGTACCGCAACGCGGGCAAAATTTGCGCCGGACTTTCCCGCCAGAGCTTTCCATGGTGCTAAGATCGCCCTGCCAGGTGACGCTGTCCCGCGTGACGCCGAAAAAGGAAGTAAACGGGGCGGAGGTTGCCCGCCTGCAACTGCTGCAATGGCAGTGGCCCGCCCACAAGACGGACCCCGGTGTGCGCCAGATGACCGCGCCGCACAGGCATCGCCCGGTCAGGTCAGCGGCCATTTTGTCACCCCCGCAATCCGTTCGCCATCACGCATAACAGTTCGAACATGATCGACACGCCAAGGAAGGCTGTATTGCCTGAGGGATCAAAAGGCGGTGAGACCTCGACCATATCTGCTCCGACGATGTTAAGCCCATCCAGTTCGCGAACAACCTGCAATGCCTCAAACGAATTGGGGCCACCGACCTCTGGTGTGCCGGTGCCCGGCGCAAAGGCGGGATCAACGAAATCGATATCGTAGGAAATATAGGTGGGTCGTGTTCCCACGACCTCCCGCGCTTCGGCCATCACGTCCGGTATGCCGCGGGCAAAGAACTCCTCTATCCGAATAATGCGAATGCCGACGCTTTTGGCAAAATCCAGATCCTCTGTGTCATAGCCGGTGCCGCGAATGCCGATTTGGATCACGCGTTTCGGATCCAAGAGCCCCTCTTCTACCGCCCGGCGGAAGGGGGTGCCATGAGTGAATTTTGTGCCGTTGAAATAGGTGTCAAACAGGTCGGTATGGCTGTCGAAATGGACCATGCCAACCGGTGCATCCTTGGCCACGGCGCGCAGGATCGGGAGCGATGACAGATGATCGCCACCACCGGTTAGGGGGATAATACCTGCGGCGACCAGATTGCCATAGAAGGCGGTGATCCGGTCCATACTATCCTGAATGTCGGTTGGGTTGGGGCCGACATCGCCCATATCGGCACAATTTGCCAATTCAAAAGGGCGTATCCCCGTGGCGCCGTTTTGCGCGCGGATCATCGTTGACAGATCGCGCAGCTGCCGGGGGCCATGACGTGGGCCGGGGCGGTTGGTGGTGCCGCTGTCCCAAGGCACACCGACAAGGCCGATATCCACGTCGCCGTAACGGTCGTGCCCCGGCTGAACATAGGGCAGCCGCATAAAGGTTGGCACGCCAGCAAAACGTGGTAGTTCCATGCCGGAGACGGGGGTGAAAAAAGTGGTCTGGGTCATTGGGGTGTCCCTTTGTTTTTTAGAAAGTGTGAAGGGGAAAATATCAAGTGGCAAGGTAAAACTCTGCGGGATGAGAGAATGTAATGATGCATTGAACTCTGCACCGTTGCCAAGGGGTGTTTGTTTCCTCAATGTGGCGGTGGGGACTGAATTCACCTGGTTAAAATCGAGCCGCTCATGCCAAAGATCATACGTCAAAAAAACTATCAGGCCATGCCGTGGAAAAACGGGTTGGGGACGACACGGGAAATTCACTGCGAACGCTGCGAGGGGCGTGTTGTCTGGCGGTTGAGCCTCGCGCAGGTCAATTCGGACGGGATGTTTTCAAACTTTGCTGGGATGGAGAGAATTCTGACGGTGGTGCAGGGGCAGGGGATGCGACTGGTTGGGGAGGCGCACACCCATGTCGCGCAGCCATTTGTGCCAGTCGCCTTTTCCGGGGATGAGCAGATCACCGGCTATTGCAATAGCCTTCCGATAGAGAATTTCAACCTGATCTATGATCCAGCGGCTGTCGCGGCCATGGTTTCTGTCGTTGAAAATCCTTCAGATGCGCTGACCGGCATCACCGCAGATGCCACGGTGGTAATCCATGTGATTTCTGGCCGGATTAGCATCGATGGCGGCGCGGTGTTAGATGTGGAAGATAGCTGCATCATGTCGGGACATGTTCCGGTCATATCGGTAAGCAAAGAGGCCCGATGCGCCGTTGTTATGCTGACGCATCGGTAGGTTTGGCAGATGAGGCTGTGATGGGTTGGAGGCCCAATGATAGTCGCGAAAGTGTTACCTTTCCCGGCTTCGCTTCTTTTCCCCCATTGCACCTTTGACCATTTTGCCAAAGGATTTTTCGCGGCGTCGGGCCTCCGCAACGGTTTCGCTGTTGCGGGCATCCTCTGAACGGAGCTTTTTCCAACGTTCCAATCGGGTCGGATCAAGGATGCCGTCTGAAATGGCGGCCTGAACGGCGCAACCGGGTTCGGATACATGCGCGCAGTCGCGAAAACGGCAATTGGGGATCAGGTCAACGATATCCTCAAACAGCGCATCGATGCCGTCAGCGGCGTCTTTTAGCGCCAGTTCGCGCATGCCGGGCGTATCAATCAACCAGCCGCCGCGGGGAATGCGGTGCATAGAGCGGGCGGTTGTGGTGTGGCGGCCCTTGGCGTCGGCCTCCCGAATGGCGGCGGTTTCCAGATCCTCGCCGGTCAGGGCGGTGGTGAGGGTGGATTTGCCGACGCCAGATGACCCCAACAACGCCACGGTTTGCCCTGTTCCAATCCACGGGGCCAGAATATCGGCCACGTCGGGGCCTTTGGCGTTGATCAGAATCGCCTCTGCCCGGTGGGAGATTGCGTTGGCCTGATCCAAATACGCATCCGCATCATCGCAAAGATCGGGTTTGGTCAACAGGATCATCGGTAGGGTTTCTGCCTCTAACGCCATCGCGATATAGCGTTCCAGACGGGCCGGGTTGAAATCGGCGTTGCAGGATGTGGTGATGAACAGCGTGTCGACATTGGCAGCAATCAGTTGTCGATCAAGCCCTTCGCCAGCGGCCTTGCGCGCCAAACAGGTCTGCCTGTCCAACCGACGAATGATATGGCTGAGCGTCGCATTGGCCAGCACCCAGTCGCCCACAGCGAAATCGCCGGCATGTTGATCCCCGACAAAGGGCAGGGTGGCAGGACCTGCCTCGCCGACCGCATCGGCGCGATCGCGGTGAATTTGGGTCAGACGCAGGGGAATGGTGTCGTTGATTTCATCCAGTTCCAGCTGGCCATTGAAATGGGCGGACCAGCCGAGATCGGCGCGTGTGTATGTTTGTGATGTCATTTGAAGTGTCCAGAACAGGTGTAACCAATCCCGCCATGGCGCATCAGCGGCCGTTGGCGGTTCGTACGAGAACCGGACGCGACAGGGAAGTTATCCAGGATACTTAGCCCTGCATGGCCCGGAACGGATTGAGGACACTCATAAACAGCTCCGTTCCTGAATTGGGTGAGAGGCTGGACAACGACCCAAGCGGGGCTCGTTACGGCTGCTTCCTTCCGGACCTGACCGGGTTGGCGAGGCGCCTGCCCGCGCCAACCTCTCAGGCGTTTATGTAGGCGCTATGGCATGGATTCGCAAGAATGAAACCATACTCTGTCAATCTTGGCAGGTGATTGTATGCCGGGCCCGAACATGCCACATCTGGGCCGGAACACGGGGGGACAGCGCAGATGCAAAACGCAGAGCAGGTGACGTTTGGGGGCAGCGGGTTCAACCGTGCGGCAGAACTGCGCGGTGACGCAGTGGCGCTGACCCGCATGTGGAACGATCCGGCGGCGCGGGTGATGGTGATTTGGCGCGGCAAGCCGTTGATGCAGGGCGATCCCTTGTCACAGCTCGTCTGGTTGGCGGTGGATCATCCGATTCTTGACCACGCAGTAGAGTCAGCGTTTTTCCTCGGATTGGAAAAGGGCGGCAGCCCGCGTTTTGCCAGCGACGTGTCTGGGTGGGAGCCACAGCACTCTGCCGACACCGTTGGTGATTTCGTCGATCAAAGCGAACAGCATTATCCCGGCCTGCCGGATGATCAGCGATTTGGAGAGGCGCGCATGGTTATGGCCCGACTGAGTGCGCAGGATGCAGAGCTGATCGCTGCGGCCAAGGCCTTGGCCAGCTGGCATGACAGTCACAAATTCTGCGCCCGCTGCGGGACAAAATCAAACGTGGCAGAGGCCGGTTGGCAGCGCCGGTGCCCGGATTGTGGGGGGATGCATTTCCCGCGCACCGATCCGGTGGTCATCATGCTGATCACCAAGGGCAACAATGTTCTGATCGGGCGTAGCCCGCATTGGCCCGAAGGTATGTATTCATTGCTGGCCGGATTTATGGAGCCCGGTGAAACGCTGGAGGCCGCGGTACGGCGCGAAGTGTACGAGGAAACCCGCGTTCGGGTGGGCGCGGTAACCTATTTGGCCAGCCAGCCCTGGCCCTTTCCGACCTCATTGATGATCGGCTGTCTGGGAGAGGCGGTATCAGAGGAAATCGTGATCGATCCCAAAGAGATTGAGGATGCGATTTGGGTCAGTCGTGAAGACATGGCGCAGGCGCATGCCGGGGATCATCCACAGATCAAACCGGCAAGGCGCGGTTCCATCGCCCAGTTCCTGGTTGGAAAATGGCTTGCCGACCGGCTGGATTGACCTCTAAAACCGGGACGCAGAACAGGGCGGGTCATGAAGTTTTCAACACGCGAAGATATCGAAGCACCGATCACACAGGTTTTTTCCGAGATTTCTGATTTTCGGCGGTTCGAGCGGCAGGCCCTTCGCAACGGTGTTCAGATTCAGCGAAATTTCAAACCAGGTCCCCCCGCCCAAGGGCAGGAATGGCAGATCGGTGTGAACTTTCGCGGAACGAAACGTCAGGTCGTTACCCAGCTGGCAGAGTATGAGGCGCCCACGCGGATGCGGTTTTTGTCATCTACCAAAGGGTTGAGAAGCGAGGGAGAGGTTGAGCTTCTGGCCCTGTCGGCCAACCGCACGCGCCTGTTCGTGTCGCTGGAATTGCGCCCGGAAACCGTGGCCGGTCGGGTGCTGATCCAGTCGTTGAAACTGGCTAAAACGCGCCTGACCCGGAAATTCAAGCGGCGCGTTTCTGGTTTTGCCCAGCGAATCGAATCGGCTGTCACTGCGCCTTGATCATCAGCGGCGTTGCGGATCAGCGGGATAGACACCCAACAAAGTGACGTTTGACGTGAAATAATCCAGCTCTTCCATGGCCAGACGCACATTGCGGTCATCGGGGTGGCCCTCAATATCCGCATAGAACTGCGTGGCGGAAAAGGACCCGTCGACCATGTAGCTTTCAAGCTTGGTCATGTTGACGCCATTGGTGGCAAAGCCGCCCATTGCCTTGAAGAGTGCGGCCGGGATGTTGCGCACCCGAAAGACGAAGCTGGTGATCATGCCGTGGCTGCCCCGGCGCGACAGGTCATTTTCGCGCGACATCAGAAGGAATCGCGTGGTGTTGTGGTCGTGGTCCTCGATATGGCGGGCCAGAATGTTCAAGCCGTAAGTTTCGGCCGCCAAGTCGGATGCCAGCGCCCCGACGCTGCGATCGCCCTCTGCAGCAAGCTCTGCAGCTGCCCCGGCGCTGTCGGCTGCGGCCTCGCCCGCGATGCCGTTTGCAAAAAGAAAATCACGGCACTGTGGCAGAAGAACCGGATGGGCGCGCACCTTGGTCAGATCCTGAATTGTCGCCCCAGGCAGGGCCATCAGGCTGATATGCACACGCACAAAAGCCTCATCCACGATATGCAGGCCAGAGGCGGGCAACAGGCGATGAATGTCGGCCACCCGGCCATAGGTGGTGTTTTCAACCGGCAGCATGGCCAGTTCCGCATCACCGCGACGAACCGCTTCGATTGTTTCATCAAAGCTGGCGCAGGGCAGGGGGTCATAGTCTGGTCGGGCCGTAAGACAGGCCTCATGCGAGTAGGCGCCGAGCTCTCCCTGGAATGCAATCTTGCCGGTCATGAGGCATATTCTCCGATTTTTTCCCAAAAAGGGCGTTTCGTCGCGGTAACTATATCTTGCACTGCGGCGTGGGAAGCGGATAGATAGCCCGGACATTCGAACAATATGGAACGAGACATGTTCGACACAATGACCTTTACAAAGATTCTGGGCGGCTTCTGCGGCGCCTTTCTGGCCTATCTGCTGATCTCATGGGGTGCTGAGTCGCTCTATCACACCGGTGGCGCGGCCCATGGTGGTGATCACGGCGAAAGCCACGATGCCTATCCGATTGAAGTTGCCAGTGGCGATGACCATGGCGCGGCCGACGAAGGCCCGAGTTTTGCCGAATTGCTGGCCGCGGCTGATGTGGGCAAAGGTGAGCGCGTTTTCAAGAAATGCACCGCCTGTCACAAAGTTGATGGAAACAACGGAACCGGGCCGTTCCTGAACGGCGTTGTGGACCGCGATATCGCGTCGGTTGCCGGGTTTGGCTATTCCGGGACGTTGCAGGGGCTGGAAGGCAACTGGACGCCAGATGCGATCAACGCCTTTGTCGAAAATCCCAAAGGGTACGCACCGGGCACATCCATGAGCTTTAACGGTTTGAAAAAGGTCGAAGATCGCGCCAATCTGGTTGCCTATCTGCAATCGTTTGCGAACTGATCCAAAGCCCGCCATATGGCGGGCTTTCTTTTTTGAAGAGCTATCAGGGGCGCTGCCCCTCGCGGGCCGGTGGCCCGCTCACCCCGAGGTATTTGGGGCGAAAGGAAGGGCGGGATTTGAATTATACCGCCTGATCGCGCGTGTTCACGGATAATCAACTTGAATGTTTGGGTAGGCGATTTAGGCTGCGCCTGACCTATATAAGTTCGTATTAAGTAGACCGGAGGACCGAATGCCCCACAGATGTTCCGCTAAGGCGATTTCCGTGAAGGACAATGTGAGGCGGGCCTTTGCCGTTTCGAGTTTCGTCTTTCTGATTGCGATTGTGGTGGGGTTCGCAGCACGGGCGGAAGAGAACCTGATCCGCAGCCATGGATACAATTTTTTTGGGGAGCTCAGCTATCCCGAAGAATTTCCGCACTACAGTTACGTCAATCCGGATGCCCCCAAAGGGGGCGAAATTTCGATCTGGGCCTCTGGCACGTTTGATTCGATGAATCCCTATTCGCTGAAGGGGCGGTCCGGTCGGTTGTCTTCTGTCATGTACGAAAGCCTGTTAGGCAATGGTCCTGCGGATACGGTAGGTGAATATTACGGCCTTCTGGCCGAAAGTCTGGAATACCCGGAATCGAAAGACTGGGTTATATTTCACATGCGGCCAGAAGCGCGGTTTTCTGATGGCACACCAGTGACGGCACATGATGTGGTGTTCAGTTTCAATTTGTTGCTGGAACAGGGCTTGCCGTCGTATGCTCAGGCCGTCAGTCGACGAGTGCCGAGCTTTGAAGTGCTGGATGACCTGACGGTTAAGTTTACTTTTGCCCAAGATTTGGAATCCAAACGTAGCCTGATTGATCAGGTCGGTGCAGTGCCGGTGTGGTCGAAAAAATGGTATGAGGAAACCGGTGCACGGCTGGATGAAAGCCGACTGGAGACCAGCCCCGGATCGGGGCCTTACGTTTTCGACAGTTATGATATCAATCGGCAGATTATCTATCGGCGAAACCCGGATTATTGGGGCAAGGATTTGCCGATCAATCAGGGACGGCACAATTTCGATACGATCCGGGTGGAATATTTCGCCGATGATGCGGCGGCCTTTGAGGCATTCAAGGCCGGGGCCTATACGTTTCGGATCGAAGGCACGTCAAAAAAATGGGCCACAGGATATGAATTTCCCGCGCTTGAAGCGGGGCATGTGGTTCAGGAAGTGATTGAGAACGGCAGCCCACCGTCGCCCAACGGAATCGTTTTCAACCTGCAACGCCCGCAGTTTCACGACGCACGGGTGAGAGAGGCCTTTGCGCTGGCCTATAATTTCGAGTGGACGAATGAAACTTTGCAATTTGGGTTATTCCGGCATCAAAGTTCGTTCGTGCAGGACACACAGTTACAGGCCGTAGGTGTGCCCGACGGGGACGAATTGGCACTTTTTCAATCCTTGGGGGATTTGGTGCCAGAAGAGGTTTTGACCTCGGAGCCTGTGAGCGCGCATCAATCCAAACCGCGCCGATCGTTGGACCGGGGCAATCTGCGCAAAGCGTTGGCATTGTTTGAGGCCGCAGGTTGGATCATTGGTAATGATGGGATGTTGCGCAATGGAGATGGGCAGACGCTGAAGGCTGAGTTTATTCAGGCATCAAATACATCAGACACGATGGATGCCTTTGTTGAGGCCTATGTACAGAACCTGCAGAAAATGGGCGTGGATGCCAGTGTGAACAAGGTTGATGCGTCGCAGTTCACTTTGCGTCGTCGCGAGAAAGATTACGATTTGATCTTCAGCGGATATGGCACATTTCAGGAGGCCGGGACCGGACTGATGCAGCAATACGGATCGCGTGAAGCGGAGTTCAGTGTCTTTAACCCGGCGAGTCTGGCGAGCCCGCTAGTGGATGAAATTATCGGACACGCGTTGGCGACGACGACCCGCAATGATCAGAATGTTGCCCTGATGGCCTTGGACCGCGTGCTGCGCCACGAACGATTTATCATTCCGACCTGGTATAAGGCTGAACATTGGGTGGCTTATTTCGATATGTATGAACATCCCGAAGAATTTCCGCCTTATGACTTGGGACTTTTGGATTTCTGGTGGTACAACGCAGAAAAAGGTGAGGCGCTGCGCGCGGCGGGTGCTTTGCAATAACGAAAGAGCAGGTTTATGGGCGCCTATATCCTTCGGCGATTGTTGCTGATCGTTCCGACGCTGATCGGGATCATGGTGATCAATTTCGCCCTGATCCAGTTTGTGCCGGGTGGACCGATTGAACAGGTTTTGGCCAATATCGAGGGTCAGGGCGACGCATTTGGGAATTTCGCCGGTGGCGATGACGGGGCAGAGGCGCTGGGCGATGAGGCCTATATTGGTGCCCGCGGTCTGCCGCCGGAATTTATTGAGCAGCTGGAACGCGAGTTCGGCTTTGACAAACCGCCGTTGGAACGGTTTTTCAATATGATGTGGAACTATCTGCGTTTTGATTTCGGCGAGAGCTATTTCCGGTCCATCAGTGTTGTCGAACTGGTCAAAGAAAAGATGCCGGTGTCGATCACGCTGGGCCTGTGGTCGACCTTGATCGCCTATCTGGTGTCGATCCCCTTGGGCATTCGCAAGGCCGTGCGCGATGGCAGCCGGTTTGACACCTGGACATCAGGCACAATCATTGTGGCCTATGCGATCCCTGGGTTTTTGTTCGCGATCCTCTTGTTGGTTCTGTTTGCCGGGGGGTCCTATTGGCGGATTTTTCCGTTACGCGGGCTGACGTCGGACGGGTGGGAGGATCTGACCCTGATTGGCAAGGTGCTGGATTATTTCTGGCACATCACGTTGCCGGTGCTGGCCGGGACGATTTCGTCCTTTGCGACGTTGACACTTCTGACGAAAAATTCCTTCCTTGATGAGATCAAAAAGCAATATGTGGTGACGGCGCGGGCGAAGGGGCTGTCCGAGTCTCGGGTTCTGTATGGTCACGTGTTCCGCAATGCGATGTTGATTGTGATTGCTGGGTTTCCGTCGTTGTTTGTCGGGGTCTTCTTTGGCGGGTCGTTGATTATTGAAACGCTTTTCTCATTGGATGGTTTGGGGCGACTGGGGTTTGAGGCCGCCGTTCAACGCGACTATCCGGTGATGTTCGGCACGCTTTACGCCTTTGGCCTGTTGGGGCTCTTGGTCAATATCCTGTCGGACATGATGTATGTGTTCATCGACCCGCGGATCGATTTTGACTCGAGGAAAGTCTGATGCGGTTGTCCCCCTTAAACCAACGCCGCTGGCGCAATTTCCGCAATAACGGGCGAGCCTTTTGGTCACTGATCATTTTCAGTGTGCTCTTTGGCATGTCGCTGTTTGCCGAGTTCATCGCCAATGACAAACCGATCCTGGTGAAATATCAGGGCGAATATTACATGCCGATCTTCAATTTCTACGCGGAAACCACCTTTGGCGGTGATCTGCCGGTAGAGGCGGCTTATGCCTATGAGGATGTGCAATGTCTGATCATCACCGGCGGCAATCTGGATTGCTGGGATGATCCCGAGGGTATCACAGAGGATGCGCAGGATGGCGAGGTCGCGGGAGAGGCAATTGATAAGGGGTGGCTTTGGTGGCCGATGATCCCCTATTCCTATGACACGATTGTCGATATCCCGGGTGCGGCGCCGTCAAAACCGGATAGCAAAAATTTATTGGGCACCGACGATACCAAGCGCGACGTACTGGCGCGGGTGATTTACGGTTTCCGGCTGTCGATAATTTATACGCTGATTGTAACCTCTGTTGCCTCTGTGATCGGTATTATTGCCGGGGCTGTGCAAGGGTTTTTTGGTGGCCTGACAGACCTGATATTCCAGCGGTTCCTGGAAATCTGGGGGGCGATTCCATCGATTTACGTGATCATCATCCTTTTTGCCATTCTGGGGCGCGGGTTTTGGATACTGGTGGGGATTACCATCCTCTTTGGTTGGCCTGCGCTGGTGGGTGTGGTGCGCGCTGAATTTCTGCGGGCCCGAAACTTTGAATATGTGCGGGCGGCGCGGGCGTTGGGCGTTAGTAACTGGACAATCATGTTTCGCCACATGCTGCCCAATGCGATGGTGGCGACGGTGACGTTTTTGCCCTTTATCATCACCGGCACGATCGGGATGCTGGCGACGCTGGATTTCCTTGGTTTCGGGCTGCCGTCCTCTTCTCCATCGCTGGGGGAACTGACATTGCAGGCCAAGCAGAACTTGCAGGCGCCTTGGTTGGGCTTCACCGCGTTTTTTGTTTATGCGTTCATGTTGTCATTGCTGGTCTTCATCTTTGAGGGTGTGCGCGATGCCTTTGACCCGAGAAAGACCTTTCAATGAGTGATGTTCTGACGGTCGACAACCTGACGATTGCGTTTCGCCAAGACGGACGGGAAAACGTAGCGGTTAGCGACGTGTCTTTCCGCGTCGGCAAAGGTGAAACCGTGGCAATTGTCGGCGAATCCGGTTCGGGGAAATCGGTATCGGTGCTGTCTGCCGTGGGGCTGTTGCCGGATAGCGCACGGATCAGCGGATCGGCAAAATATCTGGGCGAAGAGCTGATCGGGGCTGACGAGGCGGTGCTGCGCAAGGTGCGTGGCAACGACATCAGCTTCATCTTTCAGGAACCGATGACCAGCCTGAACCCGTTGCATACATTGGAAAAGCAGTTGTCAGAGAGCCTGTTGGTCCATCAGGGGATCAGCGGCGATGCGGCGCGCGAACGGATCATTGCCCTGCTGGAACGTGTGGGCATTCGCGACCCGGAAAGCAGGTTGGGATCATATCCGCATCAGCTGTCGGGCGGGCAGCGGCAACGAGTAATGATCGCCATGGCGCTTGCCAATGGGCCGGAGCTGTTGATTGCGGATGAACCGACCACCGCGCTGGACGTGACCATTCAGGCGCAGATTTTGGAACTGCTGGCCGAACTGAAGCGCGAGGAAGAGCTGAGCCTGTTGTTCATCACCCATGATCTGAGCGTGGTGCGCAAGATCGCGGACCGGGTTTATGTGATGGAAAAGGGTGTTGTGGTGGAACACGGATCGACAATGGAAATCTTTTCCAATCCGCAGCATCGCTATACGCAGGCTCTGTTGGCGGCAGAACCATCGGGCCAACCGGGTCCGGTGCCAGAAGGGGCCGAAGAGGTCGTGCGCACTGATGATCTGCGTATCTGGTTTCCGATCCAACGGGGGCTTTTGCGGCGCACTGTGGGTCATATCAAGGCGGTGAATGCCGCGAGCCTGTCCGTGCGCGCTGGCGAAACGTTGGGTATCGTGGGCGAATCCGGGTCTGGTAAAACAACGCTGGCCCTGGCGATCATGCGGTTGATCCGATCTGACGGGCCGGTGGTGTTTTTCGGCAAGGATATTCAGGGTCTGTCAGGGCGGGACCTGCGTGATCTCAGGCGTGATATGCAGATCGTGTTTCAAGACCCGTTTGGGTCCCTGTCACCGCGGATGTCAGCCATGCAGATCATTGCCGAGGGGTTGGGCGTGCACGGCATTGAGGGTGACAAGGATGCCCGCACCTTGGTTGCCGAGATTATGGTGGAAGTCGGGTTGGACCCGGCCACTATGGATCGCTACCCGCATGAGTTTTCTGGCGGTCAGCGCCAACGGATTGCCATTGCCCGGGCCATGATCCTGCGCCCCAAACTGGTGGTATTGGATGAACCGACCTCTGCCCTGGATATGACCGTGCAGGTGCAGATTGTGGATCTGTTGCGTGATCTGCAAAAGAAATACGGATTGGCCTTTTTGTTCATCAGTCATGACCTGAAAGTGGTGCGCGCGCTGGCGCATAAGGTCGTGGTGATGAAAGAGGGCGATGTGGTCGAGGTCGGGTCCGGAGATCAGATTTTTGACAATCCAAAAACCGACTACACCCGTGCGCTGATGGCAGCGGCCTTTGATCTGACGGTTAAGGCGCAGAGCGCGGTCAGCGACTA
Organism: Roseovarius sp. YIN77; assembly: GCF_057219155.1. Classification (NCBI taxonomy): domain Bacteria; kingdom Pseudomonadati; phylum Pseudomonadota; class Alphaproteobacteria; order Rhodobacterales; family Roseobacteraceae; genus Roseovarius; species Roseovarius sp. YIN77. The sequence goes on from NZ_JBXVVI010000008.1 coordinate 41,512, forward strand.
AACCCAACCCAAATGCGCAAGAAACGGGCTGCCCCAGGGGTGGCCTATTGGCATGGTGCCTTTGACACACGCGAGACAGTGCCAAAGGAGACCACAATCATGACATTTCGCATTCGGGGGCTGGAACCGGAGCAGTTTGAGCCGCTCTACGGCCTGGCAGAGGAGGATTTGGCCGCACAGGGAGTGATCCGCTACCGTGTCGATGAAACGCCGGGATTTCCGGACCGTGTGAGCATGACGGATTTACAAATCGGTGATGTCGCCCTTTTGTTGAATTACGAACACTTGCCCGTCACTTCGCCCTATCGGTCCCGACATGCGATTTTTGTCAAAGAGGGGGCCACTGTCCCTTACGACGCAACCGATGAGGTGCCAGAGGTCATGTCCAGGCGCATCCTGTCGTTGCGCGCAATCGATGCAAAGGGGCACATCATTGATGCCGGTCTGGCCCAAGGCGCAGAGATCGAAGCGACGATCAGAACATTTCTGGGCAATCCGGCGGTCGATTACATTCACGCGCATTTTGCGCAGCGGGGATGTTTTGCCGGACGGATTGACCAGGCCTGACCCTATACTGCCGAACTGTGCCCGGCCTTGGACAGGTCATAGGCGTCAAAGGCGCGGGCCACCATCCGGGTTAAGGGCCGGGCTGACTCTGGGATGATCAACAGGTCATTGCTGACAAGAAGCAGCCCGTCAAATTGCCGATCTACCTGCGTGAACATCTGGTGTAGGTCGGCAGGGGAGAGGCCGAAATTCGCTGAGATCTCCTGTGCGTCGATCTTGAAATCACACATCAACATCTCGATCATTCGGGCGCGCATCAGATCTTCGCCTGCAAAGGCGTGACCTCGGCTGGTGGCAAACTGGCCGGCCCGGATGCGTTGGGTATAGGCAGAGGTGGCGGGGGCATTCTGGGCATAGCCGCCGGGGAAACGGGAAATTGCAGATGCCCCCAACCCGATCAGGCTGTTCGCCTGATCATCGGTATAACCTTGGAAGTTCCGTTTCAGCTGACCTGTGACGGCAGCACGGGCCAGCCCGTCATCCGGGCGGGCAAAGTGATCGATCCCAATCGCATCATAGCCATCCCAAACAAACAGATCGCGGGCGGTGTTGAACAGTGTCAGGCGCTCTTCGGGTGTGGGCAGTTCATCTGACGGGATCATCTGCTGGCGTTTGGCCATCCACGGCACATGGGCATAGCCATAAAGCGCCACGCGATCGGGTGACAGGGAAAGAAGCTTTTGCACCGAGTCTGCCATGCGGCGGCGATCCTGCCGGGGCAAACCATAAAGGATATCCGCATTCAGGCTGGCCACACCACGATCCCGCAGCATATCAACCGCCTCCTTGGTGATCTCGTAGCTTTGTTCGCGGCCGATGATTTTCTGGATTTCGGTGTCGAAGTCCTGAACGCCGATAGAGGCGCGGTTCAACCCTGCGGCCACCAGCCGATCCAACCGGGCGGCGTCGATCTCATTTGGGTCAATCTCGACTGAGAATTCAGAGTTGGGACCAAGTGGAGCAATTGCATGAATGGCTGCGGCAAGCTCATCCATCATGTCGGGGTGAAGCAACGTGGGCGTGCCACCACCCCAATGCAGGCGCGACAGGCGTGTGCCCTGCGGCAGATGTTCGCCTAGCATGCGAATCTCTGCCAGGAGCGTATCGAGATAGGCCCGAATTGGTGCCATGCTTTGTGTGCCTTGCGTTCGGCAGGCGCAAAACCAGCACAATCTGCGGCAAAAGGGGATGTGGATATAGAGTGAAACCTCTGATCCTTCTGGCAAGACACTGATTTGGCTTAGGAAAAAATTTTCGCCAAGCTGCGCGCTAAATTGCGGAGCGGTCGGGTAGCTGGTATAGCGGGGCACGCGCGCGTCAAAAAGACCGAGGCGAACAAGTTGTGAATGATCAGTCATTCGCCTAGATTGAACAAATAATGCGCGAATGACTTTGACCCAAATCAAGTGAGTATCCACGGTGGCAGCAATTGGCCTGAAAGTGAGTTCTAAAGATTGCGGTGATTGCCCGATCCGGGAGCGTGCGGTCTGCGCGAGATGCGAGCCCGATGAGCTGGATGAGCTGGATAAAATCAAATTTTATCGCAGTTATGAGGCGGGTCAGCCGATTACCTGGGCCGGAGACCACATGGAATTTGTGGCCTCTGTTGTCACTGGGGTGGCCGCGCTCACCCAAGTCATGGAGGATGGGCGCACGCAGATGGTGGGCCTGTTGCTGCCATCCGATTTTGTTGGCCGACCCGGGCGCGCGACGGCCGCCTATAATGTGACTGCGACAACCGATTTGGTTATGTGTTGTTTTCGCAAGGCGCCATTTGAAAAGATGATGCGCACCACGCCGCATGTTGCCGAACGTTTGCTGGAAATGACGCTGGACGAGCTGGACGCCGCGCGGGAATGGATGTTGCTATTGGGGCGGAAAACGGCGCGTGAAAAGATTGCCAGCCTGCTGGCGATTGTGGCCCGGCGTAGCAATACAGCGAATGCGTCCGTCACGACCGGGGCGTTAAGTTTTGAGTTGCCACTGACCCGCGAAGCGATGGCGGATTACCTTGGCCTGACGCTGGAAACCGTCAGCCGCCAAATCTCTGCCCTGCGCAAAGAGGGCATTATTGAGCAGCAAGGAAAGCGCCGCATCAGCGTGCCGGATATGGGCCGACTGATGGAAGAAACCGGTGATGACACAGATGGCGGGTTGCTTGATTAGGATGCGGATCTTTTGCCTGCTTACACTGATGAGTGGGGTGATGGGGTGCATGCATGGGGATGAGACCATCTCTGGCTATGTGAACCGAGATGCGATCTGGCATTTGCAGGAATTGGATGGTGAGGAGTTTACAGCCCAGGCCAGCGTGCAGTTTCCTGAATCCGGGCAAGTTACGGGATCTGGCCCCTGCAACCGTTTTTCCGCGATACAAACCGCGCCTTATCCCTGGATCAGTGTCGAGGCGTTGGCCGCAACAAAACGCGCCTGCCCAGACTTGCAGCAGGAGCAGCAGTTTTTTGAAATGTTGCAATCCATGTCGCTGGCAGAGGTCAGCGGAGATGCCTTGTTGCTGAGCAATGACAATGGTCGCCAGATGCTATTTCGCACGGATCAGCCCTGACGGGTCAGCCGATCAATCAGTCTTTGGCGCGCTGGTGGTAGCGGGGAGTTTCCCAGTGATGTGGCCAGCCAATGGGTCAGGAAATAGCCCGTTGTCGTCAGGCCCTGCGCAATGTCCTCGTCACTGACCGGGCCTTGGCCCAGAAAACACTGCGGCAGTGGCAGCAGCCGATCCACCCAATCCCCTGCACCCTGCCGACTGACAGCGCGCCCTGTGCGGGGGGAGACATACATCAGATCATCGCGGCTGCCAGTGGCGGCACATTTGGTGAGGTCCAGACCGAAACCCAACTCTTCCAGCAGTGCCAGTTCCCATCGCAGATAGGCCAGTGGCCATGCCTCTGTGGCGTTCAGAAGATCCAACAGGGTCACACTGCGTTGATAAAGGGGTGGGTGCGGCTCTCGTTCCGGCAGGGCGAATTTCAGCAATGCGCATATGGCGTTGAGCCCGGCCAGAGTCAGACGATCATTCAGGGCCGATGAGCGGGATCGCAGCGGTTCCACGGTGAAGCTGCCCAGATGATCCTCCAACCGGGCGCGCCATGTGACATCCAGCTGTGCACCGGGTTGCAGGATGGCGGCGTATCGTTTGGAGGCACCCCCACGCACCACACCGGCGTGGCGGCCGTGGTCACGGCTGAACACTTCGATAATCGCAGAGGTTTCGCCGTGGCGTCTGACCGCCAGAACTGCCCCTTCATCACGCCATTCCATGGGGGGATATTAGGCCAACGCCGTGTCGCAGCAAGAGCAATTGCAGACGCTGCGGTTCAGGTTAGCCCCTCTTGATCCAGCAGGTGCCGACCTTCGCGATCCTCAACCTCGATCACCCAGAGATCCGGATCAAAGCTGGCCTGTTTTTTTGTGGCGACGTCAACCTCTGTCTCGGCACCTTCGGCCAGTATCATCCAACGGCGTTCCCCGGTCATCAGATCATAGCTGCGTTGCCACAGACTGGCCTGACCATCGAGCGTGTTCATCTTGATCAGTACGGCACCTGCGGTGTTGTCGCCGCGACGGGTGACAAAGGCCGGGATATCAAAGCGCTGTAGGCGCCGCAGATAAGCGCTGACCCAAAATTCCGCTGTCAGGCGGGCGGTCATGAATTCCCGTCACGAAAATCCAGACCCATTTCCGAATAACGTTCGGATTCTTCCAGCCAGTTCGGGCGGACTTTGACTTGCAGAAACAGGTGCACCTTGCGGCCCAGGAATTCCTGCAATTCCTCGCGCGCGGCCTTGCTGACGGCCTTGGCGGTTTCGCCTTTCTTGCCCAGAATGATGCCTTTGTGCCCATCGCGGGCGACATAGACGATCTGATCGATGCGGGCAGAGCCATCCTGGCGCTCTTCCCAGTGTTCGGTTTCCACCGTCAGTTGGTAAGGCAATTCCTGATGGAGCCGCAGGGTTAGTTTTTCGCGGGTGATTTCGGCGGCGATCATGCGCAGCGGCAGATCGGCAATCTGATCTTCGGGATAGAGCCACGGGCCCGTGGGCAGTTCCGCCCCCAGCCAATCGCGCAGATCCTCGACCCCGTGGCCCTTTTCCGCCGAGATCATAAAGGTTTTTTCAAACGGATAGGCGTCGTTCATTTTCTGCGTCAGGGCCAGCAGATCGTCGGATTTAACCCGGTCGATCTTGTTGATGGCCAGCGCCACACGTTGTTTGGGGGACATCCGGTCGCGAAGAGTGTCCAGAATTGCCTCAACCCCGCGCGTCATGCCTCGATGCGCCTCGATCAACAGCACGACGATGTCCGCGTCGGCAGCACCACCCCAGGCAGCAGCGACCATGGCGCGGTCCAACCGCCGGCGTGGCTGAAACAGCCCCGGCGTGTCGACGAATACAATTTGCGCATCGCCTGCCAAGGCCACACCTCGGATACGAGCGCGTGTGGTTTGCACCTTATGCGTCACGATCGAGACTTTGGCCCCGACCATGCGGTTCAACAAAGTGGATTTCCCGGCATTTGGTTCGCCGATCAAGGCGACAAATCCGGCGCGGGTGTCTGACATGGTTTTATCCTTCAAGCTGCGAAAGCAGCGTTTCAGCGGCCTGTTGTTCGGCCTGGCGTTTTGATCCGGCCTGTGCGCGGGCAGATTGCCCGTCTTCCAACATGGCCTCTATGGTGAATTCTGGTGCGTGATCAGGGCCTTGACGGTTGAACACTGTGTATTTCGGCGGTTGCTGCCCACGGGCCTGCGCCCATTCTTGCAGCGCGGTCTTGGCGTCTCTCGCGTCTGCCTTCACCTGATGAACGCGATTTCCCCACAGGTGCAGGATCATGTCGCGGGCCGCGTTAAACCCTGCGTCCAGATAGACGGCGGCAATGACAGCCTCCATCGCGTCACCCAACAGGGCCTGTTTGCGCCGCCCGCCAGACATCATTTCAGACCGGCCTAGTTTCAGAACCGCGCCCAGATCGACCTCTCGTGCGATTTCGGCGCAGGTTTCCTTGCGCACCAGGGCATTGAATCGTGGAGCAAGTTGGCCTTCGGCTGCGGATTGATCTGCGGCAAATAGCGCCTCTGCCAAGGCCAAACCCAGCACACGGTCGCCCAGAAATTCCAACCGTTGATTGTCCTCCCGGGTGGGGGAGGACATCGACGGATGGGTTAAGGCTGTGATCAGCAGACCGGGATTTGAAAAACGATGCCCGATCCGGTCTGAGAAAGCTTTGAGTTCGGCAGATAGTTTCACTCGATCGCCTTGAAGAATCGGTCTGACCGCCATGTCCAAAAGAAGAACATGGACCGCCCGGCAGAAGAGAAGATAACGCGATCCGCACGGCCGATCAGGTTCTCAAATGGCACAAAGCCAACACCGCGCGGTTGACGCACACGGCTGTCGGTGGAGTTGTCGCGGTTGTCACCCATGAAGAAATAATGCCCCTCTGGCACCGTGTAGATACCAGTGTTGTCAGAGCTTTGTTTTCTGATGTTCAGGACATTGTGGACAACGCCGTTGGGCAGCGTTTCACGCGCACGTTCCTTGATACACTGGTCGCCCTGGCGGTTGAAACATTGCGGAATGGCCTTTTGTGATCCTTGTGGTTGATAGGCTTCCACAAAATCATCAATGGGCTCTTGCGGAACCGGATCGCCGTTCAGAATGATCTGACCGTTTTGGACCTGAATGACATCCCCCGGCAAGCCAATCAGGCGTTTGATATAGTCCTGGCCGTTGGCAGGGTGGCGAAACACGATGACATCGCCTTGTTCGGGTTCAGAGCCCAGAATGCGGCCTGAAATCGGGCACAGACCGAACGGGCAGGAATATTGCGAATAGCCATAGGCCATTTTGTTGACGAACAGGAAATCGCCGATCAACAACGTGTCTTTCATCGACCCGGAAGGAATCCAAAAGGGTTGAAAAAACAGCGTGCGAAACACACCGGCTATGACCAAAGCCCAGACGATTGTTTTGATCGTCTCGACGATGCCTTCGCCCTTTTTTTCGACGGTTTCGTCGCGCATAAAAATACCTTTCACAGACCTGCTTGCGCTACATGCGGTTTGGGGCAGGAGGAGTCAAGTTTCCGGGGGCTTGGGGCGGGCCTCGATCACCACAAAAGCCTGCGCCCAGGGGTGATCATCGGTCAAAGTTACGTGAATGATGGATTCAAAGCCTTCTGGAGTCATTTCGGCAAGCCGTTCGGCGGCCCATCCGGTGACATGCATCACAGGTTGGCCTGTGTGCAGGTTGGTGACGGACATATCACGCCAGCTGATCCCCATGCGCAGGCCGGTGCCGAGCGCTTTGGAACAGGCCTCTTTCGCAGCCCAGCGTTTGGCATATGTGCCGGCAGTATCGGCGCGGGCCTCTGCCTTGCGCTGCTCAATTTCGGTGAAGACACGGTTGCGAAAGCGATCCCCGAACCGATCCAGGGTGCCCTGAATGCGGTCGATATTTGCCAGATCTGTACCGATACCCAAGATCATCTAAAGTTCCAGAACCGCCGTGCCCAGTTTACTGCCGGAGGCAACCAGATCATGAGCTTTGGCAATATCACTCAGGCCCCCGCACGGGATCGCGGCATGTGACAGGAGGTCGGCCATCAGCCATTTGTTCAACTGCGCCTCCCCCTGCCGCCTAACCTCTGGTGACAGCAGGTAGACGATCAGCATCCTTAGGACCGTGTTTTTGAACATGAACGGGTAGAAGTCGAGCGTGGGATGCATGACACCGGCAGAGGCATAGGTGGCGATGGTGCCACCGGGTTTGATCAGGGCCAGCGATGCCGCCTGATTGGCGCCGAAATCGACATCGACAATGCGGTCCACACCGGCGCCGTTTGTCATTCCCAGAACTGTCGGTATTACGTCGGTATCGCGGTAGTTTATCCAGTCTTCGGCGGTGGAATGTTTGGCCTTTTCTTCCGACGATACAGTAGTGATCACCCGTGCCCCGCCCAGCCGCGCCATTTGGCAGGCGTATCGGCCAACCGTTCCGGCACCACCGGTGACCAAGATGGTCTTACCCTCGATCGGGCCATCAGAGAAAAGCGCATACCACGCGGTCATGGCAGGTATGCCCAGACAGGCCCCGTCGACAAAGCTGGTGGTGTGGGGCAGGGGAACGGCCTGATCGGCGGGCAGGGCGATATATTCAGCCGCCGTACCAAAGGCGCGTTTCCACTGACCGTTCCAGATCCAGACGCGCTGGCCCACGCGTTCGGCATCGACGCCTTCGCCTACCGCCTCGATCACACCGGCCCCGTCTGAATGCGGAATGATGCGGGGAAATTCCATCACTGCGCCCGGACGGGCCCCGGCACGCAGTTTCACATCGGACGGGTTGATGCCCGTGGCGTGGATACGCACCAGAACCTCGCCGGGTTTCGGCGTTGGGGTTGGCAGGTCCGCGATGGTCAGGACCTCTGCAGCGGGGCCAAATTTTTCGTAAAAGGCGGCTTTCACAGGGGTCTCCTCATTCCAGTCGGGTTGTCAGGACGCGCAGGCTGGCCGCGCCGAATAATGCAGCAAAGGTCAGTTCGAACCAGCGGCGCATGTGGTGATAGATGCGCACGACGCCGCTTGTTGAAAACAGGAATGCATAACCAACAAAGACAAGGATCGAGCCAGCGAACAGAAGGGCGAACATCTGATATAGCGTGGCGAATGATGCATCCGCAGGCACGGCTATGGCATAGATCGCCCCCCAACCAAGAATCGCCTTGGGATTAGTGAGGTGGATCAGCGCACCTTTTACAAAGATTTTCAGGGCACTACCGGAATGGGCCTTGTGCAAAAGTGATTTATCCGGTGCAAATGCCGAACGTACAGATTTCAGCGCCAAATACATCAGATAGGCCGCGCCCACATAGCGCAAGATGGTAAAGGCCCATGCATTCGTCAACATCAAAGCCCCCATGCCGAGGGCCGCGGCAATGCCCCAAAACGCGCTACCTACCAAAATGCCGATGGCAAAGATCACACCAGCACGTCGACCAGTATTCATGGAGGTTCCGGCAATCGACAATGTTGCCGGACCAGGGGAACCCGCAGCGATTACCCAGGCAAAACAGAGCGCAGCAAGTTCATAGCCGTTCACGCCCGCGCCTCATCCATCAATATCCGCATTTTCTCAATGGCCGGTGTCAGGCCGCGAAAGATTGCCTCGCCGATCAGAAAGTGACCGATGTTGAGCTCCATGACCTCGGGGAAAGCAGCAACAGGTTTGACGGTATCGTAGGTCAGGCCGTGGCCTGCATGCACTTCCAGCCCCAGCGAATGGGCAAAGGTGGACATGTCGCGCAGCGCTTCCAGTTCGCGGTTGGCATCATCGATGCGGCCCTCGGTGAAGGCATCGCAATAGGCACCGGTGTGCAGTTCAATGACCTCTGCCCCGATGCGGTTTGCGGCCTCGATCTGGCGTTTGTCGGCGGCGATGAAAATCGACACGCGGCACCCGACATCACGCAAGGGCGCGATGAAATGGGCCAACTTGTTTTCCTCTCGCGCGACTTCCAGTCCACCCTCGGTGGTTTTTTCCTCGCGCTTTTCTGGCACAATGCAGACGGCATGGGGTTTGTGACGCAGGGCGATTTTCTGCATCTCGTCTGTCGCGGCCATTTCGAAATTCAGCGGGATCGTCAGTGTTTCCATCAACGCGTCGATGTCGTGATCCAAAATGTGGCGGCGATCTTCGCGCAGATGGGCAGTGATCCCATCGGCGCCGGCCTCTTGCGCGATACGGGCGGCGCGCACAGGGTCGGGATATTCGCCGCCGCGCGCGTTGCGTACGGTTGCCACGTGGTCGATATTGACACCAAGCCTGAGCTTGCCGACATAGTTGGTCATTTTCTGTCTCTCCAATGAGTCTTTTGGCAGACCCTAGCTTTGATTATCTGCCTCGTCAGCCTTTTTGGCGGCTTTTTTTGCCTTGAGTTCATCAAGCTTCGCCATCAGGCGGCCACGGCGACGTTTTTTGTACGCGGTGATGACCGGGACCGACACGTAATACATGGCGATCCCACAGATGGTGCCCGGAATAATCCCGCCGATGAGATAGGGTAGAAATACCTCGTGATAAAATACACCCAGGCCTGTCCAATCGGCCACTTCGCTGGTGAACATGGCCCAGAAATTGTCTGTCAGGTTCTGGCCTGCGCCTGCAAATATTTCGCCAAGCGATTCATGTGCGCGGCTGGACCCGCCGGTGCCCAGCAGCAAATGCCCCGTGTTCAGGCTGACAGCGGCGATCACCGGGAAGGTGATGGGATTGCCGAAAAAGGTGGCCAGGAGGGCCGCCAGCATATTGCCGCGGATCAGTTTGGCCAAAAGGACGGCAATGATGAAATGTAAGCCAAATAACGGAGAAAAGCTGACCAGCACCCCGATGAAAATCCCGCGTGCAATACGATGGGGCGGATCGGGCAGGCGATTGAGACGGTGTTTGACATAGCGATAGGCGCGATACCAACCACCACGCGGATAGATAAAGTCCGAGGTGGCCTGTAGTGCTGAACGTTTATCGCGTCTTTTAAATACCACGAGGGTGGCCTTGTCGTTTGCGCCGGGGCGCGGATTAAGGTTTTCGCTCCGGGTCGCGATGACGTTCGATCGCCGCGACATCGCTGTCTGCTTCCAGGGCGTGTAATATGGCGTGCAAATGTTCGGCGTCGCGCAGATCCACATCTACCAGAAGGCGATAGAAATCGGGTTTGCGGTCGGCAAAATGCAGGTCTGAGATATTGGCCTTTTGTTCGCCAATCAATGTGCAAATTCGTCCCAGTACCCCGGCATCGTTGCGGATGGTCAAATTCAGGCTGACGGTGTGAACGGCGGGGTGGCGGCCGCTGTGCCAGTGCAGATCAATCCAGCGGTCGGGCTGATCATCATATTGGGACAGCACCTCGCAATCGATGGCATGCACCAAAACGCCGCGTCCACGATAACTGATCCCGACGATCCGTTCGCCGGGAACCGGTTGGCAGCACTGGGCGCGTTCAAATCCCTGATCCCCGGCCAGACCGACAATGGCGCGGTTGGCTTCGATCTCGTCCCCGCTTTTCGGGGCCAGATCGGGATAGAGCGTTTCGACCACATCGCGGGCCATCATTTCGGCGCTGCCCAAACGGGCCAAAAGTTCATCTGCCGTGGCGATGCCTAATTGCCGGGCCGCTGTTATCAACGCCTTGTCAGAGGCTTTCTTGCCCACATGTTCAAACGAGACACGCGCCAGTTCGCGGCCCAGTTTGATAAAACGTTCACGATCCTCTTCGCGCAGGGATTTGCGGACGGCGGCCTTGGCCTTGCCGGTGGCGACAATATCAAGCCATGTCGCCTGTGGGCGCTGGCCCTGGGCGGTCATGATCTCGATCGATTGGCCGTTTTTCAGGCGGGTCCAAAGGGGCACGCGGATGTGATCAACCTTTGCCCCCACGCAGCTGTCCCCGATGCGGGTGTGGATTGCATAGGCGAAATCCAGCGGTGTTGCCCCGCGCGGCAGCTTGACCACGTCGCCCTTGGGGGTGAAGCAAAAGACCTGGTCGGAGTACATCTCCATCTTGACATGTTCGAGAAACTCGTCGTGATCCTCGGCGGTTTCAAACCGTTCTTTCAGGCCGGTGATCCATTCAGCGGGGTCAACGGCAAACGGGTTTTCGGATTGTATTCCATCACGATAGGACCAGTGTGCGGCAACACCGGATTCTGCGACCTCGTTCATCTGTGCGGTTCTAATCTGAACCTCAACCCGCTTCCCATCGCGTCCTGAAACGGTGGTGTGGATCGAACGATAGCCGTTTGATTTCGGTTGGCTAATGTAATCTTTGAACCGGCCGGGAACCGCGCGCCAGCGTTGATGGATTGCGCCCAGGACGCCGTAACAATCGGCCTCTGACTGGGTGATGACGCGAAAGCCGTAAATGTCTGATAGGCGGGAAAAGCCCTGATCCTTTTCCTGCATTTTGCGCCAAATCGAATAGGGTTTTTTGGCGCGCCCGAAGACTTCGGCAGAGATGTCCGCCTTGGCCAGTTCCTTTTCGATGTCGCTGGTGATTTTCTCGATGACATCGCCGCTTTCTTTCTGCAGCGTGATGAAACGGCGCATGATCGAGGTGCGGGCCTCTGCGTTCAGAACGTTGAAGGCCAGATCCTCCAACTCATCCCGCATCCATTGCATCCCCATGCGCCCGGCCAGCGGCGCAAAGATATCCATGGTTTCGCGGGCCTTTTGGGCCTGCTTTTCCGGGCGCATGGATTTGATCGTGCGCATGTTGTGCAGACGGTCGCCGAGCTTTACCAAAATCACCCGCAAATCACGAGACATCGCCATGAAGAGCTTGCGGAAGTTTTCGGCCTGCTTGGTTTCGGACGACGACAGCTGCAGATTGGTCAATTTAGTCACGCCATCGACCAGTTCAGCGATTTCGCCGCCAAAGCGTTTCTTGATCTCGGTATAGGTGGATTTGGTGTCTTCTATGGTGTCGTGCAAAAGCGCGGTGACGATCGTCGCATCGTCCAGCTTTTGTTCCGTCAGGATGGCAGCGACGGCGATGGGATGACTGAAATAGGGTTCCCCAGAATGACGGAACTGGCCCTCGTGCATTTCCATGCCATAGGCATAGGCGTCACGAATGAGGGTGTCATTGGTTTGGGGATTGTAGTTGCGGACCAGTTGGATCAGGTCATCGACAGAGATCATCCGGTCCGCTTCCTTTGGCGATAGGGCGCCCTTACTGCTGCCCCTGTGCTTCCATCAGGGCGCGCAGCAGTTTTTCGTCGTTCAGGTCGTCTTCTGCCGGTTTGTCGACCTCTGCACCCATCAGAAGGGACATGGAATCCTCTTCGGGTTCGTCCACCTCGATCTGGGTCTGATGGCTTTCGATCATCCGTTCGCGCAGCTCGTCGGCGGTTTGGGTCTCTTCGGCGATTTCGCGCAGGGATACGACAGGGTTCTTGTCGTTGTCACGATCCAGCGTCAGGGCGTCACCGGCAGCAATTTCGCGTGCGCGATGGGCGGCGAGTACGACCAGTTCAAACCGGTTCGGAACCTTGTCAACGCAATCTTCAACGGTAACGCGGGCCATGGATGCTCTCTTTCGTATCTCTGATATCAGAAATCGTGTTTTTAAGCTGATCCAACAGGCTTGACAACCCCGATTCAGTCTTGGTCAGGGGGTGTAAGCGGCACTATTTGCTGCAATTCTGCCGGATCAATGGCGCTGAGCATTTCCTGAACCGTCAGATTGGAAATAGGGTGGCGCCAGTTGGGTGCCAGATCGGCCCAGGGCACCAGAACGAATCCCCTGTCCTGAATGCGCGGATGCGGCAAAATCAGCTGCTGGGGGGCCTGGGATTTTTGCTGTTCCAGCGGCAGGTCGCGCCAGGTTGAATAGGTTTCGATGTCGGGCAGGATTTGATCGTCAAAACTCAGCAGGTCTATATCCAGCGTCCTGGGTCCCCAACGTTGATCGCGCACTCTGGCATGTTTTGCCTCTACCGCATGCAGATGATCCAAAAGCGTGTTGGCATCAAGCGAGCTGTCAAGTTCGACCACCGCATTCACGAAATCCGGGCCCGCGCCAATCGGGAAACAGGGGGTCCGGTAGAATCGGCTGACGGCGCGAATCACAACTTCGTGAACGCCGATATCTCGTATACATGTCTTTAAGCGCAGGCAGAGCAGGTGAATATCATCCGGATCGTTCGCGCCAAGCGCGATAAACGCTTTGGAAATGCGATTATTATAGGTAAAGGGTTGCGACACCACGATTTTTGCCTCAATTTGCAGACGGTTCTGTCATTCCCAGCCTAGCGGTTTTTTTATTGATCTGGCTACCACTCACTCACACCGACGGGACCGCGTATTGAAAGGAATTTAAATGTTTTACAAGGACGAACGGCTTGCGCTGTTCATCGATGGCTCCAATTTGTACGCTGCAGCCAAGGCTCTTGAGTTCGACATCGACTACAAACTGCTGAGACAAGAGTTCATGCGCCGGGGGAAGTTGTTGCGGGCGTTCTATTACACCGCTTTGCTTGAAAATGACGAATATTCCCCGATCCGGCCACTGGTCGACTGGCTGCACTATAACGGGTTCAGCATGGTGACGAAAACGGCCAAGGAATACACGGATTCCATGGGCCGGCGGAAGATCAAGGGCAATATGGATATCGAACTGTGCGTGAATGCCATGGAACTGGCGCCGCATGTCGATCACATCGTGCTTTTTTCGGGCGACGGGGATTTCCGCCCGCTGGTCGAAAGCCTGCAACGGCAGGGTGTTCGGGTCTCTGTGGTGTCCACCATCAAGTCGCAACCGCCAATGATTTCTGATGAATTGCGCCGTCAGGCCGATAACTTTATCGAGCTCAACGACCTGCGCGACGTCATCGGTCGCCCGCCGCGCGAACAGTAAGCCGTTTGGGGCGCGGGGTTACTGCCCCGCATTAGCATTGATCTGGTTATGTTGATTGATGATGCGATCTGGCCACTTGCTTTTGACATAAGCAAGGGTGGCGAGGATTTCGTCGTCGCTGAGGATGTCCTGAAAACCCGGCATATCAGAGACGTAGCCGCCACCGACCAGTTCTGACATTCCGTATTTAGTGACCAAGAAATTTTGTTGGTCGGTGTGGTGCCATGTATGCCCCGTCGCATCATGAGGTGGGGCTTTGGCGCGGCCCTCATCCGTGGGGGTGCGCCAGTTTTCCTGACCTTCCAAATCGCCCCCATGACACGCGGCGCAGTTTTCGGCATACAACTCTTTGCCCTGGGCAACCGCTTGGGAGTTGTCATAGGGCACCAACCCCTGGGTCTCTGGGCTTGACTGGTTCATCGCGATCACTGCGCCTGCGATCAGGACAGATAAGGCGCCGATGACAAGATAGATGCGTTTCATTGCTTTCCCCGTGTTTCGGGCTGTATCAGAGATTCCAGTGCTGGAAGGTCAAGAACCAAATTAAGTTTTGATGATCAAGCAGGATGGACCTGACGAAGTGTGCAGGCTACATCATCTGCAATTGAAATGAGGTGAACCCGTGACCAAACCCCCGCTTACCCTTTACCTGGCCGCCCCGCGCGGGTTTTGTGCAGGCGTCGTGCGGGCGATCAAGATCGTTGAAATGGCGCTGGAAAAATGGGGGGCACCGGTTTTCGTGCGCCACGAGATCGTGCATAACAAGTTCGTTGTCGACGGGTTGCGGGATAAGGGCGCGGTCTTTGTCGAGGAACTGGATGACTGCCCGGACGACCGGCCGGTGATCTTTTCCGCCCATGGCGTTCCCAAGGCCGTTCCGGCAGAGGCCGCCCGGCGTGAGATGGTCTATGTCGATGCGACTTGCCCGCTGGTCAGTAAGGTTCATATCGAGGCCGAGCGTCATTCGCAAAACGGATTGCAGATGGTGATGATCGGTCATGCTGGTCACCCGGAAACAGTGGGCACGATGGGGCAATTGCCAGAGGGCGAGGTGCTGCTGGTTGAAACAGTGGATGATGTTGCCACATTGGATGTGCGCGATCCAGACCAGCTGGCCTACATCACCCAGACGACCCTTTCGATTGATGATACGGCGGATATCGTCGCGGCGCTGAAGGCGCGGTTTTCGGCCATCGTCGGGCCGCATAAGGAAGATATCTGTTACGCCACCACAAATCGCCAACATGCGGTCAAGGCGATGGCGCCGAAGGCCGATGCCATTCTGGTGATCGGGGCGCCAAACTCTTCAAATTCCAAACGATTGGTAGAGGTCGGGTCTGCTGCCGGATGCAGCTATTCCCAATTGGTGCAGCGCGCCCGTGATATTGATTGGCGCGCGTTGGAAGGTATCCGTTCCGTGGGGGTCACGGCGGGGGCTTCGGCGCCAGAGGTTTTGATTGAAGAGGTGATCGACGCCTTTCGCGCCCGGTTTGATGTAACCGTTGAACAAGTGGAAACCGCCCAGGAAAACGTCGAGTTTAAAGTGCCTCGTGTGTTGAGAGACCCGGTATGACCGACGCCCGAACTATCGCGGTCTACAACCGCCAAAGCGATGATTATGCGGCGATGATGGATCGCGAGGCTCAGCAGGACCCGATGATTGGTCGGTTCATCGCGGCCTGTCCCGAAGGCGGGCACGTGCTGGATCTGGGATGTGGTAGTGGCCATTACACGCGCCGAATGGCAGAAGCTGGGTTGCAGGTATCAGCGTTGGATGCGTCAGAGGCCATGGTCGAAATGACATCGCAAATCCCGGGAGTGACGGTGCGACTGGGCCAGTTTGATGATCTGATCGACGAAAATGCCTTTGATGGGATCTGGGCCTATTTCAGTCTGTTGCACGCGCCTCGCGCAGATCTTCCCGGTCATCTGGCCCGGATTGCAAAGGCGCTGCGCCCCGGTGGCGTCTTTTTCATGGGGATGAAACGCGGCAGCGGATATGAACGCGACACGCTGGACAGATTTTACGAATATTATGAACGAGAAGAGTTGGAAAAGTTGTTGTCTGCTGCGGACCTAACCCCGGTTGAACATTGGTATGGCAAGGGCGCGGGCCTGTCGGGCCATGTCGCGGGCTGGGTGGTGATCCAGGCCCATGGCTGATTTGTTTGCCTATACTGACGGCGCCTGTTCCGGCAATCCCGGCCCGGGAGGTTGGGGCGTGCTGCTGCGTGCGATGGATGGTGACGTGGTTGCAAAAGAACGCGAATTGTCAGGTGGGGAGCCCGAGACCACCAATAATCGCATGGAACTGATGGCTGCGATCTCTGCGCTGGAAGTTCTGGATCGACCCAGCAAAATCACTGTGGTGACGGACAGTTCCTATGTCAAAGATGGGATCACCAAATGGATCCATAACTGGAAGCGTAACGGGTGGAAGAAAAAGGGCGGCCTGAAAAATGCTGAGCTTTGGCAGCGACTGGATGCGGCGCAAGCCCGCCATGACGTGACTTGGGAATGGGTCAAGGGTCACGCGGGGCATCCGGAAAACGAACGCGCTGATGAATTGGCCCGCGCTGGGATGGCCCCGTTTAAGCCTAAGTCAGAAACCGACGCCGGATAGGTAAGTTCAAGCGGGTGCTGGATATTCCTGCCCCTGATAAGCCTTCCTTTCGCCAAAAATACCTCGGGGTGAATGCGGCCCAGGCCGCAGAGGGGCAGTGCCCCTAAACAGATCAGCGCCCGGAAAAATAGCGCTGATAAATCCAGATCAGCGCCATTGCCCCCAGCACCGCGCCGACAAAGCCCGACATCCAGCCCATCATGGACAGTAGCGCACGCAGGACAAGCCCGCCCACCAGCGCGCCCATTACACCGATGGCGACGGTAAGGATCAGATTGGTTTCGACCTTCATCAGGCGCGTGGCAATCAGGCCTGCTGCGGCGCCGATTATAATGAGCAAAATTGGAGTCATGGATATCCTATTTTTTCCAATGAGTTGGAACGATGATCAGCGCCCCGATTGACGAGACTATGGCATTCATTCCGGGGCTGCCAAATCCGATCCCGAACATGATGCGGATAAAATAGGCCAGAAATGCCCCGCCGACGCAAATGATGATCGACGGGATCACGCCGTTATGGGTAAATCCTGATTTTTCGCAGGCATAGCCCACGATGCCGGCAATGACCACCGTGCCAAAGAGAGTCAGAAACACCGCAAGCTCCGTCCAATATGCGTGCGGTTACCCTGCGCCCAATTTGGGCGTGGGATCAAGTGTTGTGTTCGCAGATCGCGTTATTGACCCATATTCCAGATATCCCAGTTCAAGAGCAGGCTACCGTCCTCGGCGCGTTGATAAACCACGAGATACTTTCCACCGACTGTTACCGTGCCGCCAGAGCCGTCTGGTGCCTCAAGGGTGAAAGTCCCCATTTCATTGACGGTGTCGCCAAAATCCATGATGCCGGTTGTGGTCAGATCGGCATTTTTGATGCCGGCATCCATGAGCGATTGCCATAAAGCCTGCGCCGCTTCGCGTCCTTGAACGACCCCTGCGTCGGGTGGTAGCAGAATGGCATTTTCGGTATAAAGCATGGCATGCGTAGCGGAATCGCCTGCGTTAAACGCCTCTTCCCATGCGATTTGTGCAGCAAGCACTTCATCAGCTATGTCGGCCATCGCAATGGTGGTCGAACTCATTAGCAATGCAGCGGCAACAGTATACAAATTACGTGTCATCTTGGTCCCTCCGGTTACAATGATTTGTACGGCCAGAAGGTTCCTTGCCTTAAACGTAAGCTATCATGAAATGTCTAAATCGCAATGCGTTAACGCAGATATGGCGATCATTGCAGCCGTTTGGGAAGCTCAAACCCACGGATGAGGTCCGAGGCATTCATCGGCCCTTTGCCGGCGCGCTGGGCGCGGGTGATCTCGACCGCGCCGGTCCCGCAGGCAACGAACAAAGGGGGTTCGATGATCGTGCCCGGTTCCCCAGACCCATCCATCATGCGGGAATGCAGAAGTTTCAGGCGTTCACCACCGGCATCGCACCATGCACCGGGGAAGGGGGAGAGGCCGCGGATTTTTCGATCAACCTCGGCGGCAGACAGAGCCCAATCAATCCGCGCCTCTGCCTTGTCGATTTTTTCGGCATAGGTCACGCCGTCGACAGGTTGGGGCGCTGGGGTAAGCGTGTCGAGTTTCGACAGCGTATCGGTGATGGCCTGACCGCCCAGAACGGCCAGACGATCATGTAATTGGGCAGTGGTTTCTTCGGCTTTGATGTCTGTTTCGCGGGTTAACAAAACCGGGCCAGTGTCCAGTCCGGCCTCCATTTGCATGATGCTGATACCGGTTTTGGCATCGCCTGCCATGATCGCCCGGTGGATCGGGGCTGCGCCGCGCCAACGCGGCAACAAAGAGGCGTGGATGTTCAGACATCCCTTGGCCGGGGCATCAAGAATGGGCTGTGGCAAAATCAGCCCATAGGCGACCACAACGGCCAGATCAGCGTCGAGTGCGGCGAATTCGGCCAATGCCTCCGGCGTTTTCAGGCTGGTCGGGTGGCGTACAGACAATTCCAGATCAGCGGCGCGCTGGTGGACCGGGGTGGGGCGGTCCTTCTTGCCACGGCCTGCCGGGCGGGGAGGTTGCGTATAGACACAGGCAATCTCATGCCCGGCATCGATCAGCGCATCCAGTGCGGTGACCGAAAACTCCGGCGTGCCCATGAAGATCAATCTCATCCCTGTCTCCGCAGTTTTTCAGCCTTTTTCAACAGCATCTGGCGTTTCACGGGCTTCAGATGACCAAAATACATCTTGCCGTTCAGGTGATCGATCTGGTGCTGGACGGATGTGGCCCAAAGGCTGACAAAATCGCGTTCCTCGACCTCTCCGGCCTCGTTCAGAAATCGCACGGTCACGGCACGGGGGCGTTCGATCTTGGCCCAGACGCCGGGTAGATTTGGACTGGCCTCATCATGAGAGCGCAGCTTGACAGAGCTATGAAGGATTTCGGGATTGGCGAGCTTGACGACCTGACCGCGTTCTTCCGAACAATCGACCACGGCTAGACGTAACATCACCCCGATTTGCGGGGCGCCAAGGCCCAGCCCCGGCATCGCCTCCATCGTGTCGACCATATCTGTCCAAATCTGGCGAATGTCATCGGTGATGGCTTCCACCGGTTCGGCAACGCTGCGCAGCCGTTTGTCAGGCCATGGGACAAAGGGGCGAACCGTCATCCGCGTGCCATTTCGCGTTTCAGTTTCTGCATCTTGCGGGTGATCATCTGACGGCGCAGGGGTTTGAGATAGTCGATAAACAGCTTGCCGTTCAGGTGATCTATTTCGTGCTGAATGCAGGTCGCCCACAGCCCGTCGAAATCTTGTTGGAGTTCCTCGCCATCCAGACCCAGCCAACGCACCGTCACCTCTGCCGGGCGTTCGACATCGGCGAATTGTTCAGGGATGGACAGGCAACCTTCCTCATAGACATTCAGATCGCTGGACGATGCGATGACTTCTGGGTTGACCAGCACCATGGGTTGGGGCGCGGCCTCTTCCTCTTTGATGCAATCCATCACGATGATCCGGTCCAGAATGCCGATCTGGGGCGCAGCAAGGCCAATGCCTGGTGCGTCATACATGGTTTCCAGCATGTCGTTGGCCAGCGCCCGCACCTCGTCTGAAATATCGGGCAGAGGTTGGCAGACCTTCTTCAGGCGCGGGTCGGGATGGATCAGGATCGTACGCTTTGTCATGGGGCTGATTTAGGCGATGAAAGCGGCGGGTGCAACGGCCCTTGCACCTGCGATGAAAGCGGTTAGCTTGTCGCGGAACTGTTGCAGGGGATGACCATGAGTTTTGATGAGGTGATGGATCGGTTCGGCAAAGGAACCGCCAAATGGGACGGAATGAAGATGGTCACCGGGGTGGATGCGCCGGGTGGTCTGCCCATGTGGATCGCCGATATGGATTTCGCCCCGGCTGATATTTTGCAGCGCACGGTTCAGAATCTGCACGACGCCGCGGCCTATGGGTATTTCGTGGGGCAGGGTGACTACCACAAATCCGTCGCCTGGTGGATGAAAGAACGCCATGGATGGGAGGTCGCTATGCCGTCGATCCTGTCGACCTATGGTTTGGGCAATGCAATCGCGCTGTGTCTTCATGCCTATACCGAACCCGGTGATGAGGTGATCATTTTCACCCCGGTCTATCACGAGTTTGCGCAGAATATCATGCGGGGCGGGCGCGTGGTGCGTGAAAGCCCCTTGGTGGTTCAGGATGGTGTATATCGGATGGATCTGGAGGCGTTGGAGGCCAGTTTGTCGGGACGTGAAAAGGCCGTTTTGTTCTGTTCGCCGCATAACCCGGCAGGCCGGGTCTGGAGCGTTGAAGAGCAAAAAGAACTGGCAGCCTTCTGCGCGCGTCATGATCTGTTGCTGATCGTTGATGAGATTCATCATGATCTGGTCTATTCGGGACATAAACACGTGCCTCTTGCCGTGGCCGCCCCGGAGGCCGAGGATCGGCTTGTCGCCCTGACTGCGGCGTCCAAGACATTCAACATCGCGGGCACGCGGATCGGCAATGTGATCATTCCCAATGGTGATTTGCGCGCGCCCTTTGAAAACTTGTTGAAGGCGTTGGACCTCAAGCCCAATCTGTTCGGCCTGAAAATGGCACAAGCGGTGTATTCCCCTGAAGGGGCAGCGTGGGCTGATGAGCTGATTGCGTATGTCGAAGAAAACTATCGGGTTTTGCGGGACGGCTTGTCACAAATCCCCGGTGTGCAGGTGATGCCGATGCAGGCGACCTATCTGTCTTGGGTCGATTTCACCAATACCGGGATGGAGATGTCGGAGGTAATTCGTCGCGTGAAGGGCGATGCCAAGATCGCACCGAGTGTTGGCGCGGATTTCGGCACCGGCGGCGCGCCCTATCTGCGGTTTAATATCGGGACACAGCGGGCACGGGTAGAAGATGCGGTCACCCGTTTGCAGACGGCGTTTTCTGATCTGCAGTAACGACCCAGGCCTTAGAACTGTAGCCGGAGCCATGCCTCAAACGCATCCACGTCAGGATGCCGGTTGGCCTGAGTTTCTGTTCGCGCGATATAGTGAGATTGCCCCAGTGCAACCGGTTTGCCTGCGATATGAAGGGGGCGACCCGCCTCGATCGCTTGATGTGCAAAGCGTTCAATGACGATGGCGCATCCCAGATTGGCGGCGACCATTTCCATTGCTGCTACTGACGTATCAGACATTAGGCGCATTGTCGGCATCTGTGGGACCAAGCCAAAGGCGGTCAGGTAACGGGCCCAATGATCGTCAAACCCCAAAATATGGATCGGTCGTTGTGACAGCAGATCCTCTGGTCGTTTGATATCGCGATGGTTGGTTTCGCTGATGACCGGAACAATGAATTCGTCTGACAGCTTGATCAGATGGGGTTTGGCAAATTCTTGCGAAGACAAAACGATATCGATGTCAACAGGTTGTTGATCGGCCTGGCTTTTCCACAGTGACGTTACCAGTTTGATCGCCACATCTGGATGATTTTTCTGAAAACTTCCTAGTTTGGGTGACAGCCAAACAATAAACGCCATGGACGCGCGGATAACGATGGTATTGGTTTGCCTTGGTCCAAACAGGCCCGTGGTCGACATTTCAATCGTTTCTAGGGCGGCTCGAATTGAAACAAGATAAGCCTTGCCCATTTCTGTTAACTGCAGGCTTTTGGCGCGGCGGATGAACAGCTTGTCACCCAGTTGGGATTCTAAGGCTTTGATATGTTGGCTGACCGCGGTTTGTGTGATGCCGGTTTCAATACCCGCAGCTGTAAAGCTTAGCAGCCTTGCTGCGGCCTCAAAGCTGCGTAGCCAGTTCAGGTTAAGATTGCGCGACATTTGTCATAAGTAATTTATGTTCATGGATACGTTTTATTTCGTTTTATCTGGTTATGGCAATTGCGCATAGTGGCAAAGAACAAAAGAACGCTCGGTATCTACGTTGCCGGGCTGGATTGAAAGGAGGTTCATGATGAATAGCAATCCCGTGATCGATATTGCCTTGGAACTTGTTGATCTTGATCGGTATCCGATTGCGGATTTGGATCATGGGCCCGGGGCGGATTTTCTGGCGGAATGTCAGCGCAATATGGAGGTGCAGGGTTGGTGTAATCTCGATGGCTTTATTCGCCCAGAGGCGTTGGCGCGGCTGAAGCAAGAGGCCAATGATCTGCTGCCAACAGCCGAAGTTTTGCACGTGAAACGTAACATTTATCAGGGCGCGATTGACCCGTCTTTGCCCGCAGATGATCCGCGACGGATGGAGTTTACGCATATCGCATCTCAGCTTGCTGACGACCAAATCCCGGTTAGCAGTCAGATCAAGCAGCTTTATAAATCAGATATCCTGACGGAGTTTGTGCGTCGCGCGCAGGGCAAGGATCAGCTGTATCGTTGTGCGGATGAGTTTCAGGCACTTAACGTTGTGGCCCTGCACCCGGGCAGTTGGCACGCCTGGCATTATGATACGACGGAGTGCACGGTCACATTGTTGTTGCAGGCCGCGGATGAGGGGGGTGAATTTACCTTCCTGCCCAATTCGCGCACGGATGAGAGCGAAGATCGCGAGGCGGTAGACCGTCTGTTGGCCGGGGACATGTCGCAAGCACAGACATTTTCGCGTGGGGCCGGGGCATTTACACTGTTTCGGGGCGGCTATTCCCTGCATGGAGTTACAGAAGTCAAAGGTGAGCAGCCGCGCATTTCGGCCATCTTGACCTATGACGAGCAACCCGGCCGGGTGATTGATGACGACATCAATGTGCGTATATACGGCAAGCGCGTGGAAAATATTTTGGCGCAACGCCGCGAAGGGGCTTCGGTTTAATGGGTGAAAAGATGAAAACGGCGTTGCTGGTGATCGACGTGCAAATGGCGCTGGCCCACGAAGACAGCACAGGGGCTGAACGATCCTGTCCAGAGGCGGAAGGAAATATCGCCGCCTTGCTGAAGGCCTTTCGGTCGTCCGGTGATTGCGTGGTTCACATCCATCATCATGGAACCGATCCCGATGATCCGTTTCACCCTGATGCGCCCGGTTCTGCGGTTCAACCCGTTGCGGCACCGGTCGATGCTGAGCCCGTGATCGCCAAGACAGGCAGTAGCGGGTTTATGGGAACCGATCTGGATAAGACGCTGCAAGGGGCCGGAATCGAGCGTGTCATCTTATGCGGCGCGACGGCCAATCATTGTGTGGAATCGACCACGCGCAGCGCGGCGGATCTTGGGTATCGTCCCATCTATGCGGCGGATGCGGTTTGGACTTATCCAATTGTCGGGCCGGATGGGTCAACACATAGCGCGGA
The DNA here is from genome assembly GCF_057219155.1 of Roseovarius sp. YIN77. NCBI lineage: Bacteria > Pseudomonadati > Pseudomonadota > Alphaproteobacteria > Rhodobacterales > Roseobacteraceae > Roseovarius > Roseovarius sp. YIN77. Next base: position 64,897 of record NZ_JBXVVI010000008.1, read on the forward strand.
CACCATCCATTCGGTCAGCATGGCCACATTGGAAGGCGAGATCGCCACCGTGATGAAGACCAGCGACATATTGTCGATGTGAGATAGACAGGAATTGCGGCGCGCCCACCAGCGGGCCGCAATCCTTGTGTTAATGGGCCATCAAGACCGGAACTTCTGCCTGTTTCAGCATGTCGTGGGTGGCACCGCCAAGAATGGCCTCCCGGAACCGGGAATGACCGTAGGCCCCCATCACCAGCAATTGCGCGTCAATATCGCGGATATGGCGGGTCAGGACATCTGCGACACTCGGCAGGGTTTTCGCAAGGATAGAGATATCTGCCCGCACGCCGTGGCGGGCCAGCATCTGTGACAGCGCCCCACCCGGGTCAGAGCGGTGCAGACCATGTTCGGGTGGATCGATGATCGCGATGTTCACGGACTCTGCTGCCTTCAGAATCGGCAATGCCGCTCTGATCGCGCTCAGCGCTTCTGAGCTTTGGTTCCAGGCCACAACAACGCGTTGCGGTGACTCTCTGGGCGAAGATCCTTCCGGGATCACAAGAACCGGCGCCTTTCCTTCGAACAGCGAAGCCTCAAGGATGGATTCGTCTTCGGCACCGCGCCCGTCGGTATATGGTTTTGGCAGCACCACCAGATCCGCAAAACGCGCATGGCGCGAGACGGCAGAGGTGACGCCGGCGATCTGAGCCACCAGAGGAAAGCAGCTCCAGCTGATTTGTTGACCATCCAAGGCGGATTTGATCGCTTGTTCAGCGGCATCCGCACGCTCTGCGGCCCGGTTCAGGCTGTCTTGCTGTAACAAGACATTGGCGCCGCCGTAGTAATATCCGGCCTGAACCGCATCGACGCCCAGACACATTACTTCGAGATGTCCGTCATTGTGCCGGGTGATTGAGGTTGCATGTTCCAGGGTCGATGCAAAGTTTTCCGCTTCGCATGCGATGGTTAGAATGGATTTATACCCCATCGTGTTATCCGTTTTCTAGATCGGCGGCGTTCGGTGCCCGCCGATACAGTGGTGGCGCGTATCCCCCTACGAAACAGCAGTTCATCAGAAAAAACTTTGACATGGATCAATGTGATCCGTCCCGCGCCCCGGCAAAAAGAGGTGTGTCGAAGTCACCCGCGTCATCGGGTGAGTCGGTGTTGATGACGAAGGGACGTTTCTTATGTGGGATTACATCAAGCTTATCCTGTTGGGCGTAATCACGTTATTGGCGGCAATTGCGGCCAACTATGCGCGTGATCTGGCCTATCAGGTTCATGCGGTGATCGTGATGTTGGTATCGGGTGGCGTGTTTCTGTGGGTTTTGCGCCGCACAGATGAGCCTAAACCAGCCACGCCAGCGGGATATATGGATAATGTGGTTCGGGCAGGGGCTATCGCCACGGCCTTTTGGGGGGTGATCGGTTTTGCTGCCGGGACATTTATCGCCTTTCAGCTGGCTTTCCCCGTTTTGAATTTTGAATGGGCCGAAGGGTTTGCGAATTTTGGTCGGTTGCGCCCCTTGCATACTTCGGCTGTGATTTTTGCCTTTGGCGGAAACGCCTTGATTTGTACGTCCTTCTATATCGTGCAGCGGACCTCTGCTGCGCGGCTTTGGGGTGGAAACCTCGCCTGGTTCGTCTTTTGGGGTTATCAGTTGTTCATCATTCTGGCGGCGACCGGTTACTTGCTGGGCGGTACGCAATCCAAGGAATATGCCGAACCTGAATGGTATGTTGATCTGTGGTTGACCATCGTCTGGGTTGCCTATCTGGCCGTCTTTCTGGGCACGATCATTCGCCGCAAAGAGCCCCATATCTATGTCGCCAACTGGTTCTTCCTGAGCTTTATCGTCACCGTGGCCATGCTGCACGTGGTCAATAACCTGTCGATCCCTGTGTCAATTTTTGGGTCGAAATCCGTGCAGGTCTTTGCCGGTGTACAGGATGCGATGACACAGTGGTGGTATGGCCACAATGCTGTGGGTTTCTTCCTGACAGCAGGTTTTCTGGGCATGATGTATTACTTCGTGCCGAAACAGGCCGAACGTCCGGTATTCAGCTACAAGCTGTCGATCATTCACTTTTGGGCGCTGATCTTTCTTTATATCTGGGCCGGCCCACACCACTTGCATTACACCGCGCTGCCAGATTGGGCCTCGACGCTGGGCATGGTGTTTTCTGTCATCCTGTGGATGCCAAGCTGGGGCGGTATGATCAACGGGTTGATGACCCTGTCTGGTGCCTGGGACAAGCTGCGCACCGATCCGATCATCCGGATGATGGTGGTGTCTATCGGGTTTTACGGCATGTCGACATTTGAGGGTCCGATGATGTCGATCCGGGCGGTGAACTCTCTGTCCCACTACACAGATTGGACCATTGGGCACGTGCATTCCGGTGCGCTGGGCTGGAACGGCATGATTACCTTTGGCGCGCTTTACTTCCTGTTCCCGCGCCTGTGGGGGAAATCGGGGCTGTACAGCCTGCGCCTGGTCAACTGGCACTTCTGGCTCGCGACGATCGGCATCGTTCTATACGCCGCGTCGATGTGGGTGACCGGTATCATGGAAGGCCTGATGTGGCGCGAAGTGGATGCCAACGGGTTCCTGGTGAATGCATTTGCTGACACCGTTGTCGCCAAATATCCGATGTATGTGGTCCGTGGGCTGGGTGGGGTTCTGTTCCTGCTGGGGTCTCTGATCATGGCCTATAACCTGTGGATGACCGTCGTGCGGGGCGAGGACAAAGCGCCTGACGCCGCCGCGGTTCCGGCTGAATAAGGAGGGTCGGACAGATGGCTATTCTTGATAAACATAAAATCCTGGAAAAGAACGCGACGCTATTGCTGGTCTTTTCCTTCCTCGTGGTGACCATCGGGGGCATCGTGGAAATCGCGCCGCTCTTCTATCTAGAAAACACGATCGAAGAGGTCGAAGGGGTCAGACCCTATTCACCGCTCGAACTGGAAGGGCGCAATGTCTACATCCGCGAGGGCTGTTATGTCTGCCACAGTCAGATGATCCGCCCAATGCGCGATGAGGTAGAACGTTACGGACACTACTCGCTGGCCGCGGAATCCATGTATGACCGCCCGTTCCAGTGGGGGTCGAAACGCACCGGGCCTGATCTGGCACGGGTTGGTGGGCGCTATTCCGACGAATGGCATATCGACCACCTGCGTGACCCGCAGGCGGTGGTGCCGGAATCGGTGATGCCGAAATATGGCTTCCTCGAAGATCGCATGGTCGATGGCACATATATCGGTGAGGAAATGGCCGTCCATAAGTTCTTGGGTGTGCCTTACTCTGACGAGATGATCGCCAGCGCACAGGCGGATTTCCAGGCCCAGGCTGATCCTGACAGTGATTGGGATGACATGCTGGCACGCTATCCGAATGCGCAGATCCGTAACTTTGATGGGCAACCCGGAATTTCCGAGGCTGACGCGCTGGTCGCTTATCTGCAGATGTTGGGCACATTGGTCGATTTCTCGACCTTTGAACCTGACGCGAACCGCTGAGGGAGGTGGATATGGAAACTTATTCCTTGCTCCGCGAATTTGCAGACAGCTGGATGCTACTCTTCTTGTTCGTCTTCTTTGTCGGTTGCGCCCTGTGGGTGTTTCGCCCAGGTGCAGGCAAGACCTATCGCGACACGGCAGACATACCGTTTCGTCATGAAGACCGCCCCTTGGCAGAAGAGCCGTCTGATCCCAACGCGCAAACCAAGGAGGCGCGGACATGAGCACCGATAACAATCAAGAAAAGCGGAACGAACATGGGTTCGGCACAACCGGGCATTCCTGGGATGGTATCGAGGAGTGGAACAACCCGATGCCACGCTGGTGGGTCTGGACCTTCTACGCCACGATCATCTGGGGGATCGGATATTGTATCGCCTATCCGGCCTGGCCTTTGATTTCAGAGGCAACACCGGGCCTGTTGAAATATTCGACACGCGGCGAAGTCGCGGCAGAGATTGACCGCTTTGAACAAGCAAACGCGCCGATCAATGCAAAATTGGCAGCGACCGAACTGGATGAAATCCGGAATGATGTCGAATTGCAAACCTATGCGGTTCAGGCGGGCGGCGCGGTCTTTCGCACCTGGTGTGCGCAATGTCATGGCGCGGGTGCCGCTGGGGCCAAAGGTTATCCCAACCTGTTGGATGATGACTGGCTGTGGGGCGGATCCATTGAGGATATCCACCTGACCATCAAGCACGGCATTCGTACCGAAGAAGATGACGATACGCGGTTTTCGCAGATGCCAGCCTTTGGCGATTTCCTGAGCGAAGCGGAAATCAGCCAGGTCGTTCACCATGTCATGGCGATCTCTGGTCAGGAACATGATGGCAGTCTGGCAGCCTCGGGTGCGGCCGTCTTTGCCGATAACTGTGCCTCTTGCCACATGGATGATGGGACAGGAGATCGGACGCAAGGCGCGCCTGACCTGACCGATGCGATTTGGCTTTATGGTGGTGATGCGAACGCGTTGACCCAAACAGTCAGCAACGCGCGCTACGGTGTCATGCCTGCATGGGCGAACCGTTTGAGCGATGCCGAAGTGCGTGCTGTCACAGCCTATGTGCACCAGCTTGGAGGTGGCGAAGCCTCTGAATAGCTGAACGAAATACCCCGACACCGAGGTCGTGTTGGGGGATAGGCGCCGGTCCCCGTCCTGTTCGCGCGTTTCCTGGGGGCCGGCGCCGCATAACTTACTCTTTGTATTTTGACAGAGTTCTGATGCACAGGTCACCAAAATATTGATTCAGGTCAAAGCGCAGTGGCCAAAATACGATAGTTAATAAACCCCGCGCACAGGATAATAACGGAGCCGTTCCGTGACTGAACAGACCCCCCCGCAGCTTTATGCCGCCCGCGAACCGATCTTTCCGCGTCGTGTTTCCGGCAAATTTCGGAACCTGAAATGGGTGATTATGATTGTCACCCTTGGGATTTACTATCTAACGCCCTGGATCAGATGGGACCGTGGGCCCAGCCTGCCGGATCAGGCGGTGCTGGTGGATATGGCAAATCGCCGGTTTTTCTTTTTCTGGATCGAGATCTGGCCGCATGAGTTTTACTTCATTGCTGGACTGCTGATCATGGCGGGTTTGGGCCTGTTTCTGTTCACATCGGCATTGGGGCGGGTGTGGTGCGGCTACACCTGCCCACAAACGGTCTGGACGGATCTGTTTATCCTAGTGGAGCGCTGGATCGAAGGGGACCGCAATGCGCGCTTGCGCCTGCATCGTCAGAAAAAGTGGGATCTGCGCAAATGGCGGCTCAGGATCACCAAATGGATCAGCTGGATCCTGATCGCGATGGCAACAGGCGGGGCCTGGGTGTTTTACTTTGCCGATGCACCGATGCTGTTGGTTGATCTGTTTACACTGAACGCGTACCCGATTGCCTATACGACGGTTGCGATTTTGACGGCGACGACATTCCTGTTTGGCGGGCTCGCGCGTGAACAGGTCTGTATCTACATGTGCCCCTGGCCACGCATTCAGGCCGCGATGATGGATGAGGATACCCTGACCGTCGGTTATCGCGATTGGCGGGGGGAGCCGCGGGGCAAACACCGTAAAGCCGAAGGCGCCGACCAGCTGGGTGACTGTATCGATTGCATGGCCTGTGTGAATGTCTGCCCGATGGGGATCGATATTCGTGATGGCCAACAAATGGAATGCATAACCTGCGCCCTGTGCATCGATGCCTGTGATGACATCATGACCAAGATTGGCAAGCCAAGAGGCCTGATCGACTATCTGGCCCTGTCTGATGAGGCCGGAGAAAGGGCGGGAAAACCGCCAAAACCGATCTGGAAGCATGTGCTGCGCCCGCGCACCATTCTATACACGAGCTTATGGTCTGCAGTCGGGATTGGGTTGTTGATTGCACTCTTTATCCGCTCGGAAATCGAAATCAGTGCGCAGCCAATACGCAACCCACAATTTGTCACACTTTCAGATGGATCAATCCGTAATACATATGACGTAAGACTGCGCAACAAACATGGGGAAGAACGTGAGTTTCACATCTCCCTGACGTCAGAGGAACCGTTGCACATTGGATTGGAAGGAACTGAAGCGTTGGCAGTGATCGTGCCTGCAGATAGCCAAAAGTTGCAACGGGTGTATATTACCGCGGAGCCCGGTACGGCTGCATCCGCCCAAAAAACAACCGATGTACGTTTGTGGGTGGAGGATGCAGCGGATGAGGCACGTGCCTATGTCGACACGATTTTCAATGGGAGAGGGCAATGACTGCGAAACCTCTGACCGGCCGTAAAGTTTTTGCCATAACCGCCAGCGCCTTTGCGGTGATCATTGGCGTCAACGTGTTTATGGCTTGGAGTGCCATTCGGACCTTCCCCGGGCTGGAAGTGAAAAACTCTTATGTAGCAAGCCAGTCTTTCGATACGCAACGGGCGGCACAGCAAGCCTTGGGCTGGTCGGCAGAGGCGACGCTTGATGGTAATGAACTTGTGTTGTCCTTGCTCACGGATGATGGTCTGCCTGCACCGACCTTATCGGTGCAGGCGGTGTTGGGGCGCCCGACACATGTCCGCGATGATATGACGCCAGAATTTGTGCGGATGGCAGGGTCCTACCGAACCGAGGTCGATCTGGCACCGGGTAGCTGGGATTTGCATGTTGTCGCACTGGCTGCAGACGGAACAGAGTTTCGCCAACGCTTGCCGTTATATGTAAAGGCTGATTGATGTCAGAGGCCGCAACCATTTCGGCCTGTCCGGCCTGTTCAGGGGCGAGGCCCGATGTTTCTTTGGCCCTGTCAGAGGGCGAAGGGCGTATCTTGCTGTCGCTGCCGGGCATTCACTGTGCCGGGTGTATCTCGGGTGTGGAAAAACAGCTGTTGGCGCGGCCCGAGGTGCGGACTGCTCGCGTGAATTTGACGTTGAAACGGGTGAGCGTCGAGGTCGGAGCAGCAACCGAACCCGCCGATTTGATCGCGGTATTGGCAGATGCCGGCTACGAGGCACATGAACTGGATTCAGGCGCGTTGAGCGCAACCGCCACAGACAAAGCCGGGCGTGATCTGTTGATGCGGCTGGGTGTGTCCGGATTTGCCATGATGAATGTCATGCTGTTATCCGTTTCGGTCTGGTCGGGGGCAGAGGCGGCCACACGGGACCTGTTTCACTGGATTTCAGCAGGGATCGCGCTGCCGACCATTGTGTTTTCGGCGCAGCCCTTCTTTCGCAATGCGTGGGGCGCGTTGTCCGGGCGCCGCCTGAATATGGATGTTCCGATCTCGTTGGCAATTTTGCTTGCCGCTGGAATGTCGCTTTATGAAACGGCCCATTCGGGTGCGCATGCCTATTTTGATGCGGCATTGTCCTTGACGTTCTTCCTGCTCGCGGGGCGGTATCTGGATCACCGAACCCGTGCCGTCGCACGCTCTGCTGCAGAAGAGCTTGCCGCGTTGGAGGTTCCGCGCGCCACGCGTCTTTTGGACGGCGTCGAAGAAACGGTACCGATTTCGACCCTTGCTGTCGGCGATCATGTTTTGGTGCGTCCGGGCGGCCGGATGCCTGTGGACGGGCAGATTATCAGCGGGCAAAGCGAAGTTGACCGATCCTTGCTGACCGGAGAGTCAGTTCCGGTTTTCGCCGGTCGTGGTGATCAGGTTAGCGCCGGAGAGGTCAATTTGACCGGTCCGCTGACCGTGCGGGTCAGTTCTGCCGGCGAAGACACATCCTTGCACCGCATGGCGGATTTGGTCGCAATGGCCGAAGCCGGGCGCAATAAATACACGTCTTTGGCGGATCGTGCCGCAGCCATCTACGCGCCGGGCGTACATTTGTTGGCGTTGTTTGCGTTTATTGGCTGGCTTTGGGGGACGGGTGGTGATGTCCGTCTGTCCCTGAATATCGCGGTTGCGGTTCTGATTATCACCTGTCCCTGTGCGTTGGGGCTGGCGGTGCCTGCGGTGACGACTGCGGCCTCTGGCCGATTGTTTCGCGATGGAATGCTGATCAAGCACACCACGGCAATGGAACGATTGGCAGAAGTGGATACCGTCGTCTTTGACAAAACCGGAACGTTGACCGAAGGCCGCCCCGAACCCGTGAATTTGGCGGAGCTGTCAGAAGAGCAGTTGGGCGTTGCCTTGGCCCTGGGGGGGGCGTCCTCCCATCCTTTGGCGCAGGCGTTGGTGCGCGGTACTGCGGGCCGCGATGTTCGGCCAGAGACGGTTTTAGATATCCAGGAAAACCCAGGCTTCGGCATAGAGGGCAAATGGAATGGGCAAGTGGTTCGTCTGGGTCGTGCAGAATGGCTCAATGCGGATCCAGTGCCGTCCATGGCAACCTATTTGCGTATAGGGGACGCTACCCCGGTCGCGATCCGGTTTGCCGATGGGTTGCGCGCCGGGGCTGCAGAGTTGGTTTCCGCGCTTCAGGCGCGCAATATTCAGGTTTCGCTGATTTCAGGTGATGAAGACTATCCGGTCAAGGAACTGGCCGATCGATTGGGAATATCCCAGTGGCAATCGAGGGTGCGCCCCGAAGGCAAAGCGGCAGAGATTACGCGCCTGTCTGAGGCGGGAGCCAAAGTTCTGATGATCGGTGATGGATTGAATGATACGGCAGCTTTGACAGCGGCGCATGTTTCAATTTCACCAGCTTCTGCGTTGGATGCGGCGCGTGTGGCCTCTGACATTGTACTGTTGGGATCTGATTTGTCACCGATTTCGGGTGCATTGATCACTGCACAGAAAGCCACCCGTCGGATCATCGAAAACTTTGCCATTGCGGCGGGGTACAACATGATCGCAATTCCGATTGCATTGGCAGGGTTCGCGACCCCGCTGGCGGCGGCACTGGCAATGTCACTGTCATCAATCACCGTTTCGGTGAATGCATTGCGGCTGAGGTAAAGTCATGGAGATGCTTGTATACCTGATCCCCATTTCCCTGTTTCTGGGGATATTGGGCTTGGTCGCGTTTTGGTGGAGCCTGCGCAGCAATCAATACGACGACCCGGAAGGCGACAGTCGCAGAATCCTGTCAGATGATTGGGATGACAAACCCAAATCGTGACTTGGATTGTTCTTTTTTTATAGTGCCCGTCGGGCAAACCAAAGGTTTGGAACGTCAGGCAATGTCGATGCGAACAGAACCCAGCCCATTGATTTCAACACGGCAATGATCACCGGGGGATAGCGGTCCAACCCCGGCAGGTGTACCGGTGAAAATCAAATCCCCCGGGGCAAGCGCAACCAATTGCGATAAATGGCAGATGATATCAGGAACCGGCCAGATCATCTGGGCGATATCGCTGTCTTGCCGGGTCTCGCCATTTACAACGCAAGTGATGCGGGCGATGTCCGGGTGCCCGATCTGGTCAACCGGGGAGAGCGCACCACAAACCGCTGAGTTGTCAAATCCTTTGGCCATGTCCCAGGGTCTGCCCTTGGCTTTGGCGGCGGCCTGTACATCACGCCGGGTCAGGTCGTTTCCGGGACCATATCCCCAGATATGTGACTGTGCATCAGTCAACGAGATATCCTGCCCGCCCACCCCGATGGCCACGACAAGTTCGGCCTCGTGGTGCAGGTTCTCAGTGCCAGGAGGGTAGGGAACTGCCGCCCCATCAGGGACAAGTGCGCTGGCAGGTTTTGAAAAGAAAAACGGCGCCTCGCGCCCGGGGTCATGGCCCATTTCCCGCGCATGTTCAGCGTAGTTTTGGCCGACACAGTAAATCCGTCGAACAGGGAACCGCATATCGCTGTTGGCGATCGCGACAGAGGCTTGTTCAGGTGGGGTAATGGCAAATTCGGGCATAGGACTCTCCGGCTGATGCGGACAGGCTTGCTCATTTTTTTGGGCTTTACAAGTCGCTCAGGACGGGCCGATTGTTCTGCATTCGATTTGTTGTGCCTGCAGTCGGCGACAGGCGAGTTCAGCACTGTCTTGCGACAGACCCATGAAATTAGCCTCAAACGCACCAGCGCGCGGAACGACCCGGCGCAGGGTTCCATCCAGTGTTGCCATTTCCTGAAGCGCGGTGCGCAGCAACACCCGTTCTGCCTGATAACGCGTATTGTAGCGTCCGACATTCACGCCCCAGTGACGCTCTCCAGAGGTTGAAACCCGCGTGACGACAATGGGCTCAGAGGGTTGGGCGATCTCTTCGGGGATGATTTCGGTGACGATTGTCGGGGCTTGTGGTTCGGTGGCGGGGTCTGATACCTCGGAAATTGCCTGTGACACTGCGATATCGACATTCGCATCATCACCGGTTTCGGCTTTCTGGGCTTCTTGAAGCGCATCCAAAATGCCGCCTTCCATCGCGATCAAGATGTCCTCTGGTGGTGCGGCTGTTGTGGCAACGCGAATGGGTCGTGGAACCGGGCGCAGGCTGCGGGTAACTGCCTGTGCAACGCGTGTTGAACCATATCCGGCGTAGGATGGGCGTGTCGGCGCCCGCACCGAAGCGTGACGCGGCGCACGTTGAAAGCCCATATCCAAAAGCTCTGCTACACGGGCGTTGCGCGTGGCAGAGGAGCGCCCACCAAAGACGGTTGCGATGATCCGGGTGTTGCCACGTTCGGCGGAGGCGACAAGGTTGAAGCCCGCAGCGCGTGTGTAGCCGGTTTTGATCCCGTCAGCCCCGCGATAGGACGACAGCAGGCGTCGGTTGGTATTGCGGACTTGTGCAATGCCAGCATCTGCACGCTGACGCGAGAACAGGTTGTAGTAATCGGGGTAATGGTAAAACAAGCGGCGTCCCAAGTTTGTCATGTCACGGGCGGTGGACATATGACCGGATTCTGTCAGGCCATGGGCGTTTTTGAATGTAGTCCGGCTCATCCCCAAGGCGCGTGCCGTGCGGTTCATCCGGCGGGCAAAGGCGGCCTCTGACCCTGAAATGGCCTCTCCCAACGCGGTGGCGGCATCATTGGCAGATTTGACCGCTGCAGCACGGATCAGATAGCGAAGGCGAATTTTCTGTCCTGAACGCAGGCCGATTTTCGAGGGCGGTTCAGATGCAGCATTTCGAGAGATCGTCACCTGAGTATCCAGCGAGATTTCACCGTTTTCGACGGCCTCGAACACCACGTAAAGGGTCATCATTTTGGTCAGGGAAGCCGGATGCAATCGGGTGTCGGCATTGCGGGAATGCAGCACCTCGCCGGTGCGGGCGTCCATTACCATTGCTGCATAGGGCGCAGCCGCAACACGGGATGCGATCAGTGCTACCGCACAGACCAACACAGATACACATAGCCCAAGACGGACGAACTGCCCAAGACGTGCCATCACGTCGCCTACCTTCTCTGCCTCTCGCCGCCGGTTTTCCGGTCAGCATTATTAATTGCCAGAATGGTATCATAAGCTGGATTCGCGGAAAATACCCAAATTTCAATTAGTTTTGCGATTTTGTGTGACTGCCAGATGGCCGAATTCGGTATGCCCATATTGTGCGTAACTCAATTGATGGCACTATATGTTGAAGGCCCCGGGCTGAACCACGTTGTGCGAAGGCGACACTTGTGTACCTCATCACATCGATTTGAATTTGAATGATTTGTGAAAATCAGCGGGCCTTGTCGGCCTGATTGAAATATCGGGGCTTTTCATGAGGGATTAGGAGATTATATAGTCCTTGCCTGTTCAATTGGGCAATCTTCGAATCCGCCGGGTCAGGAAAATGGTGCCATATACGCCAGAAACGATGACGATTGTCATGTCAGACAGCGACAATCCCGGTGACTCTGATACCGGGACGATGACCAAAACGCGCACCCGAACTGCGCGCCCGCCCCTGTACAAAGTGCTGTTGTTGAATGATGATTTCACCCCGATGGAATTCGTCGTGCATGTGCTGGAACGGTTCTTTGGCTTGAACCACGCACAAGCGTTTGAAATTATGCTGACGGTGCACAAGAAAGGGTTGGCCGTGGTGGGGGTGTTCAGCCACGAGATTGCCGAAACCAAAGTCACCCAAGTGATGGATTTTGCCCGCCAACATCAGCACCCTTTGCAGTGCACTATGGAACGGGAATAGTCAGATTTTAGCGATGCGTACATCCAGGCTGTCCATTGCGTTGGATAGCGGGGCATTGGAACTGCCACCGGCTGGTGACATTCTGGTCTGGCGACCAAATGCTGAGCAAAATTTGACTGATCTGCCCAAGGATCGGGTCCGTATCATTCAGGGGTTCAAACCGGACCACGACGTCTGGGAAGAACGCGGATACCGGGTCGAACCCGCAATCGATAATGCGACCGCCGCAATGTCAGTTGTATGTTTGCCGCGCGCCAAGGCCCATACTTTATCTCTGATCGCGTCCGCCGCTGCGTGTTCCAGCGGGCCAATTCTGGTGGATGGCCAAAAGACCGACGGAATCGACAGCGTTTTGAAGCTGTGCCGGAAACGGGCAACCGTAGGCGAGGTGATTTCCAAAGCGCATGGCAAGGCCTTTGTAATTGAGGCGCATGACGGGTTTGAGGATTGGGCAGACAAACCGAAGTCTGGGCCCGATGGTTTTATAACATCTGCTGGGGTGTTTTCGGCGGACAGGGTTGATCATGGATCACGGTTGCTGGGTCAAGCTTTGCCGGAAAAAATGGGCCCGAGCGTTGCTGATCTTGGGGGCGGGTGGGGATATCTGTCGGCAGCGATCCTGCGCCGATCCACTGTTGATGCGCTGTATCTGGTTGAGGCCGAAACTGATGCGTTGAACTGCGCCCGCTTGAACATCAAAGACGCGCGCGCGCAGTTTCATTGGGCGGATGCGACCAAGTTTGATTTGGGATACAAGGTCGATACCGTTGTGATGAATCCCCCGTTTCACACCGGGCGGGCCGCGGAACCAGATCTTGGGCGTGCTTTTGTCACGACGGCGGCGCGTGTTTTAAAGCCACGAGGTACGTTATGGATGGTCGCAAATCGCCATTTGCCTTACGAATCTACACTCTCTGTCCTGTTTGCAGAAGTTCAGGAAATCGGTGGTGATGGCGGCTTTAAACTGCTCAAAGCATCGGCGCCCCGGCTGCATGCTCGTACCGGTTGATGAAATCACATAACCTATCAGGGAATCAGAGGGGCCGATCCATCATGACATTTTCAATTGCAGGCAAGACGGCGATTGTTACAGGTGCCGCGAACGGAGTTGGTTTGGCAATCGGTCAGCATTTTCTGGACTGCGGGGCGAATGTTGTATTCGCTGATATGGATGACGAAGGACTGTCTGAACAGTTTGGTGAAACGTCGGAAGGCAGCAACTATCGCTACTTTGCCGGTGATCTGCGCGAAAAATTGACAATTGCCAATTTGCTGTCGACAACCATAGATGCGTTTGAACGGATTGATATCCTAGTCAACGCAAGCCGACAGATTCTGACCACCGATCCGACATCTGCGGAGGATCAATCGGTGCGCACGATGCTGGATCAAAACCTGATGACCGGGTTACGCCTGTCGCAAGCAGTTGCGCGGAGGATGATTCAGCAGGCAGAGGAAGACGGTTTGGAAGGAGAGGCAGGCTCTATCGTCAACCTGTCAAACATCGCTGCTAAGCGATGCCATGGTGATTTACTGGGCTACTCCATAAGCATTGCGGCGCTAAATCAAATGACCCGCTCTTTGGCAGTATCGCTTGCCCAATCGCGGGTCCGGGTAAACGCAGTTGCCTTTGGAAGTGTGCTGAGCGCGAGTTTGCAGGCACAATTGAAAGAAAACCCCGACGCACGGGAAGAAATTGTTTCAAAAACCCCGATCGGGCGCATCGCAAACCCGGATGAACTGGTGGAAACCGTGCAGTTTCTGGCCTCTGAAGCGTCGGGTTTCATGACCGGGCAAATTTTGACTGTTGATGGGGGGCGCAGCCTGATGGATCCGGTGCACGCCCCGATCCACTGACCTCCGGATCTGGTCATGAAATTGTGAACGCGTTCCAGGCAGGTATCGTGCAAGACTGCGGCAGTTTCATTGAGAGGTTCGATGTGAAGTTTTTGATCGCTATCGCTATGCTATTTATGATCGCACCGCCCGTGTTGGCACAGGATTGGGCCTTGCGTGGTGGTGATGAGTTGTTTTCAGCCGAAGCTCTGCACACTCGGTTAGCCGGTCAAACATTGATTTTTTACGATGATGGTCAGTCACAATTTGGCCCAAACGGTGGATATTCTTATACCTATGATTTTGGCGGAACGGCCTATGGGATTTATGAGATACAAGAGGGCAGCACTGTCTGTATTCAGTTTCAAAACGGGGCGTCTCGTTGTGACATGTATGTGGTGAATGCCGCGCGCCTGGTCGTATTGACAGAAGATGGTCAGCGTTTTCCGGTGCGCCCAGCCTCCTGAATTTTTATCAAAGACGATTGAGCAGATCCAATGTCGGCCAGGCATCCGCAGGCAGGCCCAGGCGCTGTTGTTCACGCTGTATCGCTGCTCGGGTTTTTGCACCCAGAATACCGTCAATTCCACCCACGTCGTGGCCGCGTTGTTCCAGTTTGCGCTGCAGGCGCTGCATGTTTTCGCCGCTCAGCGCGGGGGATGGGTTTCGCGCATCATAGATTGGCCCGCCTTCCAGTCGCGTTGCAAAATATGCGGCGGTGGCGACATAGACAAAGCTTTGATTCCATTCAAAATAGACGCGGAAATTGGGATAGGTGATAAAGGCGGGCCCGTTGCGGCCCATCGGCAGCAGAATGGAAGATTGAAGGTTTCCAGAGACCAAAGATCCGTTGCGGGCACGAATGCCCAACCGCTGCCACTCGCTAACCTTCATGACCGTATCCAGCCCGGTTTTGGACCAGTCGAAGTCACGGGGCAGGGTGATTTCCTGCAGCCAAGGCTCATTCGGCCGCCAACCCAGATCGCGCAGCATATTGGCCCCTGACATCAGTGCATCAGGTGGGGATCGTTTCAGATCGACACGGCCGTCGCCATCGCCGTCCACGCCGTTATGCAAAATATCCTCTGGCAGCATTTGGACCATGCCGATTTCACCGGCCCATGCGCCAGTTGTATTGACGGGGTCAAATCCACCCTTTTTATAAAGTTCAAACGCCGCAAAAACCTGAGGCCGGAACAGTTCTGGCCGACGACAATCATGGGCCAGCGTTACCAGCGAATTCAGCGTGTTGAAATCGCCCTGAAAGGCCCCGTAATCCGTTTCTAACGCCCAAAAGGCCAGCAAAACCCCGCGTGATACGCCATATTGCCGTTCGATCTGATCAAATACAGTACGATACCGTTCCGCATTGCGGCGGCCATGATCGATCCGGTTTTTGCTGATCAATGCGCGGGAAAATTCGATGAAATCTTTTTGGAATATTCCTTGCGCCCGGTCAGCGCGTAGTGTGCGATTGTCTTGTTGGACACCGGCAAAAAACTGATCGACAGAAGCACGGCTGTGGCCGCGCTGGAGGACCTCTGCTTTCAGGTCATTGACGAAACTTTGAAAGCTGCCTCCGCATGGAGTGGCGAGGGCGGGGGTCACACTGCAAGCAATCGCAAAGAACCAAGAGACCAGAAAACGTTGCATCATTTACCTCACACCAGTTGGGCAGAGCCTAGCGGCAGTGAGAATGGGTTGCAATGTTCAGGCTAATGGCGACAACAGCGCGATGACCAGCAGCACCATCCAACCGCGCCAAAGCAGTTTGATGGCCGCGTCAATTTCTGCAGGACCCGGGTCCTGCTTTCCGGCGGGGTGCACAAAGGGGAACTCTTGCATTTCACCGGTATAGCTTCGTGGCCCGGCAAGGGCGACATTCAGGGAAACCGCCATCGCTGCCTCCGGCCAACCGGCATTTGGTGATCGGTGCAGTTTGGCGTCGCGCCAAATCACTTGCGCCGAAGACCATGCTCCACCGCAGGCCATCAGGATCAGGGCGGTCAGTCGGGCAGGTACCCAGTTCAGGATATCGTCCAATCTGGCCGAGGCCCAGCCAAACTCCTGATGGCGCGGGGTGCGATATCCGATCATGGAATCAGCTGTGTTGATGGCCTTGTAGATCAGAATGCCGGGCAGGCCCAAAAGCAGATACCAAAAGACTGGCGCAACGATCCCGTCAGAGAAATTTTCAGCGGCACTCTCAATCGCCGCACGTGCAACGGCGGGGCCATCCATGTCGGTTGTGTCGCGTCCGACTATGCGCGCAACCGTCAGCCGACCATCACCCACCGACAAGCGTAGGGCGTCAGCAACCGCTTGAACGTGATCGATCAGGCTGCGTTGGGCAAGCAAAATGGCAACGATAAGCAGTTCAAGAACCCAGCCAATGGGGAGTTCAGAGATGATGATGCCTACAACGGCGCCCCCTGCGACCAGAGACGCACATAGCAACACGCCATTTGGTCGTTGCGCGCCCTCATAATTGAACCTCTCATCCGCCCAGCCGATCAGGTGGCCGATGGCAACGGCGGGGTGCCAGATGCGCGACCAAAGCCAGCGCGGCTCACCCAATGCAGCGTCCAGTAGGAGTGCCAAAAACAAAATCATAACGATGCCTCCAGTCGTGACCATTGATCAGGGCCAGGCAGGCCAAAACGAATCCATGTTCGACTATAAGGGAAAATCCGGGTCAAAATATGGTGTGAGGCCAATTTCTGCTGCCAACGGACCGCATCGTCAACCTCGTACAGGCGAAACAACGTCGTGCCACCGACCAGCCGGGCGTCGTATCCAGCAAGAAGAGCATCCAGACGATCGGTATCTTGTTGGAGCCGCTCACGGCTTTCTTCAGCCCAACGGTGATCCGAAAGGGCCCGGGCGGCAATTTCCAGAGCAGGCCCAGAAACCGCCCATGGGCCCAGCATGGCGCGCAGCTGGGCGATTAAGTCGGGCGCACCTATGACAAACCCCAAACGCAATCCCGCGAGCCCCCAGAACTTGCCGAAACTTTTTAACACCAGTGTGCCCGGTTTTGCAGTGCGTGCGATATACGATTGATCGGGCGTGACGTCACAAAAGCTCTCATCAATGATGGTCAGTTTATCGGCGCTTTCGCTGCCATCCCACAACGCACCGGTCGGGTTGTTTGGATGCACGATCACACGCGCCTTTGCCAGTTTTGCATCAACGGCCCATCCGGCGGCGTCGAATGCGGCAGCGTGTTCGTTATAGGTTGGGCCATCAATGCGGACCCGCCCGGGTGAGAGTAGATGCGGGATCCGGGCGATAGCGGCAGATGCCCCATGTACGGGCAGAACTGCGGCATCATCGGGAATGTTCCAGAAAACCCGCGCGGCCCCAACCAGCCGTCCCTCTGCCCCCCGATCCGGGAGCGCCGTCCACGCCTCGGACGAAATCTTTCCGAGCGCATAGGGGACGGGATTGATGCCGGTTGACAGGTCCAGCCAATCCGCGCGTTGACCGCCATAGGTGGCGATCGCTGCGTCAAGCGCGCCGCCGTGATCACGTGTTTCGGTCATTCGTTATCCGGCAATGGCGGGTGACGGGTGACGAAATGCCCCTTGATCGGCTGCGGCCATTGTCGGAACGGAACCTGCCCGGTTTCGCTTTCGCTGTGCAGGGTCGCATAGTCGACAATGCCTTGTGCGGCCTCTTCGGTCGCCTCGAACCGTCCGAGCGTGTAGTTGAGCTTGCCCGCCCCTTGAATGGCCACATTGCAGCTGTGTGAACAGCCCATCAGACAGGAAACGCGTCGGGTGCGGACGGTGCCGTTGGCCTTTGCCTCAATCAGATCGGCAAGCCGTTCGCCATCTGTGGGCTGACCGGACGTGGCGTCCCAGTCATCTCGTTTGCAGGTGTCGCAGACAGTTATCCAGGTGGTCATGGTTTCATCCCGTTAATCCGTCGACCATCAAACGGATTCGAATGGGACTTTCAAGCGAGCATTCATCAAGAAGGCTTGATCGCAGAAAACAATGGCAGATTTTGCTCATGCATGACGGGGTCTTTGTTAACAAATCAGAAACAAAAGTAATAATATTTCACTGTCATGAAAAATTTACTTGACCGAAACAGAATCTATGCAAAGCTCATTAGTGGTTTTCTGTGGGGGAAAGCGTCATGAGCACATATTTACCGAAAGAGGTTCAGGAAGGTCTGGATCAGGCACGCAAGCGGGACCTGCAACGCAAAAGCCGGTTGCGGGTACATGTTGGGGACGAAATTTATACTGTCCTGCGCTTTTGGGATGATGGGTTTTCTTTGGATGTCGAAGACGCACCGCATTTGCGCGGGTTAGTAGATCTATATGACGGGTCCCGACATTTGTATCAGTGTCTGATCGTCGCCTCTGAAGAGGAAATGGGCGAGATGCGCTATGATTTCAAACGCAGCACAGCTGCCGTGGATCGTGCGCCCCTGGATTTCGTGCGCGACGAAAACGCACCCATCGCGCTCTTGGGGACATGATCTCAGGCGCTGCGGATCGCCTCTAACATCAGATGAACATTTTCAGGGTCGGCATCAGGCGTGATGCCGTGGCCCAGATTGAAGATGTGCGGGCCGCCGCGGAATGCGCGAACGATGGCTTGGGTTTCATCGACCAATTCTTGACCGCCGGTCACCATGTGGCGGGACGCAAGGTTGCCCTGCACACATCCATCCACCTGTACATGTTGGGCGGCCCATTCTGGCGATACAGAATTGTCCAAAGCCACGCAATCGGCGCCAGTTGCATTGCCAAACCCGATGTATTTATCGCCAGCCTCTCGTGGGAAGGCGATGACCGGCGTGTTTGGGTGGCGCAGTTTCAAGGCGGTAATGATCCGTTTGGTTGGTTCCAATGCGAAATCGGTGAAATCCTGCCCCTTAAGCGATCCGGCCCAGCTGTCGAAGATTTTGACAACTTCGGCGCCCGCGTCGATCTGGGCTGACAGGTATTCGATCGTGGCATCGGTGATCCGGTCGATCAATGCCTGAAATGACGTCCGATCCTGATCTTTTAGCGCATGGGCCGGTCCTTGATCGGGCGTGCCGCGTCCGGCAATCATATAAGTAGCCACGGTCCATGGAGCACCGGCAAACCCGATCAGTGTGGTTTCGGCGGGCAATTCCCGGGACAGAATGCGCACGGTTTCGCAAATTGGTGACAGGGTATCATGAATGGCGTCGGTCGGTTTCAGGGCTGCGACCTCTGCCGCACTGGTAATCGTTGATAGGCGTGGTCCCTCGCCGGTGACAAACCACAAATCAGCCCCCAAGGCCTGTGGGATCAGCAAGATGTCAGCAAAGAGGATCGCGGCATCAAATCCATATCGGCGGATGGGTTGTAGCGTGACCTCTGCCGCCAATTCAGGATGATAGCACAGCGACAGGAAATTCCCCGCTTGGGCCCGTGTCGCGCGGTATTCGGGCAGATAGCGGCCCGCCTGACGCATCATCCAGACCGGGGGTGTGTGTTGCGCCTCTCCTGCCAGCGCGCGTAGCAGCTTCTTTGTCATGCCAGATATCCTTTGCCTGCGGCACCTCGTCTCGCGCCTTGAGCCGCTTGTCAAGCCAATGGGCGTTGCCATGGCATTTTGCCGCGATTAAAGGGGGGTATGACTTTGACATTGCCCTCCCCCGCTGCGCCCCTGAAGATCGGAACCCGTGGATCACCGTTGGCGCTCGCTCAAGCGTATGAAACGCGCGACCGTCTGACAGAGGCGTTCGATCTGCCCGTCGAAGCATTCGACGTTGTGGTGATCAAGACCACAGGCGACAATGCCCGTCTGATCGCCGAGGACCGCCCGCTGAAAGAGCTGGGTGGCAAGGGGCTTTTCACCAAAGAGATCGAAGAGGCGCTGTTGTCGGGTGGGATCGACATTGCAGTTCATTCGATGAAAGACATGCCGGTTTTACAACCCGCCGGTCTGGTTCTGGATTGTTACCTGCCGCGCGAGGATGTGCGTGACGCGTTTGTATCGCCCCATGCAGCGGGGATTGCCGAATTGGCTGAGGGCGCAATTGTCGGCACCTCCAGCCTGCGGCGCCGGGCGCAGCTGTTGAATCGGCGGCCTGACCTGAACGTGGTTGAATTTCGCGGCAATGTTCAGACGCGGCTACGCAAACTGAATGATGGGGTGGCCGTTGCGACCTTTCTGGCTATGGCTGGACTCAACCGTCTGAACATGCCTGACGTTCCAAAGGCGCCGATTGAGGTTGATGATCTGCTGCCCGCCGTTGCGCAAGGTGCGATCGGGATCGAACGACGGCAGTCCGATAGCCGGGTTGGCGAAATGCTCGAAGCCATCCACCACATTCCGACCGGTCAGCAACTGGCGGCGGAACGGGCCTATCTGGCGGCACTGGATGGATCCTGTGAGACGCCCATTGCAGGTTTGGCGACACTGGATGGGGGGCAAGTCCACCTAAGGGGGGAAATTTTGCGCCCGGATGGATCGGAAAGCCAGTCTGATGCAGGCTCTGCCCCGATTGAAGACGCGGCAGAGCTGGGCCGATCTGTCGCCCAGGCCCTGCTGTCGCGGGCGCCAGCCGGTTTTTTTGACTGGCGCCATTGAATGAATTTGCGCCCTGTTTAGTGGTCAGCGCAGGTCATGAAACTTGCCGCCAGATTTTCCAACAAGGTCACATACAGCTCTGCGCCGGGTTCCAGTGACGCGCCAATTGGGTCGACCACGCGGATTTCCAACCCTGACTGATTGGCCAGTTCCTGCATGGCGCCCGGATCATGGGATGATTCTGTAAAGATACATTCGATCGCCCCGGATTGATTAAGGGTTTGCAGTTCTGCCACTCGAGCGGCGCTTGGCGCATTGGCGTCACTGTCTTTCAGATGCCCCACAATCGTGACTCCAAAGCGATCTTCGAAATGACCGTAGGCGTCGTGCAGGGTGATGGCCGGTATGGTTTCGATATTGGCCAGTTGGTCCTGAATTTGATGGCTCAGAGCCATCAATTCCGCATGGGCACGATCTGCATTTGCGTGATATTCATCGGCGAATTCGGGATCCAGATCGGACAGCGCCTCTGCAATATGTTCGAGCCACTGAGAGGCAGTATCCGGGTTCAGCCAGACATGGGGATCCGTGCCGTGATGATGCCCATCGGAATGTGTGTCTGCGTGGCCGTTATGTTCGTCCTCCGGTGCATGTTCATCCTCGTGCTCGTGATCGTGCTCATCTTCATGATTTCCATGGTCGTCGCCATCGTCTTCCTCCAGATGCAACAGTTCCAGCTGAGGAATGTTCGCCGCGTTGGCCTCCAGCGTTTGGTCCAGCCACGGGGTCATTTCCTCGCCCACCCAGACGATCAGGTCAGCACTAGTGATGCCGCGAATCTGGCTAGGGCGCAGTTGAAAATGGTGCGGGTCTTCCTGCCCGGTCACCAATAAATCAGCGGTTCCACGGTTGCCCAGAACCTTGGAAACCAATGAATGGACGGGGGCAATGTCCGTTACGACATTTGGGGCGTCGGCGGATGCCGGAAGGCTAAGCGCGAATAGTGCAGCCACTGCGGCAATCGATCTGTTCATGTGTCTTGTCTCTGTTAGTGTTATGATATATCATTAACGTAATAGTATAACATTTCAGGTAAGGCAATGGCCAATTCAACGACTCCGCTTGCGTTCCATCCGCATGACCATGACCATTGCAGTTCTGATGCTCTGGCACGTGCCGAAACACACGCCCGGCAGACAGGGCTGCGTCTGACGCCGGTCAGGCGCCGGACGCTGGAGATTTTGCTGGAGGCTCACCGCGCCATGGGGGCGTATGAAGTGTTGGAACGCCTATCTGCGGATGGATTTGGCAGCCAGCCGCCCGTCGTTTACCGGGCGCTGGATTTTCTGGTGGAACACGGATTGGCCCACCGCATCCGACGTCTGAATGCCTTTGCCGCCTGTACGCACCCGGAAACCGGGCACCGACCGATGTTTCTGATCTGCGATTCCTGTTCGGCAATTGCAGAGCTGGATGCAGAGCCGGTTCAAGCAGAGATACATAGCGCAGCGACGGCGCTGGGCTTTACGGTTGAGCGAATGAATTTGGAAGTTGTGGGCCAATGTCCTGGCTGCGCGGGGGCTGCGGCATGAGCCTGATTTCTGCGCAAAACCTGAGCGTCGGCTACGGCGCGGCCTATGTTCTGAGCCATGTTACCCTGTCGATCGAACCAGGTGAGATTGTTACCGTGGTTGGCCCGAACGGGTCAGGCAAATCGACGTTGATCAAAACCTTGTTGGGCGTGGTCGAGCCGCGCGAAGGGGCTGTGTCTGCCGCGCGTAATCTCAGGGTCGGGTATGTGCCACAACGGATGGGGGTTGAAAGCACAATGCCCATCACCGTGGCACGTTTTCTGTCCTTACCGCAAAAACAAACCGCCGCCAGACAGGCCAAGGCGTTGAACCAGGTCGGTGTTCCGGGGGTTGAAAAGATGCAGATGTCTGCCCTGTCTGGCGGACAGTTTCAACGCGTTTTGCTGGCGCGCGCTTTGCTGACGGATCCGCAAATTCTGATCTTGGATGAGCCGACGCAAGGGATGGATCAGCCGGGAATTGCCAGTTTTTACAGGCTAATAGAAGACGTGCGCCGTGAAACCGGCTGCGCAGTTCTGCTGGTCAGCCATGATCTGCATGTTGTGATGAGCGCATCCGATAGGGTGATCTGCCTGAACGGTCATGTCTGTTGCGAAGGCACACCCACCGTTGTGTCTGCTGCACCGGAATACAGGGCGTTGTTCGGGCAGGGAACGGGCGGTGCGTTGGCGCTTTATCAACATGAACATGATCACAGTCACGATGATGGCTGCGGGCATGATCATTCCCACGATCACGCCCATGCGCATGCCGAGGAAAAGGACCACGCCCATGCTGGATGACTTTCTGATCCGCGCGGCGCTTGCCGGGATCGGTGTGGCGCTGGCCGCCGGGCCTTTGGGCTGTTTCGTGGTCTGGCGGCGCATGGCCTATATCGGAGATGCCTCTGCCCATGCGGCAGTGTTGGGGGTGGCGCTGGCGTTTGGTTTTTCCATTTCTGTTTTCGCCGGCGTTCTGGTCACGGCATTGGCGATGGCGGTGCTAGTCTCAATCCTGTCCCATCGGGGGCATGCGTTGGATACGGTGTTGGGGGTTCTGGCCCATTCGGCACTGGCGGTGGGGCTGGTCGCCATCAGTTTTCTGAACACTGTGCGGATCGATCTGAACGCCTATCTATTTGGGGATATTCTGGCGGTCAGTCGCGGCGATATCGCCCTGATCTGGGGGGGTGCAGCCATCGTTCTGGCGCTGCTATGGTGGCGTTGGGGAGCGTTGCTGACCACATCGATGAGTCAGGAACTGGCCCGGGCGGCGGGGTTCAACCCACGCCGGGAGGAGCTGATCCTGACGATTGCGCTGGCTCTTGTGGTGGCCGTGGCGATTAAGATTGTGGGCGCTTTGCTGATCGCGGCGATGCTGATCATACCAGCCGCAGCGGCGCGCGGGCTGTCAGATACGCCGGAAAAGATGGCGATGATGGCCGCTGGGCTGGCCAGTGCGTCGGTTCTGGGCGGGCTTTGGATGTCGCTTGGATATGACACGCCTGCCGGTCCCAGCATCGTGGTGGTTGCGGTGGTATGGTTTGTGCTGTCGCTGGTTGTCGGGGGGGCGCTGCGGGGCAGGTTACCCCGCTGACGCCTTAGCGTTTGTCGTAGTAAAGCCCGACCACGTGTTCAGCCTCTGCAAAGAACAACCAGCGCGATGCCATAGTGCCACCTAGGTGCAGGATCACGGCCAAGAGCGCCACAAAATGCCCCGAAGGCAGAGCAAGAAGCAAGAGCGCGGGCAGGATGCTCATCGTGGTCAACGCGATCATTCGCAGTTTTTCGGCGTGTTTGCGTCCGACGACAAAGACAAATTCCTGTAGCAGATAGTTGGTGCCGGAATGTGGGCCCTCGAACAGGCGGACCTTGCCCATATTGCCCAGGCCGGTCGCCGTTTCAATCGTGTGGCCGCGTTCGGTAAAACGTGTATCCCCGGATTTCCACGTCAGAAACTGCACGGCCCCCGCCACAAGCAACAGGATGCCAGACAGTTTCGCCTGGCCAGATAAAAGCGCCCCGCCTGCAATGGACAGGGACAGGAAATAGGCGGATGTCAGCGGATGGTTCCAGCGCGGGATAGTCTTCAACTGCGCATAAATCATTGAGGTCGCGTAGACCGTCGCGATGCTGAGTGCCGCACCAATCCAGCCGATAAGCGACAGGCGCGTGCCAAGGAAGATCACGCCAATCGCGTAAATTCCTATAAGAACAAGGGCTGCGACGGCCAGTACTCCTTCGCGGCTCAGCCAACTGGTGCGCCATTGGCTAAACGCTTTCATCGCGCGTTCGGGATGGCCCAGATGAAATGTAGAGGCCAAAAGCCCACCGACCGCCAGGGCAAAGGCAATGCCGAACATGACAAAGGCTACACCACCGGTGACCGCAGGAATGCCCAGCCCCAGAAAGGCCAGCATGCCAAAGCCTGCGCCGGATAGAACAGTAAAGAGGATGACAGAAGGTGCGGGATGCATCAGGCGGATCCTCCGGGCAGTTTGTCGAGGGCCTTGTCGAGCCAGCCCAAGAACCCTTTGGGGTCTTCGCTGACGGGGGCGAGAAGAGGCGCAAGGATATCGATTTCTTCCATCGTGTCCTTGGGCCGGGGTGGCAGATATTTGTTGACGGGCTTGGTGCCTTGTTCGGGCATCAGATCCATGCCGCCGCGTTCAGCCGTTAATTTGCTGACATTTGAATTGGGATCCGCAAAATCGCCGAAGTGCCGGGCGCCGGCGGGGCAGGTGCGGACGCAGGATGGGATCTGGTCGACTTCGGGCAGGTTGTCGTTATAGATGCGATCCACGCAAAGGGTGCATTTTTTCATCACACCCTCGACCTGATCCAGTTCCCGCGCGCCGTAAGGACAGGCCCAGGCGCAGAGGCCGCAGCCGATGCAGCTGTCCTCGTTCACCAGAACGATGCCGTCCTCGACCCGTTTATAGCTGGCGCCTGTGGGGCAGACGGTGACGCAGGGGGCATCTTCGCAATGCAGGCAGGATTTTGGAAAGTGCACGGTCTGGGCCGGACCAATTTCTGGTTTGACTTCAAAGGCATGGACGCGATTGAGGAAAGTGCCCATGGGCTCTGACCCATAGGCGTCTTTGTCACTGAGCGGCGCGCCGTAGTTTTCAGTGTTCCAGCCTTTGCAGGAAATCACGCAGGCATGACAGCCGACGCAGGTATCGAGATCGATAACCAGGCCGAGTTTTTTCATCGTGGTGGATGGGAGGTCGGTCATGAGAGAGCCTCGCATGATTTTGATAGGTCGGACCGGGGCGCTGCCCCGGACCCCGAGGTATTTTGGGCGAAAGGAAGCGGACAAAATCCGGAGGCTGTATCACGTCGGTGTTGCGTCGGTATTGCGACGGTGCGAAATGTCATTTTCCCACCTTCCATGCCAGATCCTGAGGCCCACGCCCGACGGGAGACTTGATCGGCTCAAAGGCCGGATCACATTCTGCGGGTGCCGCAACCTTTTCGATCTTCACGCGCAGATCGAACCACGCGGCCTGCCCGGTGATCGGGTCGGAATTGGACCAGCGCAACCCATCGCCCTTGGGCGGTTGCAGCTCGTGGATTAGGTGGTTCAGAAGAAAGCCTTTGGTTGCCTCTGGCGCATCTTCGGACAGGGCCCAGGTGCCCTTACGCTTGCCAATGGCGTTCCAGGTCCAGATCGTGTTTTCATTCAGGCCGCCATGATGGGCCACCGGCACGGTGATCGATCCGTGGGCCGAGGTCACTTGTGCCCAATCGCCGTCGCTGAACCCGTGCTCTTCCCACAGTTTTGTCGGCACATAAAGCGGGTTCACGCCATGGATCTGACGTAGCCAGGCGTTTTGCGTGCCCCAACTGTGATACATGGCCATCGGCCGCTGGGTGAGCGCGTGAATTGGAAACTCGTCGTCATCGACATTGTTGTCTTCAAACGGCGCGTACCAGATCGGGAACGGATCCATGGTGGATTTCACACGTTCGCGCAGATGTTCGGGAGGCTGGCGATCACCGTGCCCCTCTGCCGCGCGTTGAAACTTGCGCATCGGTTCGACGTATAGCTGGAACAGATAGGGCTGCGGGCTGTCATAGATCCCTATCGACACGGCCCAATCCTGATAGGCCACGTTCCAGGGTTTGTAATAGTCCGCTCCCGCCGGAATGTGTTCGACGAAAAAGCCACCATTTTCGATGTAGCGGTTCAATTGCTCTGGATTGACCTCTCCGCGTCCGACTTTGTCGCCATTTTCACCGCGGAAGCCTGCCAAGGGGCCAATGCCCGGCCTGCGCTCGTGATTAACGATGTAATCGGCGTAGTCTTTCCATTTCTGGGTGCCGTCCTCGTTCAGGAAACCGGGCAGGCCGATGCGGGCGCCAAGCTCAATCAGAACGGATTGGAAGCCGCGCACATCGCGATCAGGCTCAATCACCGGCCAGCGGATCGCATCGGCGGCGGCGTCGGCCTCGCAAATCGGGCGATCCAGAAGGCTGATGCAATCGTGGCGTTCCAGATAGGTGGTGTCTGGCAGGATCAGATCGGCATAGGCCACCATTTCCGAGGAATAGGCATCAGAATAGATGATGCGCGGAATGCGGTAGCCGCCGTCATCATTGCGATCGGTCAGCATTTTCATCACGCCCGAGGTGTTCATGCTGGAATTCCATGACATGTTGGCCATGTACATAAAGAGCGTGTCGATGGGGTACGGATCCTGCGCATGGGCGTTGGAAATGACCATATGCATCAGCCCATGGGCCGACATCGGGTTTTCCCAGGAAAACGCCTTGTCGATGCGGGTCGGCACATCGTTTTCATCCAGCTGCAGATCCTCTGGCCCGCGGGGGAAGCCCAAATGCGGCCCATTCAGGGGGCGACCGGGACGGCCATGGCCGTGCGGGGTGGGGTGCGCCTCAACCGGTTTCGGATAGGGTGGTTTGAAGCGGAAGCCACCCGGAACCTCGACCGTGCCCAGGATGATTTGCAGGACATGCAGGGCGCGGCAGGTCTGAAACCCGTTGGAATGGGCCGACACCCCACGCATGGAGTGCATCGAAACCGGGCGCCCGATCATTTTGGTGTGCTTTTCGCCGCGGAAATCCGTCCATTCCTGTTCGATCTCGAACGCCTCGTCAAAGGCGACTCGGGCCAGCTCGGCAGCGATGGCACGGATGCGGCCTGCGGAAATCCCGCAGCGTTCGGCGACGGCCTCTGGCGCGTATTCCTCTGACAGGTATTTTTCCGCCATCATCTGAAACACGGTGCGGTTGCCCTCATGCGTGGCGCCGATGTCGGGGAAGATGCCGGGCGTGTCAAAGGCGCAGAGCTGGCCGGACTTGCGGTCAATGACAAGTGGCTTGTTGTTGTCATCGCGCATGAACATCCCGTCTGCATCCAGCAAAACCGGGGCGTTGGTATAGCGCGACAGGTAATCAAGATCGATTTTACCGGCCTTCATCAGGCAGTGGACCATGGACAGAATGAACAGCCCATCGGTGCCAGGGGTGATGCCCACCCATTCATCGGCGACCGCGTTGTAGCCAGACCGGATCGGGTTGACGCCAATGATTTTGGCGCCCTTTGCCTTGATTTTGCCAATGCCGATCTTGATCGGGTTGCTGTCATGGTCTTCGGCAACGCCAAACAGCATGAAAAGCTTGGTATGTTCCCAATCGGGTTGGCCAAATTCCCAAAACGCGCCACCCATCGTATAGATGCCGCCTGCTGCCATATTGACAGAGCAGAAGCCGCCATGGGCCGCATAGTTGGGCGTACCGAAATGCTGTGCCCAGAATGAGGTGAAGGATTGTGACTGGTCGCGTCCGGTGAAAAAGGCCAGCTTATGCGGTGCAGTTTCATGAAGCTCTGTCAACCAGCCGACGGCGGTGTTCATCGCCTCTTCCCAGCTGATCTCTTCAAACTCGCCCGATCCGCGTGGGCCGGTGCGACGCAAAGGTTTCTTCAGGCGCGAGGGGGCGTTGACCTGCATGATGCCCGCACTGCCCTTGGCACACAGGACGCCCTTGTTGACCGGGTGGTCGCGGTTGCCCTCTATATAGGCGACCTTGCCGTCCTTCATATGCACGTTGATGCCGCATCGGCAGGCGCACATGTAACAGGTGGTTTTGCGGACCTCGTCAGAGACCTTGGGCGACGTGTCGATTTGGGGCTGCTGAAAGGTCATTGTTTTTCCTGTTGGCTGTTTCCCGCGACAATGGCGCGGTTGAGCGTTGATTTGAAGTCCGATTTTCCAATTTCTATGGATTACCGGGGAAATTTACATTTTTCATGATGCTGGCGGGGCGACTTGGGCTTGAAGGGCCGTGACAGCGATCATCTGTGTCACATCCTCGGCCACGCATCCACGCGACAGATCATTGGCCGGTTTGGACAGCCCCTGCATGATCGGGCCGATGGCGGCGTAACCGCCCAGGCGCTGGGTGATCTTGTAGCCGATATTGCCGGCGTCCAGATTTGGAAAGATCATCACATTGGCCTGCCCGGCGACTGTGGATCCAGGGGATTTCTTGGCCCCGATTTCCGGCACAAAGGCCGCGTCGAACTGCAGTTCACCATCAACATTCAAATCTGGATGCTGATCGTGAAGAATCTGCGTCGCCTCAGAAACCTTGCTGACGGC
The DNA here is from genome assembly GCF_057219155.1 of Roseovarius sp. YIN77. NCBI lineage: Bacteria > Pseudomonadati > Pseudomonadota > Alphaproteobacteria > Rhodobacterales > Roseobacteraceae > Roseovarius > Roseovarius sp. YIN77. Next base: position 93,486 of record NZ_JBXVVI010000008.1, read on the forward strand.
GGGGTGGCGGGCGCTGCCCTTGGTGGAAAAGGACAGCATGGCGATCTGTGGTTCGACCCGCATCAGGGCGCGGCAGGATTTGGCAGAGGCTGCGGCGATGGCGGCGAGTTCTTCTGCGGACGGGTCTATCACCAGTCCGCAATCGGAATAGAGCATGGCGCGGCCACCTTCGGGGGGCAGCATCAGAAAGAACGACGATACCATTGCGGCATCCGGGGCCTTGCCGATGACCTGAATGGCGGTGCGCACAACATCAGATGTCGTGTGAACCGCGCCGCCAACGGTGCCGGTGGCGTGGCCCTCGCGCACGAGCATGGCGGCATAGGCCAGTGGGGTGGCGACGGCGGCGCGGGCTTTGGCCTCATCCACGCCCTTATGACGGCGAAGTTCATGAAATGCTTGTGTGAAATCGTCGATCAAGGGTGAGGTCGCAGGATCGTGCACCTCTACCCCACTGCCGGGGGCGGCACCTTGGCTGGCCAGTTCGGCCCGAATTTCTGCGGCGTTGCCAACCAGTATGATATTGGCAATTCCGGCTTTTTGGGCGGCCAGCGCCCCCGCGACAATGCGGGGATCGCTGCCTTCACTTAGGGAAATAACAGGGCGTTGGGCCGGTGCATCAGACAGCAACAGTTCCAGAGGTGTCTTTGTCATCGTGTCCGGCCCGATCCTGTCTTATGCGCCTTTTTGTGGGCGCATGTCGTCTTTGCTGATGCCAGCCACAGCAACCGGGGCTTTCATCGCGTCGCGACGGAAGGGCTCACCCAGTTCCTGGTTGATCAGGGCCTCGATAAAGGTGGTTTTACCTTCGTTCATCTGCGCCTTGACCGCAGTATCCAGCGCATCGGTCAGCTCGTCCATGGTTTTGGCCTGAACGCCGACCAGACCACAGGCCTGAGCGATTGCAGCGTAGGAGACGTTTTCATCCAGCTCAGTGCCGACGAAGTTGTCGCTGTACCACAGGGTGGTGTTACGCTTTTCAGCGCCCCATTGGTAGTTGCGGAAGACAACCATGGTGATCGCAGGCCAGTCGCCACGGCCAACAGCGGTCATTTCGTTCATCGAGATGCCGAAAGCACCGTCGCCTGCGAAACCGACAACCGGAACGCCAGGGCAAGCAATTTTTGCGCCGGTGATGGATGGGAAGCCATATCCGCAAGGACCAAACAGGCCCGGCGCAAGGTATTTGCGGCCATCTTCAAATGACGGATAGGCGTTGCCGATGGCACAGTTGTTGCCGATGTCCGAAGAGATGATCGCGTTTTTCGGTAGGGCGGATTGAATGGCACGCCATGCTTTGCGCGGGGACAGCCAATCTGGTTTCGCGTTGCGGGCGCGTTCGTTCCAGGTGGTGCCCGGATCGTCATCCTCGTGATCCATGGAGGTCAGTTCCTGCGCCCATGCCGATTTGCGCTTGGAAATCTCTGCCTTGCGCTCATCACGGTTTGTGTCGCCCGCGGTGTCGGACAGTTGCGCCAGGATCGATGTGGCAACTTTTTTCGCGTCGCCGATGATGCCCACGGTCACTTTCTTGGTCAGGCCAATGCGGTCTGGGTTGATGTCGACCTGAATGATCTTGGCGTCTTTGGGCCAGTAGTCCATGCCGTAGCCCGGCAGTGTGGAGAACGGGTTCAAACGGGTGCCAAGTGCCAGGACCACGTCGGCCTGTGCGATCAGCTCCATACCAGCCTTGGAGCCGTTATAGCCAAGCGGACCTGCGTGCAGAGGGTGGGAACCGGGGAATGCGTCATTGTGCTGGTAGCCACAGCAAACGGGTGCGTCCAGACGTTCGGCCAGAGCTTGGGAGGCCGGGATCGCGCCGCCGATAACAACACCAGCGCCGTTCAGGATGACCGGGAATTTTGCGTCAGACAGCAGTTCAGCCGCTTGTGCGATCGCCTCTTCACCGCCGCCGGGGCGTTCGAATTCGACGATGGCAGGCAGATCAACGTCGATGACCTGGGTCCAGTAGTCACGCGGGATGTTGATTTGTGCGGGGGCAGAGGCGCGTTTTGCCTTCAGGATAACGCGGTTCAGAACCTCTGGAATACGGGACGGATCGCGAACCTCTTCCTGATAGGCGACCATGTCCTTGAAGGTGTTCATCTGTTCAACTTCCTGGAAGCCGCCCTGACCCATGGTCTTGTTGGCAGCTTGCGGGGTGACCAGCAACAATGGGGTGTGGTTCCAGTAGGCGGTTTTGACCGGGGTGACAAAGTTGGTGATGCCGGGGCCGTTTTGGGCGATCATCATCGACATTTTGCCGGACGAGCGGGTGAAGCCATCGGCCATCATGCCGGCGTTAACTTCGTGCGCGCAATCCCAGAAGGTGATGCCAGCGGCGGGGAACAGATCGGAAATCGGCATCATGGCGGAACCGATGATCCCGAAACCATGTTCAATGCCATGCATTTGCAGGACTTTTACAAAGGCTTCTTCGGTCGTCATTTTCATGGGGTGTTTCCTTATGTTTGGTCGGTGCGCAGGTGAGTCCGCGCAAAAATTTTCCTCTGGCACCATAAGGCCAGAGCATGATCAGGATTAGGGCCAGTTTCAACCCTCTGATAGGTCCAAATTCACAGCCTCCGTTGTTTGGTCAAGGCTTTTGCATTTCCTCGGCGAGAATCTCTATCCCCTTTGGGATGCGATCGGCCGGAATTGACGAATAGGCCAGACGGAAATGGCGCTGGCCATCCTCTGGATTATCAAAGAAGGGAAGACCCGGTTCGATCAGAACGCTGCGCTTGCGCAAGCGTTGGGACAGATCCTCGACGCGCACGCCCTTGGGGGTGGTCATCCAAAACGAAGATCCGCCAAACATGGCGCGGCCAGAAATGTGGATGTCGTGTTGTCGCAATGCCTTATCCATCACCTGTTGGCGTCGGTGATAGGCGGCGCGCAGTTTGCGCACCAGCGCGTCATAGTGACCGCGCGACAGAAAGAATGCGGCGGTGCGCTGAATGTGGCCGGGCAGATGGCGCATCAGGATCGAACGCAGGGCGCGGGCCTCTCGGATAAAGGGTTCAGAGCCCACCAGATATCCCAGCCGCAAACCCGGGAAGAGCGATTTCGAGAAGGAGCCGACATAAACAACCCTGCCATCCTCATCCAATGACTTCAGCGCAGGCAGGGGCGCGGTGAGAAAGGACATTTCGAATTCATAGTCATCCTCGATGATGATGAAATCATCGCGGTGCGCACGTTCCAAAAGCGCGGTACGCCGGTCCAGTGACATCGTTGCGGTTGTTGGGCATTGATGGCTGGGTGTGATGAACAAGGCGTCCGTGGATTGCGGAATGATGTCTGGGTCCAGGCCGTCCTGATCCACTGGCAGCGGTTTCAGGTGACAGCGCGCCTGGGTCAGGATTTCACGCAGGCCCGGGTAACAAGGCGTTTCATGGGCGGCGGTACGGCGCTGGGTCAGCAGGATCTGCGCTGCCAGCCACAAGGCATTTTGCGCACCGGCGGTGATCAGGATTTCCTCAGGTCGGGCCAGAATCCCGCGACGAGGCAGGGTATGGCGCAAGATAAATTCAATCAGCTTGGGATCGTCGCGATCCTGATAATCCCCGGTCAGCGACGAAAACTCCTTGCGGCCCAAAGCCTGCAGCGCGCATAGGCGCCAGTTCTGCTGATCAAACAGGCTGGGATCGGCCTGCCCGTAGACAAACGGGAATTTATACGCCTCCCAGCCGGGCAGTTTTTCAACCGACTGCCCGCCGGAATAGCGTTGACCAATCGCCCGACCCCAATCGACCAGATCGCGCGACCTGCCTGCCGGGACCTCTGGCGGGGGTGGCGCGGTTTCGGAGACATAAAACCCAGAGCGCCCCGCAGAGCGCAGATAATCATCGGCAATCAATTCGGTATAGGCCAGTGTCACCGTCAGCCGGCTGATCCCCAGATGCTTGGCCAGTTTTCGGGTCGATGGCATCTTTTCCCCGGGACGCAGGCGGCCCGACAGTATGCCCTCTGCCACCATCTGCTGAATCTGGCTTTGCAGGGTGCCTTCTGAGCGGCTGCCCAGGAAAAATGTTTCTTCGGAAATGGCCATTTCGAAACCATAGTCTGGTCTGATATCGTTGGCAATCTGGACTTAAGGACTTTTCCATGTCGATGGCGTCCGGGTTTGCGGGGTAAAATCGCAAATCCTCGGAAACAGGTCGTATCTGTCAGAACAGGGATCAATTTTTGTGCAAGATTGCGGGCTGTTTTTTGGAGGGAAATAACATGGACGACGCCAGAAAAGTGGTGGGATTTTTAAACCCGCAAGCCTATATGGCGGACGCCATTGAGGATATGAAATCCCGGGTTGATGTTCGTATTTTGTCGCCAAAAACATGGGTCCCGGCCGAAATTGATGCCATCGCCCAAGACTGCCGGGATGTGGGCATTCAGACGGTTGCGGGATTTGCGCAAAAGGACGCGTTTCACCATATCCTGATCAACGAAAAACTGGGCAATCCAACAGTATCGCGGTTGGCGTTTTTGTACTGCATGAACAAATACCTGATGCGCACGCTAGAGTCAGATCCCTTTTGGTTCGCCCCGATTGATCCCATGGCGGAGAGCGATGAGCAGATCATCGCAAAGATCGCCGAATGGCCGTTTATGCTAAAAAACACCTCCCTATCTCTGGGTCGGGGGATATTCAAAATCAAGACGCCGGATGATCTGCGGGCGGTGCTGGCGGATTACCGATCCGATACAGAACTGCAGGACCTGATCGCCTTTCAGAACGAAAATTTTTCTAAGGACATTCCTAGCGATCAGATGCCCGATGTCGTTCCGCCGTTTCTGGCCGAACATCTGGTCGATATGAACGCAGCAATTGAATATTGCTATGAGGGCTACATCACTGCTGATGGCGAGGTTGTTCATTATGCGCTGACCGAAGAGGTCTATTTTTCAAACCATCAGGCGCTGGGCTATCTGACCCCGCCCTTGTCGCTATCGTCTGAGCAGACCGAACAAATCGAGGCATGGGTCAATGATTATATGGGCCGGATGTCGGAACTGGGCTATCGCAACCAGTTCTTCAATCTGGAGTTTTGGATCATGCCGGATGGATCCATCGCCTTGACAGAAATTAACCCTCGTGCGGCGCACAGCTATCACTATAATTACCTGTATTCCTTTGGCGCGTCCTTGTTCGAGGACAATCTGACCTTGGTGTCCAGCGGGCAGAAACTGCCTGACACGCCGTGGCGAAAGTGGCGCGATGGCGAGGATCACAATCACACCCTGATCGTCCTGATCACTGCAACCCAGTTGGGGCGTGTGGATGAGGTATTGGATTACAATTATGTCGATCATCTGGAACAGGACGAGGGTATTTTGATCCGTCACACTCGGGCGCGCGACGATGTCCTGACAGAGGGCGACATGACCGCGGCCGGCGTGATGTTGCAGCAAATGTGGATCAGCGGCGAAACTCCGCAGGAACTGATCGCCAAGGAACATGAGATCAGGTCAAAGATTTATCTGCAGCCGCAAGAGGGTAACGACTACCCCGATTACTGGACAGCATAGGGCCGGGCGTTTTTGCCCGGCCCTTCGCCCCGTGTGAGTGTCGGTGCGTTCAACTGGTTTTGATCAGCGTCCCCAAAAACTGTTTGTCCTCGGTGCTCCACTCATCAGGGTTTTCGCCGTGGGCGGCACGCGCGTGCAGTTCCATCTGCTGCCAGACCTCGCCCTCGGTCGCTGTCGTGACGTTAAACGGGCAGTCTTCCATCCCCGGATAGTCTGCGCATTTGTAGGAATGTGTGTCTGACATGTTCAGCCTTCCCATGGGAATTGTTTGAATTGTTTCAGGGCCGGATCGATTGGGGCCCAGTGTTGCTGGTGGTTCAGATAGACGTTGGATGTTGGTTTGGCGGCTGACGGGTCATCCAATGTGGCCGACAGAAACGCCACATCTGTCCAATCATCGCCGGTATAGGTCAGCGATGTTCCACATTGATTGCAGAACCCGCGTTGGACGCCGGGGGAGGAGTTGTAGATCGCAATCTCCCCTTTGGTCACAGTGAAGTCTTCCGGCGCGCAGGCTGACCACGTGGCATATCCGGCACCAATGGCGCGTTGGCAGGACCGGCAATGGCAATGGGCGGAATAGGTGAAATCGCCCTGAATGTGGTAGCGAACCGCGCCGCACATGCAGCCCCCAGTATGTTCTGTTATATCGCCCATTTTCAATCCTCCTGTATGGCCATCATGCTGCGCTCTCTTGTGTGAGGCAACTTAACAATCTATCCTGAGTGTAAGGAAAACTTACGATGCGATGGTCAAAAATTCCCCCGTTGAATGCATTGCGTGCGTTTCATTGCTTGGCTGAAACGCGCAGCTTTACCCGTGCCGGGGCTGAATTGAATGTTACACATGCCGCGATCAGTCAACAGATGCGGGCCCTGGAAAAATGGTTTGGGACAGCGCTGGTTCTAAGATCGGGGCGCAAAATCGAACTGACCGAGACAGGGCGGGTTTTGGCACGGGAACTGGCGCAGGGGTTTGAACACATCCAGCGCGGCGTTTCTGAGGTCGCGGAGGATCAGGGCGAACGCCCGGTGCAGATCACCATGTCACCCGCCTTTGCCGTCAAATGGCTGATGCCGCGCCTGTCGGAGTTTCAGCGCGAGCACCCGGATATCTCTTTGTCGTTTCAGCCGACCTCCAAGCTGATCGAGCTTAGGCCGGGTGGAGTTGATGTGGCGATCCGCTATGGCGACGCCCGCCGAATGACGCAGGAGGTCACGCCGGTGTTGGTTGCGGATATGGCGGCGGTTGCCTCGCCGAAACTGATCGGAAACACGGCAATTTCTGAACCTGCACAGTTGTTGAATTATCCATGGCTGCAGGAATTGGGGACAGAGGAAGTGGCCTATTGGTTCGGCCTGCATGGGCTGGTGGGCAAGGTCCCGACCACGGTGTCGCATATGCCTGGCAACCTGATTGTCGATGCGATCAAACGCGGCGATGCGGTATCTTTCACAGCCATGCCCTTTTTCGAAGAGGAGTTGGCAAAGGGAGAGCTGCAGGCATTTTTCCCGTTGAGTGGATTTGGCATTTATTACCTGGAATGGAATACCCATGCCGCGCGGCCCGCCGTTAAAACCGTTGTAAACTGGTTGTTGCGGCAGGGGTGAAAAAGACCGGCGACCACAGTTGCCGCCGGTGAGTGGGAGAGGCCTAATTCGCAGTTGTCGGATCGATGATCGATGATATCGGGGTGATCTTGTTGGCGGGAAATCCGCTGAGTTTGGAATGGTCGTATATCGCGGCTTCATCTTCAGCCAGATAGACACAAAAGGTCTTGTTGTCTGCCACGTAGGAATGTTCCCACTGAACACGCGGGGCGAGCTGGCTCAGCGCGTCGTTGGATGTGGCAGAGGCGCCTTTTAACTGTTCACGGTCGAAATTGCCGACTTCGGGAATGTCGCGTTCGATGACAAATCGTTTCATATTATGTCTCCTCGTTGGTGCGGCCAGTAGGTGGTTCTGGCGATGAACTGATACTGTCAAAGAACCGGATCGAACGGCTAGTTCAGATTGTGAACTGCACCCGGTACAGATTGTGAACTAGTCTTGTGCCCCAGATATCGCGTAGCATTGGTTCTGGAGAGGAGTGAAGATGAGCGCACAACCTTACGGACTGATTTGCCCCATTACCCATGCCTGCGAAGTGTTGGAGCCGCGCTGGACAATCCCGATCCTGACGGAAATGTGGAACGGGACATCCAAGTTCAATGAAATACGTCGCAGCGTTGGGAATATATCCCCGGCATTGCTGTCAAAGCGACTGAAAGAGTTGGAAGAACATGGATTGGTGGAACGGGTCGCAGACCCGGCGACAGGGCAGGTGGATTATCTGCGCACCCAAGCGGCAATCGACATGGAACCGGCTCTGGATGCGCTGGCCAAATGGGCGCAACGCAACATCAAGGCACGAACGGCTTTGGAAAACATCAATGTCTCGAAGCTGATGTTTTATATGCGCCATCTGATCTATCCCGAACATCTGCCAAATCGGCAGATTGTGATCCAGATACGGTTCAGCGACCCGGGACTTAAATATGATACCTATTGGATCGTGACCCGGCCAGCTGCGCCGGTCGAAGTTTGTTCCGTCATTCCTGGGTTTGACGTGGATTTGTATATTGAAACGGATCGGGTGTCCTTCAGCTCGATGCTATTAAACCGCACGACCACTGCACGAGAACTGGAAGAAGGGCGGCTTTACATGAGTGGGGACGCGCTTTTGATCCGAACAATCGACACATGGATGTATCGGCGAACCAAGGAAAACGCCGAAGAAATTCTGCAGCTTGACCTTGAAAACACCTGAAACAAAAACCGGCCACCTTTCGGCGACCGGTTTGATAAGTTTTGAATAGCCAGATTAGCCGAAGACTTTGGTCAGGGCATTATCAACCGCATTGGTGATCTGGTCGATATCATCGGCTGTGGCAATCAGCGCGGGGCTGAAGCACAGGGTGTTGTTGCGGTTCGGGATCGAGCGATTGGTGACGCCGATGATCACGCCTTGCGCGCCACATTCTGCGGCGACCTGTGCTGCCAGTTTTTCGTCAACCGGCTCTTTGCTGGTGCGATCTGCGACCAGTTCGGCACCCAGGAACAGGCCCTTGCCGCGCACATCGCCGATGACTTTGTGCTTTTCCATCAACTCTTGCAGGTTGCCCATCATCCGGTCGCCCATTGCATCGCAATTGGTCAGCAGATTTTCATCCTCGATGATGCGCATGTTTTCCAGCGCCGCTGCCGGGCCAGCCGTGCAGCCACCAAAGGTAGAGATGTCGCGGAAATAGTTCAGGTGGTCATCGGTGTTGTCCTTGAACATATCAAAGACTTTTTCGGTGGTGGTCATGCAGGCAATCGCTGCGTATCCCGATGCCACACCTTTGGCCATGGTCACGAAATCAGGCTGGATGCCGTATTGCTGATAGCCAAACCAGGTGCCGGTCCGGCCAACGCCGCAGACAACCTCGTCGATGTGCAGCAGCACTTCGTATTTCGCGCAGATCTCTTGAACGCGTTCCCAATACCCCGCCGGGGCCTCGATCACGCCGCCACCTGCGGTGACAGGTTCCAGACACAGCAGGCCAACGGTTTCGGGGCCTTCGCGCAGGATCACATCCTCAATGGCTTGGGCGCATGCAGCACCGAACGCCTCGCCAGACAGATCTTCCATGCCCAGTTCGTGCTTGCGGTATTCCATGCAATGCGGAACGCGGACGAAATCTGGGGCGAAGGGGCCGTATTGTGCAGTACGCTCATCCTGACCGCCGGCCGACATGGTGGCCAGGGTAGACCCGTGATAATCGCGGTCGCGGTAAAGGATCTTTGTCTTCTTGCCGTTGTAGCGTTTATGGGCGATCTGGCGCACCATTTTGAAGACTTTTTCATTCGCTTCAGAGCCGGAGTTGGTGTAGTAAACGCGGCTCATTCCGGGCATTTTGCTGATCAGCTTTTCCGCGAACTGTGCGCCAGGGATCGAGCCTGCAGTCTGGGCGAAATAGCAGAGTTTCATCAGCTGGTCATAGACGGCCTTGGCGATGGATTCACGGCCATAGCCAACGTTAACAGTCCAGACGCCGCCGGACACCGCATCAAGCAGTTCTTTGCCGTTTTGATCCCAGACGCGCATGCCTTTGCCCTCGACAATGATGCGGGGGTCGTTGGTTTCAAATGGCTTGTGTTGGATCAGGTGGTGCCAAACATGGGCCTTGTCGGCCTCGACAACAGCGGACAGATCGTTCTGAGAAAAACTTGCATCCATGGCGGTGACCTTTCAGATGTAACGTGGAATCAAGGGAGGGGAGTCGCCCCTTTTATCAAGGTGATATTGCGCTGTTTCAATGACTTTAGTTAGCGCCAGATGAAATTGAATTTAAGACCAGAAGGCGCGATTAATCGCTCTCTCCGCGGAGAATTGAGGTCGAATTAATTTCTTGGTTGCGCTGTGTTTCGATAATCGTTGGCATATCTTTTTGTTTCTGCCAATTTAACTGACGTGGGGATGGAAAGGATTAATAGGCGTGGTTGACTATTCTGCCATAAGTTTGGGCATATTTGGCGATCTTGATCGCAGTGATGGTGGCAATACGAAATCCGAAAAAGCCAGCGATCTGGTTGGACTGACCTTCGGTAGCGAGTCCGATCCATTATATGATCAACAAGTGAGTCTGACTTTTGGCGACACAGATGGCAACAAAACGGTAGAAGAGGACCTGGGCGCGACAGAAACCGTCACCGGTCCGAGTGGCATCAGCCAACTGGACTCTACAATCCAATATTCTGTGACAATCACCTATGCCACCTCGAATGGGATGGTGACTCAATCAGGTGTGATCGTCACGATTATTCAAGATGCTGATGGAAACCTGTATCTTGTCGGGGATGGCAACCCGGTACTTGAAGCCGGTGGAATTGTCAGCATCACCTTTGATGCGATTATTGAAGACGATAATCCGGGGTTTGAGATCGGAGATGGTCGCACCGATTTTCTTTGTTTTGCGTCGGGCACGCTGATTGAAACTCCGGGCGGCCCGATCGCGGTGGAGCATCTGTCGGTCGGTGATCTGGTTCTGACCCATGATAACGGCGCGCAGCCGTTGGTTTGGGTGGGGTCATTTAAAACCAAGGCAAAGGCCGATCTGGCACCAATTGTCATCTCGGCAGGTGCGCTCGGCAATCCGGCCGATCTGGTGGTGTCGCCGCAACATCGGGTGCTGGTCGGCGGCCCGCAGGTCGAACTGATGTTCGGGGTCGATCAGGCGCTGATCCCGGCGGTGTCATTGGCCAATGGCGATACGATTTATCGGCGTCCGGGCGGCACCATCTCCTATCACCACGTCATGTGCGCCGGGCATGAGATCTTGCAGGCGCATGGTATCTGGGCGGAAAGCCTGTTCATCGGGCCGCAGTCGCTGAACACGTTGTCCCCGGCCCAATTTGATGAAATCGCCGCGATGTTTCCGGAATTGCTGAACGGCAACGCCGTCGAGGCCACGCAGATGCAACCCGCCCGCCCGATGCTAAAGCGGTGGGAGGGCACGCTGCTAAGGCAGATTGATCCGGATTAATCCTCTTTAACCGGCGCGCCGCCGCGAAAATCGTTCCCGTCCTTGTAGTTACAGGGGGCGTCCTGCATTTCCAGATGCAGGCCCGTGTCGGTATAGGGATGCGCGCGGGCGAGATCCTCGTCAAATTCAATCCCCAGCCCCGGCGCGGTTGGAACTTTGATATAGCCGTCTTCCCACTCGATCGAATGTTTGATCAGCGGCAGGTGGAAATCACCCCCTGTGCCGATGGTTTCAGCCATCAGGATGTTCGGGATATTGGCGGCAAGCTGCACATTCGCCGCCCATTCCACAGGGCCCGCATAAAGGTGCGGCGCGACTTGTGCATTGTACGCCTCTGCGAGCGCGGCAATTTTTTTGGTTTCAAGTATGCCGCCGGATCGGCCCAAAGCGGGCTGCAGGATTGTTGCCGCGCCGGATCGCAGGATCGGCGCAAATTCGGCCTTGGTGGTCAGGCGTTCGCCAGTTGCAACAGGGATCGATGTGGCGCGCGCCACCTTGGCCATCTCTTCGATATTGTCTGGAGGGATGGGTTCCTCATACCACAGGGGATTGTAGGGTTCGATGGCTTTCGCCAACCGGATTGCACCTGCGGTGGTGAACTGGCCGTGGGTGCCAAACAGTAAGTCGGCCTTGTCACCGACGGCTTCGCGAATGGCTTTGCAGAAGGCAGCGGATTTGCAGATGTCGTTCATCGCGGGCATGTGGCCACCGCGCATCGTATAGGGACCGGCGGGGTCAAATTTCACGGCGGTAAACCCAAGCCGGACCATTTCTGCCGCCGATTCCGCCGCCATATCAGGCGAGTTCCAGAACGCACCGATGTCATGATGGGGCAGGGGGTAGAGATATGTGTAGGAACGGATGCGTTCATTCATCACCCCGCCCAGCAGCGCATAGACCGGCCGGTCAAGCGCTTTGCCAAGTATGTCCCAACAGGCGATTTCCATCCCTGAAAACGCCCCCATGACCGTCAAGTCAGGTCGTTGGGTGAAGCCAGAGGAATAGGCGCGGCGGAACATCCGTTCGATGTTTTCTGGGTTTTCACCCAGCATGTGGCGATCAAAGACATCGCGAATGATCGCCTCCATCGCTTGCGGTCCGACCGAGGTTGCATAGCATTCGCCGTAACCGGTGATACCATTGTCGGTGGTCAGCTTGACAAAGATCCAATAGCGCCCGCCCCACCCTGGCGGTGGGGGGGCAACGGTGAAGATTTCTAGATCACGTAGTTTCATGATGTGTCCCGTCCGGTGGGAGTGCATGGTAATGGTCCGACGTACATTCGCACAACCGACCCGGTTTCGGGCAATAGACTGCGGCGAGGGGAATCAACTTGCAAGTCAGTTCCGCGACAAAGTAGGTCGCGTTCAGGTAATCGCGATCGTGACCCGGCGAAAAATTATCATATACACTGCCAACGCGACGGCCATCATCAGCATAGAGACCAAAAATGGCGCGCCGGGCAGGTAAATCGAGGCCCCTCCGCCGCTGAAATAGGCGAAAACCTGGGTCATCAGCAGCGGTGACAGAATCATTGCCAGTGCCGTGATGCTGGCCAGAACCCCCTGTAGCTCACCTTGTTGGTTGTCCTCGGCGGCGCGTGACATGATCCCCTGCAACGCGGGTGTCGCCATCGCACCAATGGCCGAGATCGGCGCCAGCCCCATGACGATCCAGCCATTGGTCAACAGGCCGGTCAGGGCAAAGGCAAAGATATCAAGGCTGAACCCTATGATGACGGTTTTTCGCTCCCCCAGTTTTGGGATCACAATGCGGATCAGAAATCCCTGCGAAATGGCCATGGAAATGCCGAAAACCGCCAATGAATAGCCGACGATCTGCGGGGTCCAGCCAAAACGTTCCTGCGTGAAAAAAGACCAGACAGACGGGTAAACATAAAAAGCCATTTGATAGAGGAAATAGACAAACATCAGGGCGCGAAGCCCGGGCAGGCGCGCCACGGCGAGCAAGGCCCCAAACGGGTTGGCACGACGCCAGGTGAACGGGCGCCTGATGCGGTCAGTGACCGTTTCCGTGAGCGCAAAATATCCGAGTAAAAAGTTCAGACCGGCCAGCACTGCCGCGGCAATAAAGGGCGCGCGGGGACCAAACGTCGACAGCAACCCCCCGATCAGTGGCCCCAGCACAAAGCCGACGCCAAAGGCGGCAGATACAAGCCCGAAATTTTGCGCTTTTTCCTCTGGCTTTGAGATATCTGCCATATAGGCCGCGGCCGTCGAATGCGTGGCGGCGGTCAGCCCGCCAAAGACACGTCCGGCCAACAACAGCCAGATTGATCCGGCAACCGCCATGATCAGATAATCAACTGCCATCGCAAAAAGTGAGACCAATAAAACTGGACGGCGCCCGAACCGGTCTGACAGGCTGCCTAACATTGGCCCGAACAGAAACTGCATGATGGCAAATGCAAAAGACAGAATGCCACCCCAGATCGCAGCATCGGCCAGCGATGCGCCCTGAACCTCGCGGATCAGATCCGGCATGACCGGCATGATCAGTCCGATGCCCATCGCATCGATGATCATGGTCAGCACAATGAAAAGGACAGGCAGGCGCGGCATGAAGGCTCCGGTCAAGAACGGAGAATAAATAAACTGTTCAGTTCAGAATGCAATGGCGCAAAGAAGTGTGGCGACGGGCATGAAACGCCCGGCATCTTCCTTTCGCCAAAAATACTTCGGGGTGAATGTGGCGTCAGCCGCAGAGGGGCAGCACCCCTATTTCAATCGCATATGGGCAATGATCTGACCATGATCAGAGGCAAGCTTGTTATAGGGGGCCTCTGGATGGCTGCCGTCGGTCAGATGATCATTCAGAACGCTGAAATATTCCATCTCGCCAATCCGATCGGCAAAGTCGGGATGGAAATGCCGCGACAGATAGATCTGATCGATGGATTCAAAGGCACCACCAAAGGCTGACGTATAGACCATGTCGCGCAAACTTTTGCGCACAAACAGTTTTTCGGCAGAGTGCAGGCGTTGGGCCTCCACATTTTCGGTGATTTGCTGATGCTCTTCAGCACTGTAGCGGTCGTTATAGTCCTTGGCGTCATGACGCAGCATCCAGCCGTAATTCTTGAACGGCGCTTCGCCGGTGATGATTTCTGAGCTGACTGCATCTTCGCCATCGTTGAAATCACCCGTAACCACAACCGGGTGGCCCTTGCGGATCTCGCTGACAATTTCGCGGCGTAACACCCAGGCCTCTGCCATTCGGCGCAGGGCTGCGCGCAGGCTGCCCAGGGACCGACCCACCGGATCATACCGGGTTAGGTCAGCTTCTGGCGCAAATCCTGCGCCATCGGGGGTGATGAATTCACCGAGCTTTGATTTCAGGTGGCAGGTAAAGACCGTGATGGGCTGGCCCTCCACCGGCACGCGAACCTTCAGGATCGGCCGTGACAGCCGACGAAGCCGGAAAAACCCGGCATCCTGATCGCCGTCCAGCCCGCGCAACGGGGAGAAAGGAATATCCAGCGGTTCGGGCAGGTCCTGAATGACCTTTGGCGGGCCTTCAAACCCAAAACGCGACAGGATGGCGACGCCGGGGCGACGTTGGCCGGGGCCCGCATCAGCGCTATTGGCGGCAAAGGCGATCGCCGCGTCATCATACCCCGTCACCGCCAGTCTACGAAAGATCGCCTTGCGGTGATAGCGTTTGGACTTATCGGGGATGGCGGCGTCATTTAACAGGCGGGCCCGCTGGTTTGCCTCTTTCACTACCGACCGCAACGCTGCCTCTTCGAATATCTCCTGAAAGCCGACGATATCGGCATCCATGGAAAACAACTGTTCGGCCAGCCAATCCTCTTTCCAGGCGTATTCCTCGGGCGTGTAGGTTTGGAACTTGTAGTATTCCTTGTCCGCACCGATCAGATTTTTGACGTTGAAAGAGGCAATCGTGAAACGAGTCATAGGGCACCATAGTTGCTGAGAGCGGTTTGAAAGATATCCGGGTCCACATTGCCGCCGGTGGCAACGCAGATCACGGTGTCAGAATCGAGCTGATCCGGGTGAAAGAGAGCCGCCGCCAGCGAACACGCCCCCCCGGGTTCCAGTGTGATTTTCAGACGCAGAAAGGCCTGCGCCATGGCGTGCATACAGTCCTGATCCGGTACGGCGATGCCTGCCCCACACAGGCGCTGCATGATCGGGAAGGTCAACTGCCCCGGTGTTGGCGTGACGATGGCATCGCACAGGCTGCCGGACATGCGCAGATTGCGTTCATGTTTGCCCGATCGCAGCGAACGGGCAACATCGTCAAAGCCCTCGGGCTCAACCGTCCGGGCGCGCATTCCGGGGGCCTTCGCCTCTAGCGCCAGCGCGATGCCGGATGTCAGGCCGCCGCCGCCGCAATTGATCAGAACCTCGGCTTTGTCGATCCCCAATTCGGCTGCCTGCTCGGCAATCTCCAACCCGGTCGTGCCTTGCCCGGCAATGACCAGTGGTTCGTCAAAGGGGCGGATCAGGGTCAGACCACGCTCGGCAGAGAGGCGTTCGCCGATCTCATCTCTGTCCTCCCGGTCGCGGTCATAGAGCACCACCTCGGCGCCCAAGGCGCGGGTGTTGTCGATCTTTAACCGTGGCGCATCGGCGGGCATGATGATGACCGAAAGAATGCCATGAAGCTGCGCCGCATAGGCCACGCCCTGTGCGTGGTTGCCAGAGGAAAAGGCGATAACGCCCTTTGCCCGCGTATCCGTATCCAGGGCCGATATTGCCGACCACGCACCACGAAATTTGAAACTGCCAGTGTGTTGCAGACATTCCGGTTTCACAAATACACGCCGCCCAGCGATCTGATCCAAAAACGGCGATGACAGCAAAGGGGTGCGGCGGGCGTGCCCCTTCAACCGTTCTGCCGCGGCGGTGATCATGGTAAAATCTGTCATGCGATGCGATCCAGGAATTTGGTTAAAATATCAAGGCTTTCAGGCTCATCCAGGAAGGGCACATGCCCCCGATCTGGAACATTGGCAAAAAGCATGTCGGGGCGGCGGTGTTTCATCTTTTCCGCCACTTGCAGGGGCAGAAGGTCAGATCCCGCCCCGCGGATCAGGGCCAAGGGCAGGTCGGCAAAGCAATCAAACAGGGGCCACAGGTCAGGGGTTTCCTGTCTGGCCTGTTCGGCCACGGCCTTCCTGAGCGCCGGGTCATAGTCGATCCCCAGGCCGCGTTCGGTTTTGGGGTAAAAGCGTTCGACCTCTTCCATCCACCGGCTCTTGGGGACGTTGGCAAATCCGGTCATATATTGCGCGCGCGCGTTGGCGGCATCCTCGTGGGTTTTCTGGGATGGTCGGCGGCCCAGATAAGTCATAATGAATTTCAGGCCATCGGGGTCCAGTTCTGGCCCGATGTCGTTCAGGCATACACCAGAAAGCCGCGATTTGGCCGTTGCCGCCAGTATCATCGCCACCAACCCGCCGCGTGACGTTCCCAAAATCGCAGTGCGTTCCAGCCCCAGATGATCCAGCAGCTCAACCACATCCTGCGCCTCGCGCATGACCGTGTAGGTGCGATAGTCGGCCCAGTCAGACCGTCCCCGCCCGCGATAATCCAGCCGGATTAACCGAAGCCCGGTCAGGTGTGGCGCGACATAATCGAAATCAGTGCTGTTGCGGGTTAGTCCTGACAGGCAGAGGAGCGATGGGCCGGCACCTTCATCCCTGAAGGCCAGTTTGATGCCATCCGATGTGGTGAAATACGCCATATCCTCACCCCGCGCCGATCAGATCAGGAATGGCGGACAGGTCGGTCAAGATATGCTGAGGGTGCCATGGCAGGCGATCCATAGGATCACCGGACCGGTTGACCCAAACGGTTTCAAATCCGTAGCCCGAAGCCCCCGCCGCGTCCCAGCCGTTGGAAGAGATAAATAACACCTCCTCAGTCCGGCTGCCAAACCGCTCGCCAACCAGATCGTAAACCTTAGACGCGGGTTTAAAGACGCCGACCTGCTCGACCGACAGGACATCGTCCAGATGCCCTTGGATGCCCGCGTTACTTACCGCGGCGTTCAACATCTCTGGTGCGCCATTAGACAGTATTGCACAGGTCAGCCCCCTGTTTTTCAACCGGTGCAGCATTTCGGGAACTTCTGGGTAGGCCTCTAACTCCCGGTATAGTGTCAGCAAGCGGTCACGCAGGTCGGGATCAGACAGATCCAGCGCCTCCATCGCCCAATCCAATCCGTCTTGGGTGACTTGCCAGAAATCCGTATGGGTGTTGGTGATCGCCCTTAACCACGTATATTGCAGCTGTTTTTGTCGCCACAACTCTGCCAGTTGCTGCCAGTTGTGTCGCAAGGTCTGATTTTCAGAGGTCAGGGCCACCCGCCGCGCGGCTGATCCCACGTCAAAGAGGGTTCCGTAGGCGTCGAATATGCAGGTTGTGATGGGCATGGTGGCTTCGCTCCTGGCGTGGAGATTTGCACAAGGCCCGCCCCGGCGAAAGGGGAGAGCGCATGAAATTCCCACCCAAGCCTTTACAATCAGGACCGCGTGGGCAAAGTTTACCGCTCTTGTCGCCCCGACGGGTGGCCAATTGACCCCTGTATCGAAAGACATCTCTATGACCGCTATCAAAAAGGGCGACGTGGTTCGCATTCATTACACCGGCACCCTGACAGACGGTTCGGTCTTTGACAGTTCGCAAGGACGTGATCCGCTGGAATTTGCTGTGGGATCCGGCCAGATCATCCGTGGGTTGGATGCGGCGCTGCCGGGATTGCAGGTCGGGGACAAGAAAACTGTCGAGATCGCCGCTGATGATGCCTATGGCCAGCCCGATCCGCACGCGCGGCAAACCGTTGCGCGGAGTGATATTCCTGAAGAGATCCATCTGCATGTGGGCACCCAGCTTCAGGCGCAGACCCCTGAAGGGCGGATCATGAATGTGACCGTGGCAGAGCTGTCAGAGACCGAGGTGACGTTGGATGCAAACCATCCCTTGGCAGGCAAGGATCTGACCTTTGCCTTCGAAGTTGTGTCGATCAAGGCAAGCTGACGCCGCCCTCTTCCTTTCGCCCTAAATACCTTCGCCAAAGGCAAAGAAGCGCCCATGGGGCGCGCTTCAAGAAATAGGGCGCGCCGTAGGCTATCAATGGTCGGAGTGGTGGAGAACATGTTTGAAACCTTGCGCGCCTAGGAGGGCCAGGACGCATCAAACTTATTCATCAGAATGCGACACCACAGTTGAGACGTAAGATTGATTGAGAAGTTTCTGCATTTGCCATATTCAGGGTGTGAATTTGAGGAACGAAAATGCGATTGACGAGTTTTACAGACCTATCTTTTCGGGTGTTGCTTTTTGCGGCTTCAAGTCAGGAAAGACTGGTGACGATTGATGAGATGAATGAATTTTACAATGTCTCGAGAGGACATCTGATGAAGGTCGTCAATACGCTGACGCGTGCAGGCTTTCTGGAGGCCGTTCGCGGTCGTTCTGGTGGATTGCGATTGGCTTGCGCGCCTGAAGATATCAATCTGGCATCCGTTGTTCGGACGACAGAAACAGACTTTCGTTTGGTCGAATGTATGCGTGTCGACAATAAGTGCAGGCTTACTTCCAGATGCCGATTGACGGCCCCCTTGAATGAGGCGATGGGGGCGTTTCTGGATGCATTGGGCAAATACACATTGGCCGATATTCAACTGGAAAAGTCGGCCTTTCTAAATTGATTCTAAATTTACCCTACTGACCATATTGGCGATATGTATGTCGGAAGCGACGTGCAGATCTTACAGTATTCTTTCCGCGGTGCGTAAGGTTAAGCATCTGATAAAATTTATTTAAATTTTATATTTCGATCGCTTTTGGCGGGAAGGAAAATTGTTACGAGTTTAACAAATATTTTGTTTACATCTTTTATTAAAGATATATATAAAATACCTGTTATAGCCAATTAGGGAACGGGAGACATCAATATGGCATCAGATACAAAAGGCGGGCTGGACCGTCGGGATTTTTTAAAAGCGGGTACGGTTGCCTCTTCTGCCGCGGCATTTGGTGCATTCGTAGCAGCGGGAAATAAAGCGGCGGCGGCATCGGGAAGTGCTGCCGGAAGCGCTTCGTTGATCAGCGCATCGCTGAGCGAAGCAGAAATCGCAGCGCTGCCTCGTGTGAAGCAAAAACTGGTTGCACCCCCATATGCGCCAGAGTTCGAACAAGTAGCCAGCGGCGGTCCGAAAGTCGTAGAAGTGACCATGGTCATCAAGGAAATGCGTTGGGAGGTTGATGACACAGGTGCAGAAACCTGGGCGTTGACATTTGACGGATCGGTCCCGGGGCCGCTGATTGTCTGCCACGAGGGTGACTATGTTGAGTTGACGCTGATCAACCCGGCGGACAGCACCATGGAACACAATATTGACTTCCACTCTTCCACAGGTGCCCTTGGCGGTGCGGGACTTACGCATGTGCTGCCCGGCGAGCAGGCCAAGCTGCGCTGGAAGGCGATAAAACCGGGGGTTTTCGTTTATCACTGCGCACCCGGCGGACAAATGATCCCGTATCACGTGGTGCACGGAATGAATGGTGCCGTAATGGTATTGCCGCGCGACGGCCTGAGCGACAAGGAAGGGAACTTGCTATCCTACGATGACGTTTTCTACATCGGCGAGCAAGATTTCTATATCCCCAAGGACGAAAACGGCGATTGGAAAGTCTATGAGAGCGCGGGCGAAAACTTTGCCGACGTTCTGCCGCTGATGCGCACCCTGACGCCGACACATGTCGTCTTTAACGGCAAGGTTGGTGCGATAACGGGCGAGCACGCCCTGAAATCCGCCGTCGGCAGAACCGCATTGTTTATTCACGCGCAATCAAACCGGGACTCACGCCCGCATTTGATTGGCGGTCATGGCGACTATGTATGGGAAGCAGGATCGTTTGCAGATGACCCGGCAACCGGGCTTGAAACATGGTTTATTCGCGGCGGTTCGGCCGGTGCGGCGCTCTACACATTCCGACAGCCGGGGGTCTATGTTTATCTCAACCACAACCTGATCGAAGCGGTCGAACTTGGCGCAGCGTGCCATGTCGTTGTGGACGGGGAATGGGACAATGACCTGATGGCGCAGGTCGAAAAACCCGGACCGATCCAAGCATAACAATCCGACCAGGGAGAGAAGAAATGAGGCTGCTGGTTTTTCTGGCATGTTGCATCGTCACGGCAGTTGTCGCCTTCGCGACGGGGCGTGTGGTTGCGCCAGGGTTGCCTCATTTCTTTGGAAGGGTGACGGCATTCGCGGGTACGCCTGTGGATGTCGGCCACGCGATCGAGGAAATCGTCGTTGAGTTGCCTCAAGGCGCCGGTCAGGCCTCTCGTATTTCGGTCGCAAAATATGAGGTCACATTCGCCGAGTGGCAAAAATGCGTCGACGCTGGCGCATGTGGCTACATTCCGAAACGGCGAAACTATGTAGAAGACGACCACCCGGTTTCGGGCATCAGCTGGCACGATGCCCAGCAATATATCGCTTGGATCTCTCGGGAAACCGGCATTCAGCACCGCCTGCCGCTTGAAGATGAATGGCGCGCGCTAGCGGTAGATGTGCTTGATGAAGAGGTCGATAAACTTTTCGACGATCCGAGACTCGCATGGGCTGCAGATTACGCAAATTTCGGCAAACGCGCAGAGCGTCGCACCAGGCCCATCGGGCATTTTGGGTCGGAAGAAAATGGTGTGGCCGATATATCCGGGAATGTCTGGGAATGGACCGACAGCTGCTGGCGCGCACCATCATCGGGCGGCGGCGCTGACGCCCGAAGCAATTGCGGTGGCGTACGTGTTCTGGCCGGGGCTCACATGACGTACCAATCTGAACTGATCAGGGTGGTGCCAACGGGTGGCTGCTCTATCGGATTTCCACCCGCAAATATCGGGTTTCGTTTAGTTCGGGATCTCACAGAGAGTTCCCCAGCCGCGTACCCGCTAAAACTGTCAATGGTATCAAAAAATTAATCCCACCACTCACTCACACCCACTAAGAAGAGGAAACCAAATGAAATATTCAGTGCTGTCTGTGTTGTTACTTATTGTGATCAGCTCCTCGGCCATCGCCGAAGGTGATGTTGCGAAAGGGGAATCCGTGTTTCGAAAATGCGCGTCTTGCCATTCAAACGAGGAAGGCAAGCGCAAGCTAGGACCATCTCTCTTTGGCGTGGTTGGACGAGAGGCCGGATCGGTAGAAGGCTATCGGTATTCCAGCGCCATGGCAGAAGCTGACTTTGCCTGGGATGAAGAAAGCCTGACAGCTTTTCTGGAAAACCCCAAGCAGTTCGTTCCGGGCACGAAAATGGCCTTTGCCGGGATCAAGAAAGAAGAAGACATGCAAAACCTTCTCGCCTATCTGGACACACTTCAGTAATCGCGGATCGACATGCTGAAACACCTTCCAGAAAAAACCCTGGACCTGCGTCTGGCGTTCACGTGTTTAGTCGTGATCGCCGCGTTTGGTTTTGCGATGGGCAATCAATTCGTCGACGACCAAAAACAGTCGGCCGTTCAGCACAGCGCACCCACCATTAATGTGGATACACAAACGCTGCAGCGCGTCGTGTTGCAGTCGCATCAGGGCGTGGCGACCAATTGGGGGAGCTATGCAGGTTCAATGCGTGTGGTGTTCTTTGGCTACACATTTTGCCCGGACATTTGTCCCATGGGGTTGGCAAATGTCGCCGGGGCACTTGATATTCTGGATGCGCGGGGAGTCGCACTAACACCAATTTTTGTTACGGTTGATCCAGACCGTGATACCCCCGAAGTTCTGAACGAATATGTCGGGTATTTTCACGATCGGTTGGAGGGTCTGACGGGAAAAGATAACCAGATTAAAACGCTCGCGTCGGCATTTCTGGCGTATTATGAAATCAGTTCACAAACGCAGGATGATGAATATTATTTGATCGATCATACAAGCTACATCTATCTGATCGGCGAAGACGGAAGTTTGCTTGGCTACTACCCCGAATCCAGCCGACCCGATCAATTGTCCGACGCCATTCTCACCGATTTAAACGCCAACAAGGTCTATTAAGCTGGTCACCGTCATTCTGCACATGATCACTAATTTTGATATTGTGTAGGTGTTTCTGCGGCCCTTTGAGGCGACAGGCGTATCAGTTATCTTTTGATCTGTTCCCTTAGCGTCGGCGTCAAGCTGATGTCTCTATCGTTCTACGCTCTCAGAGGCTCTTTTTTGAGCAACCGTTGCCTTGGCAGATTAATCCCGCCCGGGAATGTCGAACTTGATGGACTCGCCGCAACCGCAGGCTTCTGACACATTCGGGTTGTTGAACTTGAACCCTGCTTCCAGAAGGGACGTCTGGTAGTCGATCTCTGTCCCGAACAGGAACATTTGGGCCATGGGGGCGATCATGACGCGGGCGCCATCTTGTTCGATCACCTCATCATGAGGATTGATATCTGCGGCATATTCCATGGTGTATTCCATCCCGGCACAGCCGCCCTTCTTCACCCCAATACGCAACCCCTGATGGCCCTCGCGGTCCATCAGTTTTGCGATCTGTCGGATCGCAGCTGGGGTCATGGTGACGGCTTGTTTGCCGGGGATTCCGAACATGGGATGTTCCACTGGGTTGGTTCGATTTAGACTTAGGGGTCCTTTGATGGGTTCTCAAGCCCCGGACTACATGAATCCAAGTTCCAAACGCGCTTCGTCTGACATCATATCCATGCCCCAAGGGGGCTCCCATGTCAGTTCGACGCTTACGGTCTTGACGCCCGGCAGCGGTTCGACAGCCTCGGCCACCCAGCCGGGCATCTCACCAGCCACCGGGCAGCCGGGTGCCGTCAGCGACATGGTGATATGAACATCGCTTTCCTCGCTGATCTCAACAGTGTAGATCAGGCCAAGATCATAGATATTCACAGGAATTTCAGGGTCATAGACCGTACGACACGCCTCTACCACCTGATCATAAATCGGATGATCGGTGCTGGATGGCTTGATCAAAGGGGCCCCTTCCATTGGGGCTTCGGCTGTGTTGGCCATGGAATCCTCGTCTATTACCTGAGTGAAGATATAAGGATTAAGCCTGAAGCCGTCCAGAGCCTGAATTTGCTGCTGAATGTCGCAGCTAGGGCCAAATTTACCCCTTGCGCTCGGGGGGCGGGTGATAGTAAGACGCCGCCACTGCGGAGAGGTGGCCGAGTGGTCGAAGGCGCACGCCTGGAAAGTGTGTAGGCGGGAGACCGTCTCCAGGGTTCGAATCCCTGTCTCTCCGCCACCGACAAATCTCTCCATTTCCGGTACTGTTTTAGCCAAAATTCCCACGCGGGTCTTGTCAGAGTAATTTTGTCCTGAGCCTGGCAAGG
This sequence comes from Roseovarius sp. YIN77, assembly GCF_057219155.1. NCBI lineage: Bacteria > Pseudomonadati > Pseudomonadota > Alphaproteobacteria > Rhodobacterales > Roseobacteraceae > Roseovarius > Roseovarius sp. YIN77. Next base: position 116,948 of record NZ_JBXVVI010000008.1, read on the forward strand.
CGGTTTTCTAGCGACAAGGTATGTCTAAACCAAATCCTTTTCGCTGTTTTCGCACGAGCCCCGAGATCATCAAGTTAGTGGCCATGATGTATGTCCATTTCCCACTGTCACTTCGCAATGTGGAAGTTCTTCTTCATGAGCGTGGGATCGATATCAAGGATGCGTGCATATTCTAATTGGCAATGGCATCTGGATGAAATGTTCGTGAAGATCAACAAAGAACAACACTATCGGTGGCGGGGGGTTGATCACGAGGGAGAGGTTTTGGATGTTTATGTTTCCAAGCGCCGGAACCGCAAAGATGCATTGAAATTCTTAAGGAAATTGATGAAGCGGTAAGGTCAACCGAATGTCATCGTAACTGACGAGCTTGGATCCGATAGCTCGGCAATGAAGGGTATTGGGAACTCTGATCGGCAGCAGACGGGGCGATGGTTGAACAACAGAGCCGAGAACTCACTTCTTCCGTTTCGACGACGAGAGCGAGTGATGCAACGCTTCCGTCCACGCCTCTGTCTATAACCTCTTCAACTCGGAACGCAGCCTATACTCAAGACCAAACTTCAAGCGAAACCGTGCCGCTGCTCTCGCTAGGTGGCGCCAACTTTGTTTGGTTTAAAGGGCAGCGTCACTGTCCTTGTGGAGACTGGTTCGAATTCGTCGATCGGCTTAGAGATTCCAGCCCTTCAGCGGCGGTCCTTTCGTAGTTGATGGGTGACTTATACCCCAATGCCGAGTGTCGGCGAGAGGGGTTGTACCAGCCTTCGATGAACTCGAAGCAGGCGATA
>NZ_JBXVVI010000009.1:0-109044 GCF_057219155.1 Roseovarius sp. YIN77
CGTGCAGGTGCACATCAATCTCGCGCAATATCTTCAGCGCATCCTCATCCGAATACCGTTTTCGAGCCATCCCTCGTTCCTTCTGTAACACTCAAGTAGTGGCACAGTTTTAGGGGGCTAAGACAATGGGCGTGATGGGTTCCGAGGCACTCTCTTATCGCCGCGATCGGTCCGCAAAGCCCCAGGTTGCCTCGTTCTGAGAAGCGCCGAGATACCCATCACACATGTCACACCCATCACGCTCTGGCTTGTGGTTGCTGAAAATGCTTCGACCCCTGACCTCATGTTGGTCGACCATGAACGAGACGGATGCCCTGGCTTATGCTGGGGCGCCGCTCAATCCCGTTCGCGCGGGTCTGGGAATGTGTTCGGACCGGTGCAATCACTCGCCCAAATATTCCTTGGTCATTCCTGTGTCACCGCGTCGCAATTTCCCAGTGTATTCGGAAAATTGTTTGGTCGTTTCGCCTGTGTTTTTCTTCGAGTTTTTTCATTGAAGGAGGCCCACCATGCGCGAGTTTAATCCGACCATAGGCATATGGAACCGCCGCCGCCGCAACGCCGCTGGTAAGCGGATCATCGACAAGAAGTGGGTTGTGAACTTTCGCTGCCCGGACACCGGGCGAAAACGTCGCCTGTCCTTTGCGACCAAGGTATTGGCAGAAGAATACTGTGACGCCTTGAGGGCCCAGTTTGCTGGCGAACGCTATTTTAACCCCAATACCAATCCCACGGTTGCCGAGGTCGTGGAACATTGGATCGAGGTCAAGCAGGGGACTGTGAAGCGCCAAACCATCGCAGGCTACCGCCCCTTGCTCAAGATCATCGTCGGGCCCTTGCTGCAGGGCACGCCGCAAGAACGGGTCCACTATGCCCTGACTGGCGAGAAACCGCATCGCGATACCAAGTTGTTGCTGATGCTGGGGGACTTCAAGGTAAGCTCGCTCACCACTGCGCAACTGCGCCGCTGGCATAGTAAGGTCCGAGAGGAAGTCGGTGCCCATACGGCCAACCGCGTCATGTCGATGCTCAAGGGCATCCTTGCACTGGCCGAAGAAGACTTTGGCGTTCGTGTTTGCTCGATGCCCACCAACCTCGCCAAGCGAAAGGTCAAGCCGAAGAAGGATATCCTCACGCCAGACGAGGTGGCCAAGCTCTTGGCCCATGCGCGCACCGACAAGGAGCGGGGCATCTTCGTGGCTTTTCCGTTTCTCACCGGTGTCCGGGTCTCCGAGCAATTGGGTCTGTTGTGGGACGACATCGATCTGGATCGCAACACCATCACCATTCGCCGGGTGCAGGAACGCGATGGCAGTACAGCCGACCAAACCAAGACCGAGGCTGGTGAGCGCGAGATCCCGATCTCGACCACGTTGCGCACTATGCTTCTCGAATGGCGGCTTATTTGCCCGCGCCTTGATAGCACGCTCTACCGCGTCTTCCCGGGTCCCGGTGTACCTCGGCAATGGCCCTTGCCGCGCAAGGGCGGCGGTGGCCCAATTCTCTATTCCAACTTCCTCAAGCGATATTGGCGACCTGCCTTCAAGCGGGCAGGGGTGCGCTATGTCACCCACCATTCAGCGCGCCATAGCTTTGTCAGCACGCTGCAGGCCCAAGGTGTCGAAGTGGGGCTGGTGGCCAAGCTCGCTGGCCACGCTAACCCGGCCGTGACACTGGGCCACTACACCCAAGCTGTTCGTGGCGGTGCCGAGGCGCTGGCGGTACTGGATGCGGCCTATAGCGTATAGGGTATCCCGAGGTCACGGGACGGGGTCGGGATGGCACTGTTGCGGTGTTCGGGCAGTCCACACCACCGCGCGCCCATACCCACTCCTTTGGGCACCCCGTGGCGCCGGGAGCTGCGTACATCCGCAGATAATTGTGCGCTCATTCTGCGCGTGTTTTCCTGAGAATTTTTAACAATCTTGGGCGCATCACAATGGCGAAGACGGTTTGGCTCATTTGTCGAAGAACGGGCGAGGCGACATTGTTGGATTGGGAGGCGGTGGGGCAGGTGGCCAAAGTCTAGCAGAGCTATATTGCCGAGATGGTGGCAACCGATGGCGCGTTCCAGAATGGGTTCTGGATTGTAAGATCTGAGGGGTAAGGCGGTTCCCGAAAGTACCGAAAGCGGACCTTAGTACCCACGGCGGCGAAGGGCTGGAATGAGCCCAATTTGCTGAATGCTGCATTGTACACGAATGTCCGCTGAGAGATTTGCTCAAACTGGTGCGCGAAGCGCGGTCGCGATCTTGTCGACATGAACGAAGTCCGTTCCGCAGCATCCGCCAAACACGTTCATGTTCGGAAAGTTTCTGCGGATATCTGCGTATTGCGCGGCGAGTTCGTCCGGATTGCCTTCCTCAAGGTGCCCAAGCCGGCAGAGCGTGCCGTGATCCAAGGTTGATGCGTTCGCGCGCAATCCGCGAATACGATCGGACCAAAGGCCACGCGACAGCGCCGGGCCGAAATCGACGGGGTGCGCACAGTTGATCATGTAGTAGGCAGGGGCACCGCCGGTCAGCGCATCCACGGTCTCAATCGCATCCTGTAAGCTTTCACCACTTTTCAGACAGCGGTTTTTTTCCAAGGTGAACGAAATAGCCGACGGCAGGCCCGCCGATTTCGCTGCGCGAGCGATCCCGATTGCTTCGACTGTCGTGTTGAGTGTCAGGGCAGTTACAATGTGGGCGCCTCCGGCCTTGAAGGTTGCGATTTGATCACTGTGGTAGGCCTCGGCGCTTTCGGCGGTCAGCGCCTGATCGAGTTGATAGGCGTCGCCTTTGGGGCCGATACACCCGCTGATCACCGTCTTTGACACAGGCAGACCGGCGGCTCGGGCCGCCTCTCGGTAGAGCTCGAAGCAGGCGTGGTTCATCTCGGCCAAGCGGGCGTCATCATAGCCGAGCAGGCGCCCCCAGTCGCGGCTGGCGCGGTAGGTCAGGCTGTCGAAGATGAAGCTTGCGCCATACCGAACAGCGACCTCGGCAAAGGTAAGGTAATACTCTTGTAAGGAAGCTTTAGCTTTTGGATCGTGCAGCAGATGGAAAGCCGCGAACTCTTCTAGCTCAAGGTCACGCTTATACATCAGCCAAGTTTCGGTGCCGCCATCTGTCAGAAACAGATCGGTTGTTTGATGTGGCAGGGTCGGGATCGCCATTGGACTGTCCTCTTTCAATATATGGATCGTTACACGCAGACTAAGTGGCGCTGGCTATTTCGCACAAACGATCATACTTTGCGGCACAAGTTAGATAATCTACGGCGTAATCACGACATGACCAGACGTTTACCATCTCTCAATCAGCTTCGCGCGTTTGAGGCTGCTGCGCGGCATCAGAGCATCAAGGATGGTGCCGATGAATTGTGCGTTACGCCCGCCGCAGTGGGTCACCAAATCCGCGCACTCGAAAACTTTCTCGAGGTGACTTTGTTTCATCGCGGCGTACGGCAGATCACATTGACCGAACAGGGACGGCTATTGGCTGAGGTCGTCGGAGAGGCTCTGGATCGGATCGAGGCTGCCGTTGCCCCAGCCCTGAGCAACAGCCTGTCAGGGACGCTGAAAATCTCGGTCGCCCCCTTCTTTGGAAACCGATGGCTATTGCCTCGGCTAGAGAAGTTCATCGCGAAATATCCAGAGATCGACGTGCAGCCGATTTTGTCGTTCGACTATGTCGATTTGGTGAAAGATGGGTTTGACGCCGCGGTGCGGTATGGAGATGGGACGTGGGAAGGCACGATGGCCGAGCTTGTTTTCCGCGACAAGCTTCGGCCGGTTTGCGCACCACAAATAGTCGAAGGACGCATCTTGCCGCTTACACCCGATGACATCCTGAGTCTTCCGTTGGCCTCTGCGAAGAACTGGCCGGATGATTGGAGTGCTTGGGCAGAGGCAGCCGGGAGCGAATTGGTGCAGGACCTGGCCCCTCATCAGTATGAAAGCCGAGCATTCATGTTTGATAGCGCTCTTTCAGGTCAGGCAGTCATCCTTGCCGATCCGCGTATGACCAGTGCGGACGAAAAGGCCGGTCGTCTGGTTTGCCTGACGGAGCGCAGCGTGCAACGTTCGCAAGGTATCCATATCGTCACGGCGGCATCAGCGATGGGGCGCAAGGTGCGGGCATTTGCAGATTGGATGAAGGCAGAAGCGCACGTAATCTGATAATAGCCGCCATTGGTACAGCCGCAGCGAAAGCTCGCTCCGTCCCGCTTTGCAGACCTTAGTGCGCCGAGCAGCGAACGTCTGCAGTTAAAGACTCTCACCCGTCCTTGAGCGCCTTGATCTGCCGGATTGCGATGCGGAGTTGGTCGTCTTGCAGGCCGCGCAGTAGGGTCGCGGCTTCCGCCTCCAATTTGAGCCGGATGGAGCGAGGATTTGAACCTTCTGCAGCAGAGCTGCCTCGTCATTCGGCCTTAGAACTGATTGGGATTCAAAAGCCACATTGATGAACAGAATGTTGCGGCGGATTTTGTGGCGCTGGTTTCCAGATTTTATCGTTTCCAAAATGAGTGGAGGCGAGCAGATGCAAGATACCAAAGTAATGGCTGCGGTGATGGTGCGATTACCCAAACGGATTAGTTGGTCGATTGGGGACGATGAGCAATCCCACGAGGGCCAGGATTGGCAGGGCCTCATCGACAGGTTGGCTCACAGCCAAGCTCGCCCCTCAACATTGTCGATCACCTTTCTTTTGGATTTAAATGATCAAAAGGCGGCAACGAATAGCGACAATAATCAGCAGGAGACGGAGCAGTAAGGCGCCTGAACGCATCGAATGCTGGCCTCCCGAGGAGGCGAAGACACGGTTCCTTCAGAGGTTTGAGGAACTGGCAAGTTGAAGGTGGGGTGGGTAATTCGGACGTTCGCCGCATAGCGCGTATAGGTCCGAAGTGCGGGACATTGCTGCCTTTTGCCAGCGCGGCTATTGCTCGCGCAGAAACGCTTCGCATTCGCAGCGCCGCTACCATAGAGGTACGGCGGTTTTCGCTGGAGTGGTCATCACTGACACCCTGTCTCGAACAAGCCAAGGTGAAAGAAAATTCAAGAGCAGTACCGCAGAACCTAATCCTTGCCAGGCAAACCGCGTGTTACCGGCCCAATCGCTAAAGGTTCAAGCGAAGGGTCTGGGTCGCTCGCATAGCGCGGCAGATGGTCGGCCACTTCGAACCATGGAATTCGTGCGGGATACATCATGTGTTTAGACGGAATGAGACGTTCTGGGTCATCAAAAGCACCGATATGGACCTCGACCAGGATGCCAAGCCTTGGCCAGTCGCCTTCCCAGGTCAATGTTGATCCACAATCTCCACAAAAGGCTCTGCGTACTCCAGAAGACGACTCGAACAGCTTGCGCTCTCCACTTACGTACTGGACCTGATCGCTGCTAAAACCCGCGTAGGTCGACACAGGCGCTCCGGTGTGGTGACGGCAGTCGTCGCAATGGCAGTGCAAGACGCTGTGCGGCTCGGCGTGGATCTCAAATCGGACAGCGCCACACATGCACCCCCCAAGATAGGGCACGCCATTTGCTGAATCGATTTCGTTGGTCATATCAGTATCCTCCTGGTTTCCCCCGCCTTTGCGGTAAGGAAACAATTGAACCCCGTCTTCGTCTCAATTTAACCGCCAGGCGCCGGCGTTGCCTGCCACTCTGTTGGCAAGATGGGTATCGAGGGCATTCAGAATTTCCTGCACGATGATTTTTCTCGCTCTGTTCCAAGGCCAATTTACGCATTAAATGAGTTAATGCCGTTGTGCTATCGTTGTTGTATCGTTGGAATTGTTGGAGCGTTGGAAAATGACATGAAGAAATGGGTATTGAACCTGGACGACGGCAGCTTGTCATCAGGTGATGATCTCTCTTCGTTGTCCCCCAAAGCTTCTAATGTTCTGGCTTGCCTGATCAATGGCGCGGGAGCCGTCCTATCACGAGATGATATCTTGAATGAGGTGTGGCCGGGCTTGCATGTGAGCGCCGATCTGGTTCGAGAGAATATTTTTGAAGTTCGCAAGGCACTTGGAGATGACGCGTCCGATCCGAATTACATTGAAACCATTGGCCGAAGAGGTTTTCGCTTGATTGGGTCGGTTTCTATTCAACCGCAGAAGCGGATGGCAAGAAACTCGGATGATGAACAACAGGCCAAGCCGGTCAACCCTTTCGAGCAAATGCCTGTTGTGAAGTTCTGCACGTCAAAGGATGAGACGTCGATTGCACACGCCGCTTCGGGCGAAGGTTATCCCTTGTTGATTGCCGGTAGCTGGATGTCACATCTGAACATGGACTGGGAAAGCCCGGCCTATGGCGACTACCTCAGGCATCTGTCAGAGAGATTTCAAGTGATCCGATATGATCAACGTGGAAATGGTCTTTCGCAATGGTCCGATGTCGACATCACGTTCGAACGGATGGTCGATGATATGGAGGTGATCGTCGATACGTATGGCCATGAAAAGGTTGCGATCCTTGGCATGTCTCAGGGCGCATCTGTCGCCATCGCCTATGCGCATCGCAGGCCCGACCGGGTATCGCATCTGGTTTTGAACGGGGGGTATGCCAGAGGTCGCAAACACCGCGGCAATTACGCTGATCGCGAAGAAAGTGACGCCCTGGTCAACCTCATTCGCCATTGCTGGGCCAACGAGAATCCGGCAATCCGACAAACCCTGACAACTCTTTTCATGCCAGAGGCATCAAAGGAAGAGATGCAGTGGTTCAATGAATTTCAAAAGCTTTGTGGGCCCGCAGAAAACATCGCAAAGTTCCGCGCCACGTTCGACGACATGAACGTGACCAAGCTTTTGCCAATCATCACTGCACCGACTCTGGTTTTGCACAGCGATAGAGACGCCGTGGCTCCCTTGTCCGAAGGCAAGCTTCTCGCGTCTAAAATTCCGGGAAGTTCATTTGTTCAATTGAACAGTCCAAATCACATGCTTTTTGGATATGAAAAGGATTTCGTGAAAATGATTTTGAGCATCGACCAATTCGTCAAATCCTAGGCTTACGAACGACTGCAGTTCCTGTTTCTGGGCAACAAAATTTTTACGCCGTAGTCGCGAAAATGGTGCTGCGAGCGCGCGCAGCGAGAAATTGCAATGACTGGCTCGTTCCCGGCTTTCGCCGTAGTATTTATTAAGGCCCACTTTGCAGTTTTCAGCGTGTTTTGTCACCAAAACGAGTGACACAGAGGTGACCCGGGACTGCATGCAAAAAGGTGACAACGTATCGGAATGGTAAACGAATACCGCGTAACCCATTCAAAAATATACCGTAAATGATCCGGGGATTTGGTGGAGCCTAGGGGGATCGAACCCCTGACCTCTTGCATGCCATGCAAGCGCTCTCCCAGCTGAGCTAAGGCCCCGTTTGCGGCGAAGAACGGTCGTTCTTTCGCGTGGCCGCTATCTAGGCTTTGGCGGGGGGCTCTGCAAGAGAAAAATCCCCGCCACTGCCGGTTTTGTTAGTTTTCTTCGTCGTCACCAGCGACATCGGCGATGTCATCCAGCGAGACGTTATCGTCGTCTTCGTCATCCAGCAGATCATCATCCAGATCAATGTCGGCGTCATCAACTTCCAGATCGACTTCGACCTCGGTTTCCACCAGATCTTCCTCTGTCTTGCCGTCGGGCTTGTCAGCGACCATCATCCGGGATTTGTTTCCGGTGTCCAACTCGATCACGTCGCCCGTATAGGGGCTGACGATCGGGTTTTTATTCAGATCATAGAATCTCTTGCCGGTTTTGGGGCAAATGCGCTTTACACCCCATTCTTCCTTGGGCATGGATTTTTCCTTCAATCATCGACATCATTGTACGGAGTCGCAGCCAACTGCCATATTGGATCAAAAGTGTCAAAGGCTTTTGCGACCCAGAGCAGGGAATGCGCATTCGTTCGCGCGATCGGGGTAAAGATAATGACGACAATACTGGCAGGTTCGCCTCCGATCCCGGTGACGCTTCGCCGATCCGCACGGGCCCGGCGATTGTCTTTGAGGGTTTCACAACTGGATGGGCGGGTGACATTGAGCCTGCCGTCATTCGTATCAGAACGCGATGCCATTGCCTTTGCCGAGGAGAAGGCCGACTGGATCCGTTCGCATTTATCAACGGCGCCTGGTTCTGAATCTATTGGGTTGGGCTCAAACATTTTATATGAGGGTGCACAGCGTCGTATTATACAGGCCCAGGACAGGCGCTTTTCAGTGGCAGAGGATCATATTGCGGTGCCCGGTACAGAAGATCGCGTGGCCCTTCGGCTGCGCAGTTATCTCAAACAGATCGCGGCGGAAAAACTGCGCTGGGCCTCTGATCACTATGCCGCGCAAGTCGGTAAACCCTATCAGCGTCTCACCCTGCGCGATACCCGGTCACGCTGGGGGTCATGCACCTCTCAAGGCAACCTGATGTATTCGTGGCGTCTGATCATGGCCCCGCCAGAGGTTCTAACCTATGTGGCCGCGCATGAGGTGGCACATCTGGTCCATATGGATCATTCGCCTGATTTCTGGGCGCTGGTTGCGCAGATCCACCCGGGGTATCAGACGTCTCGGCAGTGGTTGCGTACCAACGGCGCAAGCCTTCATCGGTTCAAATTCGATTGACGCGCCCTTTGGTTTTGTGATCACATTTCACCATGCTGGGAACACCCCGACCAACAGAACAGATCACCGCCGCGCATGACCAGATTTATCGCAGTCTGCGTGGGCAGATCATGCATGGCGAACTCGCCCCGGGCATGGCGCTGACCCTGCGCGGGCTGGCCGAAACTTATGGCATGTCAATGACCCCGGTGCGTGAAGCCACGCGCAGGCTGGTGGCCGAGGGGGCGCTGACGCTCAGCAAATCCGGGCGCCTGACCACCCCGGCCCTCAGCAGTGAACGGTTGGAGGAGCTGGCCTCGATCCGAGCCCTGATCGAACCGGAACTGGCAGCGCGATCCTTGCCTCGCGTCCATTCGGCGCTAATCGATCGCCTTAGCCGGATCAACAGCCAGATCGCCGAGACGATCGTCAAGAAGGATGGCGTCGGCTACATCCGCAGCAATCTGGAATTTCACCGCACGCTCTATCTGCGGGCACAGTCGCCGGCGATGCTGGCGATGGTGGAAACTGTGTGGCTGCAACTGGGGCCGACCATGCGTGACCTTTACGGCCGGATGCTGAGCACCGAATTGCCACGCCATCACCGCCTGATCATCAGTTCACTTCAGGCCGGCGACGAGCCGGGCCTGAAGCTGGCTATACGCGGCGATGTCACGCAGGGGCTGCGCCTGCTGGCGGGGTAGGGGACTGCGCCAGCTCTGCGAGCATCGACTTGATCTCATTTCCAGAGATTTTCAGCCCCTTTGCCAATTTCCCGACAAAGGCTTGCTCCTTTCCTGCAAACTGTCCGTCTGCCGCGACGACCATCAGGACACCGCGCATGACGATGCGTTTGTCTCTGGCGCTCAATCCATTGCCGAACTTTCTGTAGGCACTGTCTGTCAGTTTTGTCTCTGCCTGTCCGATAAGGCGCATGATTTTGTCTGGTGTGAATGCTTGTCCGGTCAGTTTTTCACTGGCGATAGAGATTGCCGCGACTTCGTTGCGATCAGCCCGTCCATCAGAGATGGCGGCGTGGCACATTGCATCAAGAACTTTCAGTGCAAGCGGTGAAGCGTTGCCCATTTCGGCGTAACGATTCAGGCGTCTGCGGCGTGATCGGATCGCGCCGAATATGATCAGGCCAACGACACTTATCGCCGCTGCCAACCAAAATTTTCCGGTGAGAGCCTGGGCCTTACTAAGTTGTGGTTCAGAAGCGACGTCGTCAGCTATCAGGCCCAGACTTTGCGCTGCCAGAAATTTGTCGCGGTCAAAAGGGTAGTATTGCTCTGTGTTACAACGATTTTCAGCAAGCCCATATCCTTCGGAACCGTGGTAAATCGGTATGAACAATGCGCTGGTTGTTTTGATCAAATGGCACAAGGACAGCATTCCGTTTCCATTTTGGTTTGGAATCTGTGTCTCTGCGACGAAAACCAGTTCTTCTTTAATAGCACCGCCGCCAATTCCGCGCTTGGCCTGCACATCATGCACCCCGGCTGTTAGAAAAATGGCTGCTGTCAGTAAGAATAATAAAACTCGCATATGGTCTGCCTTTGATTGCATTTGTGGCAAAAATAATAACGCCCGGTGGCTTTGCGTAGCGACCGGGCGTGGCAGAATTGTGTCGAGTTAAAGCAATTTATGCGTGTATTGCCCCATCCCCGCAAGCCAAGGCTGCCTCGCGTACGGCCTCTGAATAGGTCGGGTGGGCGTGGCAGGTGAGCGCGATGTCTTGGGCAGAGGCGCCAAATTCCATGGCCACGCAAATTTCGTGGATCATGTCCCCGGCCGCGGGGCCCATGATGTGGCAGCCCAGAATGCGATCGGTTTCCGCATCAACCAGCAGTTTGACAAACCCGTCGCCCTGAAACACAGCCTTGGCCCGGCCATTACCCATGAAGGAAAACTTGCCAGCCTTGTAGGCAATACCAGCCTCTTTCAGCTGTTCTTCGGTCTTACCGACGGCGGCGACTTCGGGCGTGGTGTAGACGACGCCGGGGATGACGTCGTAATTCACATGGCCATGATTTCCGGCAATCACATCGGCGACGGCCATGCCCTCATCCTCTGCCTTATGGGCCAGCATCGGGCCGTCGATGGCATCACCGATGGCATAAACGCCTTTAACATTCGTTGACCAGTGCGCATCCGTCTTGATCTGGCCGCGGGGGTGCATCTCTACACCCAAGGCCTCCAGCCCCAAACCATCAGTGAAAGGTTTGCGCCCGGTGGCGACCAGAACCACATCGGCGTCGATGGTCTGGGTGCCCTTTTTCTTGGTGTCATAGGTGACCTTGGCCTTGGTCTTCAGGGTTTCCACCGATTTGACGGCGGCACCCATGATGAATTTAAGCCCCTGTTTTTTCAGTGTTCTTTGGAAGGTTTTGGCAATCTCGCCATCCATGCCGGGAGTGACCTGTTCCAGATATTCGACCACGGTCACTTCTGTCCCCAGACGGGCGTAAACCGACCCCATTTCCAGACCAATCACGCCTGCGCCGATCACCACCATGGATTTCGGGATTTTCCGCAGTTCCAGCGCGCCGGTGGATGTGACGACGATCTTCTCATCAATCGTACAGTCGGCACCCGGAACATTTGACGCTTCAGAGCCGGATGCAATCACGATGTTCTTGGCCTCATGGACCTCGTCACCCACCTTGACCTTGCCCGCCTCTGGGATCGATCCCCAGCCTTTCAGCCAGTCGATCTTGTTCTTTTTAAACAGAAATTCGATGCCCTTGGTGTTTTGGCCGATGACATCTTCCTTGTAGCCGATCATCGCTTTCCAATCGACCTTGGGGGTGCCCACGTTCAGGCCCATCTTGGAAAAGTTATGTTCGGCCTCGTGCAACGAATGGCTGGCATGGAGCAGTGCCTTGGACGGGATGCAACCCACGTTCAGGCAGGTGCCGCCCAGGGTTTCGCGGCCCTCGACGCAGGCGGTTTTCAGGCCCAGCTGGGCGCAGCGAATGGCGCAGACATAACCGCCCGGTCCCCCACCAATTACAATTACATCATACTGGGCCATGGGTGTCTCCTGTCAAAAAATCACTGTCTGTGCCACGTCGGTATTGCGGCGGTATTGCGTCGGTGGGGGGAAGGGGCGCTGCCCCCGCGCCGCAGGCGGCGCTCCCCCGAGGTATTTCTGGCATAAGGACGTTAGAGCGCCAGCGCGTAAAGGTAAAGATTGGCAAATGTCGCCACGGCGAAGACCAAGGTGCGCAGCAGCGGGACACCCATGGCATAAAGCGGGATATAGACCACACGCATGATCAAAAACCCCTGACAGGCCAGCAGGGTGGCGGCGGTGAACCCGTCCATGACGCTAAGGATCAGCACGGCGGGCGCAAAGGTCGCCAGCGCCACGAACGAGTTGTTGTTGCAGCGCAAAAGCCGCCCCGGCACGCCGGTGATTTTCGGCAGGTCGTCACGCGGCCCGGCCAATGCCATCAGCCCGTGTTGGGCAACAGCGGCAAAAACCTGCACGAGGCCGAGCAAAAGGACGATGATGCCAAAAAGTGCGAGAATGGAAAGTTCACTGGACATTGTTGCCTCCTTCTAACTGGCGTTAGCGTGTTCCCTGTTCTGTTACAGAGGATCACGTTCCCAGCGCCCTGACAAGAGCATCGACATTTCATCAAAATCGGTGCTGATCTCTGTTACAGTCAGGGTTTCCTCGCCATTTTGATCGACGACCACGGGTTCATGCACCAGCAGGCACCAAGGCAGTTCGCCCGGTTTGGCGTTGCCTTTTTCGACCCAGACCACCTTGTTCATGTTGAACATGATAAATTCCTGAGTCTGGCGGTGCTTGAAGCGGAGGAACATCTAACGCTTACAAATCCATCAACAACCTTCTGGGATCTTCCAGCGCCTCTTTGACGCGTACAAGGAAGGTCACCGCGCCTTTACCGTCCACAATCCGGTGGTCATAGCTCAGCGCCAGATACATCATCGGGCGGATCACCACTTGCCCGTTGATCGCCATCGGGCGGTCCTGGATTTTGTGCATGCCCAGAATACCGGATTGCGGTGGGTTCAGGATCGGCGAGGACATCAGTGATCCGTACACCCCACCGTTAGAGATGGTAAAGGTGCCGCACTGCATTTCTTCCATCGACAGTTTGCCGTCACGGGCGCGGGCACCTTTTTCAGCAATCGCCTTTTCTATCGCGGCGAAAGACATCGCGTCGGCATCGCGGATCACCGGCACCACCAGCCCCGTGGGCGTGCCTGCGGCGATGCCCATGTGGACGAAGTTTTTATAAACGATGTCAGTGCCGTCGATTTCGGCGTTGACCTCTGGCACCTCGCGCAGGGCGTGGCAGCAGGCCTTGGTGAAGAAGGACATAAAGCCCAGCTTGACGCCGTGTTTTTTCAAAAACAGGTCTTTGTATTCGTTGCGGAGCGCCATCACCTCGCCCATGTCGACTTCGTTATAGGTGGTCAGCATGGCGGCGGTGTTCTGGCTGTCTTTCAGGCGCCGGGCGATGGTCTGCCTGAGCCTCGTCATTTTCACCCGTTCCTCGCGGCTGGCATCATCGGCTGTGACCGGTGCGCGTGGTGTGGCGGTGGGCGCCGGGGCCGCGGGTGCCGCAACCGGTGCGGGTGCGGCTGCTGCTGGGGCGGCAGAGGCCGCCAGTGCGTCCTCTTTCATAATCCGGCCATCCTTGCCGGTGCCCTGCACCGTGGCGGGATCGACACCTTTTTCGGCCATGATCTTTTCCGCCGACGGGGCGTTTTGCACATCACCCGAACTGGCGGGTGCAGCAGGGGCCTGGGTTGCCGGGGTAGGGGCGGCGGCACCTGCGCCTGCCGACATCACGGCAAGCTTGCCGCCCGCCGCAACTGTGGCACCTTCTGCGGCCAGAATTTCGGTGATGGTGCCCGCGGCCGGGGCCGGAACCTCGACCGAAACCTTATCGGTTTCCAGCTCGCACAGCATTTCGTCCTGCGCGACTGTGTCACCCACCTTCTTGAACCAAGAGGCGACAGTCGCCTCGCTGACACTCTCGCCCAGGGCCGGGACCATGACGTCAACCGAACTGCCACCGCCTGCTGGGGTTGCGGGGGCTGCGGCCTTGGCGGCCGGGGCGGCCGGTGCAGCGCCTGCGCCCTCGGTCAATGTCGCCAACAGCGCATCAACACCGACGGTTTCGCCCTCTTTTGCAACGATTTCCCCCAATGTGCCGGCGGCGGGGGATGGGACCTCCACCGTGACCTTGTCGGTTTCCAACTCGCACAGCATTTCGTCGACGGCGACGGCATCGCCGGGTTTCTTGAACCATGTGGCGACGGTCGCTTCGGTGACGCTTTCGCCCAGGGTGGGTACACGAACTTCGACAGACATTGATTAATTCCCCTTGATGGTCAGCGCGTCATTTACGAGCGCTTCTTGTTGTACTTTGTGCTGACTCGCGAGCCCGGTGGCCGGAGAGGCCGAAGCCGCACGACCGGCATAGGATGGGCGCTTGGCCTTGTTTTTCAGGCGCGACAGCACCCATTCGATATTGGGTTCCATAAAGAACCAGGCGCCCTGGTTCTTGGGTTCTTCCTGGCACCAGACGACATCGGCGTTTTTGAACCGGCCCAGTTCGGTGACCAGGCTCATTGCGGGCAGCGGATAGAACTGTTCCACCCGCATCAGATAGACATCGTCGATGCCACGCTTGTCGCGTTCTTCCAGAAGGTCGAAATAGACCTTGCCCGAACACATCACCACGCGCTTGATCTTGCTGTCGGCCACCAGCTTGGTGTCGGAATGGCCCTTTTGGGCATCATCCCACAGGATGCGGTGGAAGGAAGACTGGCCGGTGAAATCGTCGATATCAGAGATCGCCAGCTTGTGTCGCAAGAGCGATTTCGGCGTCATCAGGATCAGCGGCTTGCGGAAGGTGCGGTGCATTTGACGGCGCAGGATGTGGAAATAATTGGCCGGCGTTGTGCAGTTTGCAACGATCCAATTGTCGCCGCCGCACATTTGCAGGAACCGTTCCAGGCGGGCTGATGAGTGTTCTGGCCCTTGTCCTTCGAACCCGTGGGGCAACAGAACCGTCAGGCCAGACATGCGCAGCCATTTTGCCTCTCCTGAACTGATGAACTGGTCGAACATGATCTGCGCGCCATTGGCGAAATCGCCAAACTGGGCCTCCCATAATGTCAGCGCATTGGGTTCGGCCAGCGAATAGCCGTATTCAAAGCCCAAAACCGCGTATTCCGACAGGGCGGAATCGATGACTTCGTAATGACGCTGGCCCGGACGAATGTTGTTTAGGGGGTAGTAACGCTCCTCGGTGTCCTGATTGACCAGACCTGAATGGCGATGGCTAAATGTGCCACGGGTGGCATCCTGGCCAGACAGACGGACGGGGAAGCCATCTAACAGAAGTGAGCCAAAGGCCAACGCCTCGCCCGTCGCCCAGTCGATGCCTTCGCCCGCTTTCAGGGCGCCCGCCTTTGTGCCCAGCATCCGCGCTACGGTTTTGTGCAAAGGATAGTTTTCAGGCACCCGGGTCAGGGCCTCGGCGATTTCCTTGAACATCTTTTTGGTGATGCCGGTTTTGCCGCGCTGGTAATCCTCATCCTTGATATCCAGATGCGACCAACGCCCATCCAGCCAGTCGGCCTTGTTGGGTTTATAGTGTTTGCCGACCTCAAACTCCTCGTTCAGATGGGCCTGAAACGCGGCTTTCATATCCTCGATCTCGCCCTCGGGGATCAGGCCGTCCTTGACCAGCCGTTGGGTGTATAGGCTGAGCGTGGTTTTATGGCCCTTGATCTTTTTATACATCAACGGGTTGGTGAACATCGGTTCGTCACCCTCGTTATGGCCAAAGCGGCGATAACAAATAATGTCCAGAACCACGTCTTTCTTGAACTTCTGGCGGAACTCAGTCGCGACCTTGGCGGCGTGCACCACGGCCTCTGGGTCATCCCCATTGACGTGGAAAATCGGCGCCTCAACCATCAGGGCGATGTCGGTTGGGTAGGGGGAGGACCGGCTGAAATGCGGTGCCGTGGTGAACCCGATCTGGTTGTTCACGACAATATGCATGGTGCCGCCGGTCTTGTGCCCGATCAGACCTGACAGTGCGAAACATTCGGCCACTACACCCTGACCGGCAAAGGCCGCATCACCGTGCAACAAGATCGGCAGTACGGCAATGCGACTTTCGCCGTGCACGTGATCCTGCTTGGCCCGCGCCTTGCCCAGAACCACGGGGTTCACGGCCTCTAGGTGGCTGGGGTTTGCGGTGAGCGAGATATGAACGTTATTGCCGTCAAATTCGCGATCGGATGAGGCGCCAAGGTGGTATTTCACGTCGCCCGATCCATCGACATCCTCGGGCTTGAAACTGCCGCCCTGAAACTCGTTGAAAATCGCGCGGTAAGGTTTCTGCATCACATTGGCCAGCACCGACAATCGCCCGCGGTGGGGCATGCCGATGATGATGTCCTTGACCCCCAGCGCGCCGCCGCGCTTGATGATCTGTTCCATCGCCGGGATCAGGCTTTCGCCGCCATCCAGACCAAACCGCTTGGTGCCCATGTATTTGACATGCAGGAATTTCTCAAACCCTTCGGCCTCGACCATCTTGTTCAGGATCGCCTTGCGCCCTTCGCGGCTAAAGGCAACCTCTTTGCCAAAACCCTCAATCCGTTCTTTCAGCCAGTTGGCCTCTTCCGGGTCGGAGATATGCATGTATTGCAGGGCAAAGGTGCCGCAATATGTGCGGCGCACAATGTCGATGATCTGGCGCATCGTGGCGACCTGCATGCCCAGAACATTGTCCAGGAAAATCGGCCGGTCCATGTCAGCAGCATCAAACCCGTAAGAGGCCGGATCAAGCTCTGGCCGGGCCTTCTGATCCCGCATGCCCAGCGGATCCAGATCAGCGGCCAGATGGCCCCGGATGCGATAGGCGCGGATGATCATCAGGGCGCGCACAGAATCCAGCACCGCGCGTTTGATCGCATCGTCGGATACCGCAACACCCTTTTCGGCAGCCTTGGCCTTGATCTTGTCGCCAGCGGCCTTGGTTTCTTCTGGTGCCCATTGACCATCTAGCGCGGCGGTCAGATCGTCATTGGGGGTAGGGGGCCAATCGGCGCGCGCCCAGGATGGACCCTCGGCCTCTCGCTTCACGGACAGCTCATCATCGCCCATCTGCCGGAAAAACGCCTGCCAGGCCTCATCCACCGCATTCGGATCATTGGCATAGCGCGCATAAAGCTGTTCCAGATATTCCGCGTTGTGGCCTTGCATGAAGGAGGAGGCGTGGAATTGGGTATTGGGGGATTGTTCGGTCATGGGATTACCTCATGAGGATTGGGACCGGAGGGAAGAGCAATAATTCGGCACTTGAAAAAGGGGGGAGGAACTTTGTTCGGGAAGGCAGGTAGGCCGGGGTTCACCCCGGCACGTTTGCCGTGTTGCAAGCCGGGCTGAACCCCGGCCTACATATGTCGCGGCTGGGATCACCCAATCGCCTCCATCACGGCTTCGCCTAACTGGGCAGGGCTGTCGGCGACGATGATACCCGCGGCGCGCATGGCCTCGATCTTGTCCTCGGCGCCGCCTTTGCCGCCGGCCACAATCGCGCCGGCGTGGCCCATGCGGCGGCCGGGCGGCGCGGTGCGCCCGGCGATAAAGCCTGCGGTGGGTTTCCAGCGGCCTTTTTTCTTCTCGGACGCCAGAAACTCTGCGGCTTCTTCTTCGGCCGATCCACCAATCTCGCCAATCATGATGATCGATTGCGTTTCATCATCGGCCAGGAACCATTCCAGCACGTCGATATGCTCGGTCCCCTTGATCGGGTCGCCGCCGATGCCGACAGCGGTGGACTGGCCCAGACCCAGATCGGTGGTTTGCTTCACGGCCTCATAGGTCAGCGTGCCAGAGCGTGACAGCACCCCGCAGGACCCGCGTTTATGGATATGGCCGGGCATGATGCCGATCTTGCAGGCGTCGGGCGTGATGACACCGGGGCAGTTCGGGCCGACAAGGCGGCTTTTCGATCCTTCCAGCGCGCGTTTTACCCGCATCATGTCCAGAACCGGGATGCCCTCAGTAATTGCGATGATCACTTCCATCTCGGCATCAATGGCCTCGAGGATACTGTCCGCGGCAAAGGGCGGCGGCACGTAGATGACGGTGGCGTTGGCCTGGGTCACATGCTTGGCCTCGTGGACAGAGTTGAAAACCGGCAGGTCAAGATGGGTCATGCCCCCCTTGCCGGGCGTCACACCGCCCACCATTTTCGTGCCATAGGCAATGGCCTGTTCAGAGTGAAAGGTCCCCTGAGAGCCGGTAAAGCCCTGACAGATAACCTTGGTATTTTCGTCTATGAGGACTGCCATTTGGGCGTTCTCCTGTGTTCAGGCCTCATAAAGAGGCAATTCGTTTAATTACCAATCCGGTGTTCAAGAGATATGAAGAATGCTCCAACCGGACCGCTATCACTCTCGTACTCGAAGATTTCCAAAAGTAATTCGCGTCCAGCGGAAACAAATAGTCGGCGGCTACCCTTGATGGGTTTCTCTGGTGCGTCGTCAAAGACAGCAGGCTGGATGGGTGGCATAGTCACCCCGTCTGCTGCTACCCTGCTGAGGCGATCAAAATGTCGCTGCATCCGACGCGCTTGCAGGTCTTTTGACGTAACATAACATGTCAATCGACCGGTCTTTCCATCTTCACTGATTGTGTATCGCGGCGTTCCATGTAGGTTTTCGCTCATTCCCCGGTTGTCGTAGCGAAGAAACACGGATCCAATCTGATGGACCGCTCCCGCGCCTTCTCCAACACTTGATCCATTGCTTAAAGACAGTACGACATCTGACAGACATCCGTTCTCAAAAATTTCTGCCGCACGTCTGTCCAGTGATAGAGCATTCGCCGATGAGGCGAATGCTATCAAAGCGATGGATAAAAGGAAGCTCTTCACCCCTTAACCGCCTTCACGATCTTCTCGGCACCATCCTTCAGGTCATCCGCCGCAATGACGTTCAGGCCAGAGCTGTTGATGATCTCTTTGCCTTTCTCGACATTGGTGCCTTCGAGCCGCACGACGAGGGGGACTTGCAGGCCGACCTCTGTGACCGCGGCCACAACGCCCTCTGCAATCACATCACAGCGCATGATGCCGCCGAAAATGTTGACCAGGATGCCTTTGACATTGGGGTCAGAGGTGATGATTTTGAACGCCTCTGTCACTTTCTCTTTGGTCGCGCCACCGCCGACGTCAAGGAAGTTGGCCGGTTCAGAGCCGTAGAGCTTGATGATATCCATCGTCGCCATGGCCAGACCCGCGCCATTGACCATGCAGCCAATCTCGCCATCCAGCGCGATATAGTTCAGGTCGTATTTCGAGGCGGCGAGTTCTTTTGGGTCCTCTTCCGTCTCGTCACGCAGGGCGGCGATATCGGCGTGGCGATAGACGGCGTTGCCGTCAAAGCCCATCTTGGCGTCCAGACATTTCAGATCGCCCTTGTCGGTGACGATCAGCGGGTTGATTTCCAGCATCTCCATGTCTTTTTCCAGGAAAAGCTTATAGAGCGTGCCCATCAACGCCACGCATTGTTTGACCTGCGGACCTTTCAGGTTCAGGGCAAAGGCGATGCGACGCCCGTGATAGGGCTGATACCCGGTCGCCGGATCAACGCTGAAGGACAGGATTTTTTCCGGGGTCTGTTCTGCGACCTCTTCAATGTCCATGCCGCCCTCTGTCGAGGCGACAAAGCTGACGCGGCTGGATTGCCGATCGACCAGAAGGGCCAGATACATCTCTGTCTCGATGCCCGATCCGTCCTCAATATAGATGCGGTTGACTTGCTTGCCAGCCGGGCCGGTTTGATTGGTGACCAGCGTGCGGCCCAGCATGCGCTTGGCCTCTTGCTCGGCCTCTTCCACCGATTTGGCCAGACGAACGCCGCCAGCCTCGCCTGCATCGGCCTCCTTGAATTTGCCCTTGCCGCGGCCACCTGCGTGGATCTGCGCCTTGACTACCCAAAGGGGGCCGTCCATTTCACCGGCGGCCGTTTTGGCATCCTCGGCCCGCAAAACTGCGCGCCCATCAGATACCGGGGCGCCATAGCTGCGAAGCAAAGCCTTCGCCTGATATTCATGAATGTTCATGAAACTGTCCCATCTTGCTGCAATTCTGGATCAGTAAAGACCAATGCAGGCGCGTGGGAAAAGGGTTTTTTCGTGATTGTGAGGGAATTTGGTGGATTTATTTGATTTTGTGATCACACGAGTTATGGCTGTGATCACAAATGTTTCTGCCATAATCCATATTGCTTTAGAGATTCGCAGGTCTGGTTTCGTCGAATGGGTAAAGTTCGTTTAGATAACTACCCTGCAGCACTTGCTTAAAATGCAACAGGTCTCCATCAGGCAGGTTTCCATATCCGGAGGAGCGGGCTTTTTCTTGGTATCCATCCAGATCAAGTTGTGCTTTCCCGAAAGAGCGGGCGCTCTTTTTAGGTAGAATGAGTTCAGGTAGTTTCTGTAGCTGTGTCAAGTTCAGTTTTTGCGCAGAGCCATAAGGGTCTCTTAATACATCTTCATATCTAAGAACTACCGTATTGGCATGTCTGTCACAGAGCACCTTGTAGGTTTCGACTTTGTCACGATACATTGTAAGTGCATCTTGGCGATATCTGGGGATAAGGCTATCGCGCCCTGTGCATATCCACGGCGCTTTTATGAATGTTGAGTAGTTGCGTGGAACATGAGCAAATCCATGGAATGGATTAAGGTGCATGGAGCGCGACCAAGTTACAGGGTGGCGAACCAGACAAACAATCAGACTTTCAGACGGTCGAGCAAACTCAGAAATGAATTGTTCAGTTGCTGCGGCATGCTTCCAACCTCCGCATGTTTTGAGACTTAAGTCGTGATTGTCATCCTGCAAAGCTTCTTTTGCAGCGCGGCGGCTTACCCATCTGCCAAAGCTAACTCCAGGCAACACAGATTTTTGCGCTTTATCAATGCCTGGACTGCTCCGATGAAGCACCACATCAAAATTTTGACTAAGAAACGCACGAAGGAAATTGGTCCCGGTGCTTCGCTCTCCCAAAATTTTGATGCCGGATGTGGGTGAAACAGCCATCGGATATACCTGATTATGGCCCGGCCATATAGGCCGGACCGTTAGCGGTCGTGTTAGTTGCCGAGTTTTCCGTCAATCTCTTTACAAGCCGCAACCAGGCCTTTGACAGCGTCGACGGATTTGTCGAACATGGTCTGTTCTTCGCCATCCAGCGAGATTTCGATGATCCTCTCAATGCCGCCCGCGCCGATCACTGTGGGCACGCCCACATAGAACCCGTCGAGCCCATAGGCCCCGTCCACATGTGCTGCACAGGGCAGGACGCGTTTTTGATCCTTCAGATACGACTCGGCCATTTGAATGGCAGAGGTTGCCGGCGCGTAATAGGCCGATCCGGTGCCCAGCAGTTTCACAATCTCGGCCCCGCCATCACGGGTGCGCTGCACGATGGCGTCCAGCTTTTCCTGTGTGGTCCAGCCCATTTGGACCAGATCAGGCAGCGGGATGCCGCCAACGGTGGAATAGCGGGTCAGCGGAACCATCGTGTCGCCATGGCCGCCCAGAACAAAGGCGGTGACATCTTTCATCGAGACATCAAATTCCAGGCTCAGGAAGTGGCGGAACCGGGCGCTATCCAGCACACCGGCCATGCCGCAGACTTTCGCGTGGGGCAGGCCGGAATATTCGCGCAGCGCCCAGACCATCGCATCCAGCGGATTGGTGATGCAGATGACAAAGGCGTTGGGCGCGTGTTGGGCGATGCCTTCGCCCACGGATTTCATGACTTTCAGGTTGATGCCCAACAGGTCATCGCGGCTCATCCCCGGCTTGCGCGGCACACCGGCAGTGACGATGCAAACGTCGGCCCCAGCAATATCGGCATAGTCGGTGGTGCCAGACAGGGCGGCGTCATAGCCCTCTACCGGGCCGGATTCCGCAAGGTCCAGCGCCTTGCCTTGGGGAACACCATCCGCGATGTCGAAAAGCACGACATCGCCCAGTTCCTTCATTGCAGCAAGATGGGCGAGCGTGCCGCCAATCTGCCCTGAACCGATAAGCGCGATTTTGGGTCTGGCCATAAGTTTGATCCTTGATCAGAGAGTAAAGACGCCTGTTGGGTAGCCATTCCCGACATATTTCGCAAGCCCGCTGCGCTGCGGCAATCCCGATATTGGGCGCTTGACTGCACTCTGTGGGCCTCTATGCAGGCGGATAAGGCATTGTTTTACGGGGCAGCTGCGTGGTTCTGGATACGACATTTTTTCTGTTTGCGATCCCTGCAGTGATCTTTGCAGGCATATCCAAGGGTGGGTTTGGATCGGGTGCGGCCTTTGCCTCGACCCCGTTTCTGGCCCTGATTCTGGAACCCGGTGATGCGATCGGGCTGATGCTGCCGCTGCTCATGCTAATGGATGTGACGGCGCTCAGACCCTATTGGAAGAAGTGGGATACAGAGGCATCGTGGACCGTCATTCTGTGGGCGATCCCCGGTGTTTTGCTGGCCTCGGTGATCTATCGCTATACCGATGCTGACCTGTTCCGCCTGCTGATCGGGATCATTGCGTTGGGCTTTGTCGCTTATCAATTCGCGCGTGGATCAATCACCCCGGTGGCGCGGGTATTGCCGCGCTGGGCCGGGCGGCTGGCCGGTGTGGCTGTCGGGTTCACCAGCTTTGTCAGCCACGCGGGCGGGCCACCGGCGGCGGTCTATCTGTTGTCGCGGGGTCTGGACAAAGGCACCTATCAGGCCTCAACCGTTCTGATCTTCTGGGCGGTTAACGCGATGAAGTTCATCCCCTATGCGGTGCTGGGGATTTTTTCGGCCCAAAGCTTTCTGGCCAATCTCTATCTGGCACCGGTGGCGGTTCTGGGCATCTGGATGGGGGTAAAATTCCACCACATGGTGCCGGAACGGCTGTTTTTCGGCCTGACCTATCTGTTTCTGGTCGTGACCGGGACCAAACTGATCTGGGATGCGCTGATCTGATCAGGCGTCGGGGTCAGCGATCGGGGCGGGGGCGATCGCCATATAAGCCTCCCCCGCGGCGATCAGGCAGGTGATCCCGTCGGGCCGGGTGGTGGTGATGGTCCAGCTGCCCGTGGTCGGGTCGGCAAAGATTTCGATCACCTGATTGCGGCTGTCTAGCGCTACGGCTTGCCGAGCTTCGCCGTACCGTGTTTGCAACATCTCGACCACCGTCTCATGTGGCGCACAGTTGGGTGCGGGCGTGGCAAAGGCGTGATGTGTGGCCAATAGCAATCCGCCAATGCCGAAGGACAGGGTCAGAAGTTGCGTGTTCATCGTGGTCTCCAACTGCGACTGGTTTGCCCCAGAATTTTCTGTCGGTTACAATTTTGGCTTAAGCCCGCGCGCGGTGTGATTTCTGCGCTTTCTGCGCTGCGGCAAATTACACTTGCCATTTGCTGCGCAGACGCCATGATCCGCGCAATAAAGTTGCAGGAGGGAGAATCATGAGCAAAACCTATCGTCCGTTCCGATCGGTTCTGTATCTGCCTGCATCAAATTCCCGGGCGTTGGAGAAAGCAAAATCCCTGCCCGCAGACGCGATTATCTTTGACCTGGAAGACGCGGTTTCCATTCATGAAAAGGATGTAGCCCGCAAAACGCTGTCCGCCGCGCTGGCCCAGGGCGGCTATGGACGACGGACCAAGATCGTGCGGATCAACCGGCTGGACACACCCTGGGGGCGCGATGACGCACAGGCGGTGGTCGAGATGCAGCCCGATGCCGTCTTGCTGCCCAAGGTCGACAGCCCGGCGGAAATTGACGTGCTGTCAGGCATCACCCACGAATTGCCGATCTGGGCGATGATTGAATCGGTCATGGGCGTTTTGAATGTGCTCAACATCACTCGCCATCCGAAACTCGAAGGCATCGTCATGGGCACCAATGATCTGGCCAGCGAAATGCGGGTTCAGCACCGGCCCAGCCGCCAACCCCTGATGACCGCGCTGGGCAACAGTCTGTTGGCCGCACGCGCCGCAGATATTGTGGCGCTGGACGGGGTTTATAACCTGTTTCGGGATCTCGACGGGATGAAACGTGAATGCGAACAGGGCCGCGATATGGGTTTCGACGGCAAAACCCTGATCCATCCGGGCCAGGTCGAGATCGCGAATGAGGTCTTTGCCCCGACACCAGAAGAGGTCGACATGGCGCACCGCTATATCGAGGCCTTCAAGAAGGCAGAGGAAGAGGGCCAAGGTATCGCGGTTGTCGATGGCACCATCGTCGAAAATCTGCATGTGGAAACATCGCGCCGGGTTTTGGCCCATGCCAAGGCGATCGCACAAGCACAGGCACTGGCGCGCGCCAACTGACCAGAGGAATGACCCCAATGACATTGATTATTCTCGGCCTTGCCCTGTGGATCGGGGCGCATATGTTCAAACGCATGGCCCCCGGGCCGCGCGCGCGTTTGGGCAATGCTGGCAAAGGCCTGGTCGCCCTTGGCATTCTGGTCGGTGTGGCGCTGATGTATCTGGGATATAAAGGCGCAGATTTCATAGCCGTCTATACGCCCGTGCCGGGGATCGGACATCTGAACAATCTGATGATGTTGGTCGCGGTCTTCTTTTTCGGGATTGGCAGTTCCAAGGGCACGCTTTCCGACAAGATCCGCCACCCGATGTTGTGGGGCATGGTGATCTGGGCGGTGGCGCATTTGCTGGTCAATGGCGATCAGGCTTCGGTGGTTCTTTTCGGCGGGTTGGGCCTGTGGGCGCTGGCGCAACGCGCCTTGATCAACCGGGCGGAACCTGACTGGACACCCACAGAACCCCGTGGCCGCAGCGCCGATATCAAAAACGCGGTGATCACTGTGGTGATCTTTGCCGTGATCGCAGGCATACACGCCTGGAGCGGGCACAGCCCCTTCTTGGGCACTTACGGATAAGCAGGACTACTCATGATGGCGAAAACAAACCCGGGCTGGTTTTTTGAAGACTACACCATTGGCCAGATGATCCACCACGCGGTGCCGCGCACCGTGGGGGCAGGGGAACGCGCCCTTTATCACGCGCTTTATCCCGCGCGCCATGCGCTCTATTCCTCTGATGAATTTGCCCGCGCGTCGGGCCTGCCCACCGCGCCACTGGACGACATTGCCGCCTTCCACGTGGTTTTTGGCAAGACCGTGCCCGATATTTCGCTGAACGCGCTGGCCAATCTTGGCTATGCCGAGGGGCGCTGGCTGTTGCCGGTTTACCCCGGCGACACCCTGCGATCAGTGTCCGAAGTCATTGGTTTAAAACAAAATTCCAACGGTAAATCCGGTGTCGTTTGGGTGCGCACCACCGGCTATAACCAACGGGACGAGGCGGTAATGTCTTATGTGCGCTGGGTGATGGTGCGCAAACGCGATTTTGACGCGCCCGCGCCCGCCACCGTAATCCCGGAGCTTGCCAAATCTGTTCCCGCCGATCAGCTGGTGATCCCGGCCGGGCTGGATTTCACCAATTACGATTACACGCTGGCGGGGGAGCCGCACCGCTGGGGCGACTATCAGGTGGGCGAGACCATCGATCACGTTGATGGCGTCACGATTGAAGAGGCCGAACACATGATGGCCACCCGCCTGTGGCAAAACACGGCCAAAGTTCATTTCGACAACACCGCCCGGCCCGATGGCACCCGTCTGATCTATGGCGGCCATGTCATTTCCATGGCCCGAACGCTATCCTTCAACGGGCTCGCCAATGCCCAGATGATCGTCGGCCTCAACGCCGGGGCCCATGCCAACCCCTGCCTGTCCGGCATGACCATCCGCGCTTGGTCCGAGGTGTTGGACAAATCTGAAACCGATGCCCCCGGCGTCGGTGCCATCCGCCTGCGACTGGTCGCCACCAAAGGCGGCGATCCGTTCGCGCTGAAAGGCGAGGATGGCAAATACTTGCCCGATGTGCTGCTGGATCTGGATTACTGGGCCCTGATGCCGGTTTAAGCCAAACTTGCCGACATGCGCGCGGAATCAAGGGCGATAGCCCGCCGCGCGATCGCCAGACCGCCCGTATGGGCTGGCGATGTGGAAACACAGCACCTCTTCGCGAATATATGCGGGTTTGGCTGGCATAAACTGCCCGATAGCGGCCGAGCGTCGCCAACCCGCGGTCTGGTGAATGCGCGGCTTACCGATCTCGCCGGTGGAGTGGAAACGGCATTGCGGATGAATTGGGCTATGCGCTAGCCTGCGATAATGACCAAATCATACCGCAAGGTCTTATACGCAGCAGCGGGCATCTTCAGTCCGACCATGTCCCACGCTTGCGGGCTGGCTTTGGCCTTGGCTGTCGACATCTCAGGCTCTGTTGATACCGGCGAATACCGCATCCAGATGCAGGGTCTGGCCGAAGGGCTGCGCGATGGCATCGTGTCAGAGGCGTTGGTTCTGGAACAAGCCACCGTCATGGTCGTGCAATGGACGGGCACCTCGCGGCAGGTGGTCAGCATCCCGTGGCGCCGGATCGAAAACTTCGCCGATGTCGAGGCGCTGGCTGTCGAGGTTGAAAATGCCCCACGGGAATGGCGCAACTACTCCACCGCGATAGGAGAGGCGCTCGTTTTCACCGCACAACAATTTACCGACGTTACCGATTGCACCCGGCGCGTCATGGATGTGTCGGGTGATGGTATTTCAAACGAGGGCACAGAACCCATCGATGTGCGCGACTGGGTTGCGGATCAGGGCATCACCATCAATGCGCTAGTGATCGAGGGCGAAGAAAAGGGCCTGCGCCCCTATTTCCGAGAAAATGTGGTTGCCGGGCCGGGCGGCTTTGTGGTGCTGGCCAATGGTTATCAGGAATACGCAGACCGGATGCGGCTGAAGTTGCAGTTGGAAGTGGCAAAGCAATTGTCAGCGGTCGAGAGGCAAACCGAAGACGAAAATTTGTGATCACACGGTAGATGATTGTGATCACGTTTGCGCAAACACAGCATTTTCTTTGGAAATTAGGGTAAAAATGTCGCCCCAAACCCGTGACACGCCGCATTTTTTAAGTATTGATATGGTCAACGCAGACAAAGCTGAAAGGTCTTTGCCATGGCTGACGTGAACCGGGGGCACCGGCCGCTTTCCCCGCATTTGTCGATTTACCGGCCTCAATACACTTCTGTGACGTCGATCCTGACGCGGATCACCGGAAATGCGCTGATTGTCGGGGCGCTGTTGGTGGTATGGTGGCTGTTGGCCGCCGCAACCAGCGAAGCGTATTTCGATCTAGCCAACGCGGTTCTGACCTCGTGGTTCGGGGATCTGGTGATGTTCGGATCGCTCTGGGCGATCTGGTATCACCTGCTGGCCGGGCTCCGTCATCTTTATTGGGATACAGGTCGCGGGTTGGAATTGGCCTCTGCCGAAAAACTCGCCTACGCCGTTGTTATCGGATCGGTCGTTCTGACCATCCTGACCGTGATCATTCTGTAAGGGGGCGCATAGATGGCTTATTTAACCGACCGCAAACGCGCCACTGGGCTGGGATCGGCAAAAACCGGCACTCTGCATCACTGGGGCATGACTGTCAGCGCCGTGGCGCTGTTGATCCTGGTGCCGCTTTTTATCTGCACGTTCGGCGGCATTCTGGGATCCAGCTACGAAGAGGTCACCGCCTATTACGCGCGGCCATACCCCGCGATTGTCATGGGGCTGACACTGGTTGTTGGCTTTATCCATTTCAAAAACGGCGCGCAGATCATGATCGAGGATTATGCCCATGGCATGACCCGCAAACTGTTGATCATCGGCACCACCTGCATCAGCTACGCCGCGATTGCCACCGGGCTTTTCGCCCTTGTTCGCCTGGCGCTGTAAGGAGCTTTACAAATGGCTGCATATGAATATGAAACCCACGACTATGACGTTGTGGTTGTGGGGGCAGGCGGCGCCGGGTTGCGTGCCACGCTGGGCATGGCCGAACAGGGGCTGCGTACCGCCTGCGTGACCAAGGTCTTTCCCACCCGTTCGCACACCGTGGCCGCACAGGGCGGCATTGCGGCAAGCTTGGGCAATATGGGCCCCGACAGCTGGCAGTGGCATATGTATGACACGGTCAAAGGCTCGGACTGGCTGGGCGACACTGACGCCATGGAATATCTGGCGCGCGAGGCGCCCAAAGCCGTTTATGAGCTCGAACATTACGGCGTACCGTTTTCGCGGACAGAGGAAGGCAAGATCTATCAGCGCCCCTTTGGCGGCCACACCACCGAATTTGGCGAAGGCCCCGCCGTGCAACGCACCTGCGCCGCTGCCGACCGCACCGGCCACGCCATCCTGCACACGCTCTACGGCCAGTCGGTCAAGAACAAGGCCGAGTTTTATATCGAATATTTCGCCCTTGATCTGATCATGTCTGATGATGGCGTCTGTCAGGGTGTGGTGTGCTGGAAGCTCGACGACGGCACCTTCCACGTTTTCAACGCCAAGATGGTCGTGCTGGCCACCGGCGGCTATGGCCGCGCCTATTTCTCTGCCACTTCGGCGCATACCTGCACCGGTGATGGCGGCGGCATGGTGGCGCGGGCTGGCCTTGCGCTGCAGGATATGGAATTTGTGCAGTTCCACCCCACCGGCATCTACGGTTCCGGCTGCCTGATCACCGAAGGCGCCCGGGGTGAGGGCGGCTATCTGACCAATTCAGAGGGCGAGCGCTTCATGGAACGCTATGCGCCGCAGTACAAAGACCTCGCGCCACGCGATTACGTCTCGCGCTCCATGACCATGGAAATCCGCGAGGGCCGCGGCGTGGGGGCAGAGGGCGACCATATCCACCTGAACCTCAGCCACCTGCCGGCAGAGGCGCTGGCCGAACGCCTGCCGGGTATTTCGGAAAGCGCGAAGATTTTCGCCGGTGTCGATGTCACCAAGGAACCGATCCCGGTGATCCCGACCGTGCATTACAACATGGGCGGCGTGCCGACGAATTACTGGGGCGAGGTTCTGAACCCCACCGCCGACGATCCAAACGCCATCGTCCCCGGCCTGATGGCCGTGGGGGAGGCCGGATGCGCTTCTGTCCATGGCGCCAACCGTCTGGGATCAAACTCGCTGATCGACCTCGTGGTCTTTGGCCGCGCCGCCGCGATCAAGGCAGGCAAGGTTGTGGATGCAGAGGCATCTGTGGCCAAGGGTGATCAAGCCTCAGTCGATAAGGCCTTTGACCGCTTCGACGGGCTGCGCCATGCTTCCGGTGGCACCCCAACCGCCGATCTGCGGCTGGAGATGCAAAAAACCATGCAATCAGATGCCGCCGTCTTCCGCACCTCGAAAACCATGGCCGAGGGGGTCGAGAAAATGACCGCCATCGCCGCCAAGCTCGATGACTTGCGCGTCACCGACAAGACGCTGGTCTGGAACTCCGACCTGATGGAAACGCTGGAACTGACCAACCTGATGCCCAACGCGTTGGCCACCATCCACGGGGCCGAGGCACGCCACGAAAGCCGCGGCGCCCACGCCCATGAGGATTTCACCACCCGCGACGACGACAACTGGCGCGTCCACACCATCAGCCGGGTCGAAGGCAACAAGGTCGATCTGTCCTACCGCCCCGTCGTCACCGATCCACTGACGACAGAGGCGCAAGGCGGCATCAGCCTGAAAAAAATAGCCCCAAAGGCCCGCACGTTCTGATGGTGGCTGTTGACAACATACAACCCTTAATATCTGTCATCCCTTGGGGGAGCTTGAGCAGAAATAAGGATTGTATTGAAAATGAAACGAATGGGATTTGGTAAAGCCGTGACCGCAGTATGTGCGATATCAACTTTGGCAGCGTGCGGGGCATCGGGAGGCGGCGTTGATGTTGATATGCAGCGTCAAGCGATATTCAGCTGCGCGAAAGAAGCCGGGTATGATGGCGTGGTACAGTTGTCAGTTTCGTGGCAAAGCGGTGGCGGCACTGTCGTCAATATGGTGCCCAGTGATACGGTTTCACCCTCGTTGGCTGGTTCTATTAATAATTGTGCGGCCAAAAAGTTGATTCTGGCGACACCTACTAATCCTGTCGGAGAAGCTCAAACTACTGTGGCTAAAGGGCCGACAGGCAATCTTCCCCTGCCTGCTGAGTACCCACTTCTGGAGGGCGACGCCGAGCTGTGGCCGACCCTGACCCTGGCACAGCAAGAACGCGCCATCGCGTTTCTGGAAACCGGCAGCACGATCCGGTCCTCGTTAAAGGCCGATTGATATGAAAGAGAGGGCGACATGACAAAGATCACATCTCTGGCCAAGGCCGGATTGGGGCTTGTCGCCCTCATCACGCTCACCGCCTGCACGGCGGAACAACAAAACGATCTGACCCGCAGCGCGGCCAAGCGCACGGTGACCCCGATCGTGCAGGACAAATTCCCCGGCGTGCCCGTGGAGCCTTCCGTCAATTGCATCATAGACAATGCAGAGGCCAACGAACTGATCTCGCTGGCGTCAGAGGCCGTCACCGGCCCGACCGCATCGTCGGTCGAAATCGTCGCCAATATCGTATCCCGCCCCCCCACACTTGAATGCCTGGCCACCAGTGGCCTGCCGGCGTTGTTGGATTTGTGAGGGAACAGTGAGGAGCAAGGGAATTACCATACGTACGAAACGGCAGATTGCGGCGATTTTTTATAGTGTCTTCCGCTTGCTAGCCCAGAGTAGGGTTGGTGTGTGAGAGTGTCTGCGTCGCAGAATTCAGAGCCAAGTGTAGCAGTTATTTGCGCGGCCAACCCTGGTAATGCTGGCATGTATAGTGTTGATTCTGCAGCTGTCGCGTACTTTTCTGCCAAACCATGCACGTTCGATCTGTATACGGCTCAACCCTTCCCAAAGCGTCGGCATATTGCAGCGGGTCGCGAGGTGAAGGAATTGACACATGCTGAAACACTCCAAGACTATTCCCATGTCGTATATTGGGGAGATTTCCTAAATAACCCGATTTACGGTGCACGGGATTTCGCGAAACGTGATGTCAAACTGGGCCTTTCAGTAGATCGCGATGCTGGATATCGCCGATGGACAGACTTATTCACTTTCCGTCAGGCTCCCCCGATAGGGCGCGTAGTGTCTGCAGGTAACAATTTTCAGCACGATTTCAGCCGCAATGTTTCACGATTTGGGCCCGCATTGCGCCGAATGGAAGAGTACTTTGAAGCTATACTGCCTCGCGATCCATTTTCCGTGAAAAACTTGTCTCATCAGTTCAGCTTTCCGAATATGTCCAAAATTACGCAGGGAATGGATTGTGCGTTCCTGCTGCCACCGGTTGCTGTGAAAAAGAAAGACGAATTCTCCTATTTCTTTGGGCGTTCCGGGTTCGATAACCCCGAAGCGTTGTGTGACGGGATCGTGCGTACAACCGGTCTAAGTGGAAGAAAAGTGGATAATTGGTTCCAGATGAGTAAATCGGACCCAGAAAGTGATTTCCAATCTATGCGTAGCCAACTGGCGAGTTCGCGTTTCGTCGTGACGGATACTTATCATTGTGCAATCAATTGTATGTCGCTAGGCGTTCCGGTATTAGGTCTTGGCCGTTCTCAATCGTCCCAACAGGGAACATTGGGTGATTTTAAGAAAAAGGTTTTGTTCGATATGCTCGGCCAGTCGGACTTTTACTTCGAGTTGGCCGAAGGGTCGGAAGTTTCATTTTTCGATGCACTCACTAATCGATTATCTTGGTCTGTGCTTGAAGTACTGACGGATGAATACAGGTTCGGTCTCGCCCAAGAGTTGACCAAGAAATTTTCAATGGATCTCGATGATGCGTTATTCTGCTAGGGACATGGCCGAAATTGCGAGTTGTGAAAGAAACTTCTGCGTGGTTGTTAAAACCAATAGACAGCGTGGTATTCAGTTGGAAAAACGCGTGTTAAGCTCGATGGAGTTGCTCCAAAGAGCCGCGCTTGAAGGACAGAGGATGTAAAAATGGTACAATTCAGCCTCCCGAAAAACTCCCGCATCACCGTGGGGAAAACCTGGCCCAAGCCAGAGGGTGCCACCAATATCCGCAAGGTCCAGATTTATCGCTGGAACGAGGAAGACGGTGAAAATCCGAGCCTCGACACCTATTTCGTCGACATGGACACCTGCGGGCCGATGGTTCTGGACGTGCTGATCAAGATCAAGAATGAGATTGATCCGACGCTGACCTTCCGCCGCTCGTGCCGCGAGGGGATTTGTGGCTCTTGTGCGATGAATATCGATGGGATCAACACGCTGGCCTGTATCTATGGCACCGATGAGATCAAGGGTGATATCAAGATCTACCCGCTGCCGCATATGCCGGTGGTCAAGGATCTGATCCCGGACCTCACGCATTTCTATGCCCAGCATGCCTCGATCATGCCGTGGCTGGAGACCAAGACCAACCGCCCGGCCAAGGAATGGAAGCAGTCGATCGAGGATCGCAAGAAACTCGACGGTCTATATGAATGCGTTATGTGCGCGTCTTGCTCGACCTCTTGCCCGTCCTATTGGTGGAACGGCGACAAATATCTGGGGCCTGCGGCGCTCTTGCATGCCTATCGCTGGATCATTGATAGCCGGGATGAGGCGACAGGCGAACGGCTGGACGATCTGGAAGATCCGTTCAAGCTTTATCGTTGCCACACGATCATGAACTGTACCAATACCTGCCCCAAAGGGTTGAACCCCGCCAAGGCCATTGCAGAAATTAAGCATATGCTGGTCGAACGCGCGGTGTAACCGCCCGCTAGGTCATCGCGACTTTTTGCAGAAGGTCAGCCAAAAGCTGGCCTTCTTCTTTTGTCAGATCGCTTGTCGCGGCGCTGATCACCGGCCCATAAACCTGCCACATCTGACGCCGCAGTTCTTGCCCCGTTCCCGTGATCCGCAGGTTATAGCCGCGCCGATCCTCGGGGCAGGGGATGTTTTCGATCAATTGCGCTTTGCGCATCCGGTCCACCAGTCGAGAGATGCCATATTGCGGCAGTAACAAACGCTTTTCCAGCACCATCGGGCGCAGGCCCGTCTGTCCGGCGCGCTCTAACTCCAGCAGGATATCATATTGCTCCAACGGCGGCAGACCATTGGTTTTTAACGTTGAATCTGCCTGCTCTCGTGCCCGGCGATAGGCGCGGAACATTTGAATCCAGGCAAGGGTTGCGGCGTTGGTGTCCATAGGGATCATTTACATGCATTTGCATTGACTTGCAATCGGCAATACCTATATATATGCAATTGCATTCAAATATGGAGGATAATATGCCCGACTTTCACCTTATCAGCCATCACCTATGTCCTTATGTTCAACGCGCGGTGATTGTTCTGACCGAAAAGAATATCCCGCACCGCCGCACCTATATCGATCTGGCCAACAAACCCGATTGGTTTGTGAAAATATCACCTATGGGCCGGGTTCCGGTTCTGCAAACAGATGACAGGGTGATTTTTGAAAGCCAGGTGATCGCCGAATATCTGGATGAAATCACCCCGGGGTCACTGCATCCCGCCGATCCCCTTGACCGCGCGCGCCACAGGTCTTGGATTGAATTTGGATCAGAGACCTTGAACGCCATTGGCGGATTTTATTCCGCGCCCGATCCCGAGGCGTTCGAAGAAAAACGCCGCGCCCTCCGGCAAAAACTGGAATGGATAGAGCCAGAGATTTCAGGGCCTTTTTTCGCCGGCGATCGGTTTCACATGATCGACGGGGTCTGGGGCACAATCTTTCGCTACTTTGACACGTTCGATACTTTGGGGGATTTCGGGGTTTTTGACGGGCTGGAAAATGTGAACAAATGGTGCCAGCACATCGCGGCGCGCGACAGCGTAATCCATGCCCCGCCTGCCGGATATCACGACAGGCTGTTGGCGTTTCTCTATCGCAAAAACGGGGAATTGGTTCGTGCCAATCGGGCCGCATGAACGCGCGGACAATTGCAAAAGACGCGGCCAAACACCCGCCAGAACGATTACCGAGGGGCTCAACACCCGATTACGGCCCATCATTGGTTCCCATCATTGCCCGAGGGGGCCGTCGGTTTGAACTCTCGCGAGGCAATTCGGCCCCGAGGTTAGATTTGTGATTGGCATATGCTCGTGGAACGCGCGGTGTAATTTCAGCAGGGCTATAAGCAAAGGCTAGTGATCGTATCGCTTCCAGTAATCGGCAACCCATCTGACCGGCCCGATCCAGATATGAGGCAGTTCGCGTTTTGACGAAAACCGGTTCTTTGCCAATGCGATAGGTCTAGGGTCGCCGTGAAAGGCAAGGACGCGGACGTTTTCCGGTGGGCGTTTGGGTGCAAGAAAGATATCAAGAAACAACGGGCGTCTGAGCGAATACTTGAAACTTATCAATGTCTTATCCGGCCATTCATCCCATGTGTCGAGCTGATGCTCGATATAATGTTGCTCGTTGACATAGGTGGTCATCGCGCTGTCAGGATCGGTGACAAAGCGTTCATAGACATCAGAAAGTGCGCCAGCATTAAAGGCAAAAATCCCAGTCCCCATTGTATTGGGCCCCACATGTAATCGGTCTGAGATTTTGATTTTTTCTTTTTTTCCTTTAATTTTTCGGAGTATTTTTTTGCCCGGCCGATAGAACGCGGGCTTCGCTTTGCGTGTCACACCCCAGGAGCCGGGACCAATGGCGATGAAGTCAGCCTTGCTGTCAAAAAGTGAATCCAATGCCCCGAGGATCATGGTGTCGAGATCAATGAATAGTATTCGCCCTTTCATCCCGTATAGATCTGGCTTGAAGACACCGATTTTTGCCCATGCGCCTGGATTGTATCGACCTGCGGGAATGCCTACGTCGGGAATTGGGTGATGGACAATATCTTCGTGCAAGCCCTCTGGATTGTCCGTCAAGCAGACAAAAGTAAACGGTGAATTCATGTTCGCCTTTACGGCATTGAATAGTATATTCACATAGCTTGCCGGATAAAGGCTGCCCCATTTCATGCACAGGATAATCTGGTTCATTTTCGTCGTCCCGGCTTGCTATAACATTATCAGTTAGAGAGGTTTATGTTCCATGAAGTGGGCAAGTCAATGCCGGGGCTGCATACTCTTTCCTTGACATCTCGTTCATTTCACCGCATTAGCGCGCATCCGTTGTCCCCCGCCGCGTGAGCGGGGCAGGTGCTTGCACCACGACTCGGATAGACTGGGCCATCACGGCCCACCATTGGTTCCCATCATCACGCGAGGGGTCCGTCGGTTTGATCGCTTGCGGGGCAATTCGGCCCCGAGGTTGGATCAGATCGCACTCTGACGTGTTGACGCTGTTCTCCGAGTCTCGGGGCAATGGCATTTTGTGACTCCAAATACAGTCGCTGCCCCTGGGGCCGACGAAAGGAAAAGAAACTTGAACGAATTTGAAAAACTTGGCGTGAATGCCAAGATTGCCGCGCATCTGGCCGAGATTGGCCTGTGCAAACCTACCCCAATTCAGACACAGGCGATCCCGCTGTTGCTGGAGGGACGTGACCTTTTGGGTCTGGCCCAGACGGGCACCGGGAAAACCGCGGCCTTTGGTCTGCCGCTCCTGCAACAGGTGCGCAAGATCGGCCATAAGCCCGCGCCAAAATCTGTCGACGCGCTGATCCTTGTTCCAACACGCGAACTCGCCAATCAGATTGTCGAGGCGCTGCGCAGCTTTGCCGGAAACAGCCCGGTTAAAATCAATATCGTGGTGGGCGGCAAATCCATCAATGTGCAGATGCAACGCCTTGCCAAAGGCACCAGCATTCTGGTGGCCACACCCGGACGGTTGATTGATCTGCTGGACCGCCGCGCCGTTGATCTGTCGCAAACCCAATATCTGGTTCTGGACGAGGCTGATCAGATGCTCGACATGGGCTTTGTCCATGCACTGCGCAAAATCGCCCCGTTGTTGCGGTCTGATCGTCAGACGATGCTCTTCTCTGCCACCATGCCCAAGCAGATGAACGAACTGGCCAACACCTACCTGACCAATCCTGCCCGCGTGCAAGTCGCGCCTCTGGGCCAGACAGCGGATAAAATCAGTCAATCTGTGCATTTCATTGCCCAGACCACCAAGGCAGATGCCCTGATCGAGGCGCTGGATAAGCACCGTGATGAACTGGCCATTGTTTTTTCCCGCACCAAACATGGGGCGGAGCGTTTGAAAAAACGGCTGGTGGCAGATGGGTTCGGCGCCGAATCCATTCACGGTAACAAAAGCCAGGGCCAGCGCGATCGCGCCTTGGCGGCGTTTCGTGCGGGGGAGGCCCGGATTTTGGTCGCAACCGATGTGGCGGCGCGGGGTATCGATATCCCGCAAGTGCGCCATGTCTATAATTTCGAACTGCCGAACGTGCCGGAAAACTATGTTCACCGTATCGGGCGGACCGCCCGGGCAGGCGCTGCTGGCGCTGCGGTCAGCTTTTGCGCCCCGGCCGAAATGGGCGAATTGAAGGCGATCGAGAAAATGTTGGGTCAATCGATCCAAGTGGCGTTTGGCCGCCCGTGGGAAGCGCTGCCAGATCCCAAAGGCGCGACAAAGTCATCGCGCAATCGCCGCCGTCCGTCACGGGGCAAGGGCAACCCACGGCGCAAGGCGGCCTGATCGTCACAGCTATGTTCAGCGGGCAGGCTCATCCTGCCCGCCAGGACTGCCTAACAATCTTGGCTTTACAAACCCGACCCCGGCGGGTGATCGTATGCGGCAACACCCAAATCGTGGAGCCCCCGATATCCATCAACCCACCCGCTGATGCCGAAGATCGCCGCGCCATTCAGCCGGTTATCTGCTACCTGCCCGAAACCGCGCGGCAACCTGATCTGGATTATTGCCGGGCGGCGCGGACAGGGGACCCGGTTACAAACCGGCCAGAAAGGCGCGCGCCTCTGGGACCCATTTTCCCGGTTCGACGGATGTGGAATAGTGCCCCATATGGCTGTTCACCTGATGAAATGTCACCTGCGCCCCAGCCGCCCGCATTTGATCGGCAACGCCCTTTCCTATCGACGCGGGATAGAACTCATCCGTATCGCAAAGCACATAGAAAAACTTTGCCCGAATGCGATTCAACCGGTCGGCGACATCAAATTGCCCGATCGCTGAATTGAGCACGACAAGGCTCATCGGATCGAACTCCTCGGCCCACTCTTTGGACGTGTCTTGCAGCAGTTTTTCGATTTCCTCTTTTGGCATTTGGCCTTCGAATTTTTCCATGAACTGGTAGGACAATAATGTACGGACCCGAATTCGGGTCATCACTTCTGTCAGACCACCGGACTTAGCATAGTGGCCATCATTCCAGTTAGGATCGGCTTGAAGTTCTGCTACCAGATTCGGCAGGGCCGCGCTGGTCCCAAACCCGTTCACCGGGCCGCAATCAGCCGCAACAATTCCCCGCATTGCATCCGGGAAGGTGACCGCCCATTGAAAGGCCAGCAAACCGCCAACCGATCCACCCGAAACCGCGAAAAGCTGATCGATCCCCATCGCATCTGTCAGCGATTTCTGTGCGCGGACCATGTCCTCTAGCGTTATCTGGGGAAAGTCGACCCCCCAGGCACGGCCCGTATTCGGATTGATCGAAGCAGGACCAGTCGTTCCATAAGACGATCCCAGTATGTTCGACGAAATCACGCAATATGTGTCGGTGTCGAGCAGCTTACCAGGGCCAATAATACCGTCCCACCAGCCTTCCCGCAAATCAGGGGTCGTTCGCTCGGCAGCGTGATGTGTGCTTGTCGTCCCATGCTGAACGAGGATTGCATTGGACTTTTCAGCATTGAGTTTGCCATAGCATTCATATTCAACGTCAAGCTCGGGCAACACGGCGCCAGACTGTAGGCGAAACCCTGATGTTCGATGTCGTGTCATGGCCCCCCCGTCGTCGGTCATGTTGAAATTTACCACGAAACGGGGACAGTCAAAATACCGCAAGGCGATGTCTCACCCATCTTGCGCAAAATGACG
This sequence comes from Roseovarius sp. YIN77, assembly GCF_057219155.1. Classification (NCBI taxonomy): domain Bacteria; kingdom Pseudomonadati; phylum Pseudomonadota; class Alphaproteobacteria; order Rhodobacterales; family Roseobacteraceae; genus Roseovarius; species Roseovarius sp. YIN77. Next base: position 37,563 of record NZ_JBXVVI010000009.1, read on the forward strand.
GCTAGGGTGAAACTGGCATTCGCACCCGATTTGTCTAATCTTCGATGCAACTGCCCAGACAGGAGAGTCGTATGACCGTCAATCCGCCCCCCGATGCCGCCGATCGCCGCGCCATTCAGCCGGTCATCTGCTACCCGCCCGAAACCGCACCACAGCCGGATCTGGCGCTCTACCGGTCGGCCCGGGCCGGGGCACACAAGATTGCAGAGGCCGTGGCAGAGCCACGGCAGGCCGCGACCTTCCGCGCGCCTGCGGGCACGTTTTTCCGCATCACCTCTGTCGAGGGACCGCAAGTGGGCGACTTGAACCTGTGGAACGCAAATAACATCAACGAGCGCTTTTATTCTGGTAAGACCCGGGCGCTCCATGGCACCCATGTGACCACAGGCGAACGGCTTTGGTCATCCTTTCCGTATCTGCGCCCAATGGCCACGATTGTGGACGATACGCTGGGCTGGTACGGGATCGATGAATTCGGCGGCTCGGTCCATGATGTGATCGGCACGCGCTGTGATCCTTACACCAATAACCTGCTGTCGGGCGGGCAGTACCACCATTGCTGCCACTCAAACCTGACCCGGGCGTTGGCCGATGATCAGGGGATCAGCCGGGCAGAGGCCGAACCGCATGTCCACGACGTGCTGAATGTCTTTATGTGCACCGGCTTCACCCGCGACACCGGCCAATATTTTATGAAGGCGAGCCCCGTCCGCCCCGGCGACTATCTGGAGTTCTTTGCCGAGATTGACATCATGGGCGCGCTCAGCGCCTGCCCGGGCGGCGATTGCGGGGCGGAACATTCCAGCGACACAACCCCGTGCTATCCGCTGCTGATCGAGGTGTTTGAGCCCGCAAAGGGCGCCCTGAACGGCTGGCAAAGCCCGTCGGTAAACGGATATGACCGCAGCCATGGGGAAAGGTGAATTTCTATTCCGTCAGGCTCTGCAGAAAATCCAGTACAACCCTGTTGTAGACTTCAGGCATCTCCCGTTGTGGAAAATGGCCAGAGCTCTCAAACAGATGATAGGTTGCATTGGGCCAATGCCGGCTTTCGGACTGAATAACGCTAGGCAGGATGAACCTGTCCTCGCCGCTTGCCATCAGAAGGGCGGGGATGTTGATTGATGCGATTTGCTGGGCGTTAAAACCAGTGGCAGAATAGGCGATCAGCGCATCGACCATCTTCTGGGCCGCAGGGTAATCCATCCGACTTTCGATGGATTTCAGCAATGCCGGAAGCCGGTCTCGATTTTCGGACAACCAAGCGTCTGACATGATCGTGGGCATGATCACCGTATAGAGCGTTTCAAAATCAGATGTGTCCAATATCCGTTTCCAACCGATATACATCTGCGAAAGGCGTACAGAGCCCAACAGCTGCGTGGCGTTCAGGCACAGCGCCCCGGCATAGCCCGGATGGTTGATGGCCAGCGTCACCGCCGCCATGCCGCCATGACACACGCCCACGATCACAACGCGCCGCAAATCCAGATGATCCAGCAGCTCCTTCACATCCCGGGCATGCAGGTCATAGGAATGCTCACCCGCCCATTTGTCAGATTGGCCGATGCCGCGGTGATCCAGACGGATGCAGGTGAAATGGTCTGCAAACCTGCGCACCTGCGCGTTCCAGGTGGTTGTGTCGCTCCAGATTCCGCTCAGCATCAACAGGGGTGGTCCGTCGCCATCCAGTTGATAATACAGATCAACTCCGTCGCTTGTTGTGAACCTCATGACACTTCCCTTGTCGTTCTGCAAAGGGCGGCTCAATGAACCGTCATGCCTTGGTCAGGGCAGATCAAGTTTAGGTCCGCGTGAAACATTCTGTCAACGTCTCCCGCCGGCCAAGGACCAAGGCTGATCGCTGTCAGCTGCCTTGGTGTTCAGATTCGCGCTGTCGGGGCTGTGACAGCATTACGCCGACGCCAACAATCACGGCCCCGAACGCGGCGCGCCAATCCCAAACGCCGCCCAACATCATCAAGATCAGCATCACGTAAAACGGCGCGGCATTCATGTGAATGCTGGACAGGGCGATGCCGATCCGCGCGACCGATGCAATGAACAGGATTTGCGACACAGCCATTGCGCCCACGGCGTAGACCAGCAACAGACCGATCTGGTGGGCGGTTTCTATTTTCGGCGCTGCGATCAGGTCCTGTGACCAGCCGAATAGAAAGACCGGAACTGTCAACAACGTTGCACCGGCAAATGTAATTGTGCTTCGCCCGATCGGGGAAAGATCGGGAAAATCCCGAACTGCGGCGTTGGACGCCCAGACAAAGCAAACCCCTGATGATATCGCCATCAGAACGCCCCACCCAAGATCAACAGTGTATTTCTCGCCGACGGCGATCAGGCCTCCCAGAACCGATACGATCAAACCAAAGACAAAACGCAGGCGAAGACGCCTCTGACGGCAGAGCAGCTCGATTATCGTGGCAGAAATCGGGGTAGCCGTGGCGATCAACGCCACAGTTACGGGGTCCGTATACCACTGCGCGAATATCAACAGGTTGGCGCCCGTGCCAAATCCAAGCATCTCGATCCACAGACCACGCCCCCATCTGGCCCGTCTCAGCGCATTGGCGCCATCGATCACGACCCACAGCGCCAGCAGAACCGCCATGACAACAAGCAGGCGCAAGGTTGTGAGCGCGATCGGATGCCAGGTGTCCAAAAGGATCTCCGCCGCCGGGAAACCTGCCGCCCAGAACACGACGGAAATGATCGCCATCACATTTCCTGAAATCATGGCAGATCCCAGCGGCGCCTCCCCTGTACGATGTCGACGTGAAGAGACCCAAACCATGAAATTGCCTGACTGCTGAACATAGCGCGGGCGCAATGCCCAAAGCACATGTTACGGGCGATGCGGGCGAACTCTGTCCTGAATTCGCCCTCATGTCGCAAATGAACCAATGACGGGCACCAGCGCCCGTAGGCGTTTTGCGTTTGGACAGCCAGAAGCGGCGACAGAAGTGATCTGCGAACTACGCGGAATTCACCCGCGCCAGTCGCTCCTGCAGCTCAGCTGCCAGTGTGATCCGTTCCTCTTCGGACAGAAACGCGCCCAACTCGACCTCCCGGTCATTGCCTTTCAGGGTCAGGTAATGGGGCACGGGCCTGTCGCCGGGATGCAGTGTGACGCGCACCCAATAGGGATTGGCCTGCCATTCCCGCGCCTCTTGGCCATGGCGCTGATGGGTCAGGGTGATCCGCTCCCGGGTCAGGGTCAGCTCCTCCAACACCTCGCCGTCGCGGTAACTGCGCTGAAGCGCCCACCAGATCACGGCAATCGCCCCGGCCATAAAGGGCAGCATCACCCACAGAACCGGCGATCCCAGCACCGCCAGCAGTGGCACCAACAAAAGCGTGGCCGTCACACCGATAAAGATCACGAACCCGCGCTTGGGCAGGGATCGGTAGGGCCAGAGGCTCAGATGATAAACCGGGCCTGAATGTGCAGAGGCCCCGGAATTTTCCGAGGCCTCTGATAATTCGTCTTGCCATTCGTAGGGCATTTAATGGCTATGCCCTTTGTCCCATTCTTCCTGCTTGGGCAGGATTTCGAATGTGTGCTCTGGTGGCGGGGATGGCAGTGTCCATTCCAGCGTGTCGGCATATTCGTTCCATGGGTTTTCGCGGGCGTCGCGTTTGCCCCAGATCAGGGCATAGGCCATGATGCCGAAGAAGAACACGAAGGATGCGAAGGACAGGTAAGCCCCCCAGGATGACCATTCATTCCATTTTGCAAAGGCTTCGGGATAGTCGATGTAACGGCGCGGCATGCCCTGACGACCCAGGAAGTGCTGGGGGAAGAAGGTCAGGTTGGCACCGATGAACATCATCCAGAAATGCAGCTTGGCAGCCCATTCCGGGTACTGTTTGCCGGTCATCTTGGAGAAGTAGAAATAGATACCTGCAAAGATCGCAAAGATCGCACCAAGGCTCATCACATAGTGGAAGTGCGCCACGACGTAGTAAGTGTCGTGATAGGCGCGGTCGATGCCGGCCTGTGACAGAACGATCCCGGTCACACCGCCGACGGTGAAGAGGAAGAGGAAACCAAAGGCCCACAGCATCGGCGCTTTGAATTCGATCGATCCGCCCCACATGGTCGCGATCCAGCTAAAGATCTTAACCCCGGTTGGCACCGCAATGACCATCGTTGCCAGCATGAAATAGGACTGCTGGGTCAGGCTCATGCCCACGGTGTACATATGGTGCGCCCAGACGACAAAGCCCAGAACACCAATGGCGATCAGCGCCCAGACCATCGGCAGATAGCCAAAGATCGGCTTGCGGGAAAAGGTGCCAATGACGTGGCTGATAATGCCAAAGCCGGGCAGGATGATGATATACACTTCCGGGTGGCCAAAGAACCACAGGATGTGCTGATACAGGATCGGATCCCCACCACCAGCAGGATCAAAGAAGGTCGTGCCAAAGTTCCGGTCGGTCAACAGCATGGTGATCGCACCCGCCAGCACCGGCAGGGCCAACAAGATCAGCCATGCGGTGACAAAGATCGACCAGCTAAACAGCGGCACCTTGAACAGCGTCATGCCGGGGGCACGCATGTTCAGGAAGGTGGTGATCATGTTGATCGCACCCAGAATGGACGAGGCACCAGAGACGTGAACCGCAAAGATCGCCAGATCCATGGAATAACCACCCTCGGTCGTGGACAGCGGCGGGTACAAAACCCAGCCAACGCCAGAACCCAGCTGGTCATTGCCGCCGGGGGAGAGCAGAGAGGCGACACCCAGCGCGACACCGGTGACATACATCCAGTAGGACAGGTTGTTCATCCGCGGGAAGGCCATGTCCGGTGCACCGATCTGCAGCGGCATGAAATAGTTGCCAAAACCGCCAAACAGCGCCGGAATAACCACGAAGAACATCATCAGGACGCCGTGATAGGTGATCATCACGTTCCAGAGGTGCCCGTTGGGGGTACAAACCGCGTCAGAGGCGAAGAATCGTGCGCCTTCCAGGCACATGTACTGAACGCCCGGTTCATGCAGCTCCAGCCGCATGTAAACGGTGAACAGGACCGCGATCAGACCGACAAATGCGGACGTGATCAGGTAGAGGATGCCGATATCCTTGTGGTTCGTCGACATGAACCAGCGGGTGAAAAAGCTCCGCTCGTCGTGATGTTCGTGGCCATGAACGGCTGCGTCAGCCATGCCTTGCCTCCCAGATTTCAAAATTTAATGGGGCGAGAAACAGATTCCTGCCCGGCGTTCCAGCGTCTTATTAGAACGGTTAAACCTCGCGGGCAATGTCCACAGTGCCGCAGAGCGTGATTTTCTTGCAGTTTATTCGGTTGTTGTGGCTGCATCGTCCGTTGCATCGGTTGTCTCTGCCGGGGCAACAGAGAAACTGGCCAGATAGGCCGCAATATCCTCGCCCCCCCGGTTCAGGCGAAAGGTCATCTTTGATTTCGCGCCACCATCGCCCAGATACTCGCGCAGAAATGCCCGCGGATCGGTGGCAAATGTCACCAGATTTTCCTGATCCCAGATCAATCCTGCCTCAGCAGCAGAGATTAAGTCGTTGGAATAGTTGAATTCTTCGACACTCGCCGCAGGCCTGCCAATCACGCCAAACAAATCAGGACCGGTGCGGCCCCCGCGCAGGACGACCTCGTCGCCATTGGTGATGGAATGGCAGGCTTTGCAGCGGTTAAAGGCTTTTTCCCCGGCCTCTGCATCGCCTTCGGCAATTGCAGGGCCAATCGATAGGGCAATCACACAGGCAGATATGGCAAATTGTTTCATCACAATCCTCGATATAGGTTTTTCGCGTCTCGGGCGCATCTCACTGCAATTGGGCGCTGGGCTAAAGAGGTCCCCTTGTCGCAGTCATGTCGCAAAATGACCTTTTTTACCCAATTGAACGCAAGCCGGGCATATCATAGGTAATACGGCAAGTCGTATAAGGATTTGAATATGGACATTACCAACCTGATTAGTCAGATTTTGGGTGGCAACATTGTGCTGCTCTTGTTTGCGGGCTTTATCATTGTCTCGATCTTCAAGGGCGTGCGCATCGTGTCGCAGTCTGAAAAACATGTGGTTGAACGGTTTGGCCGCCTGCGTGCTGTTCTGGGGCCCGGCATCAACTTTATCGTGCCGTTTCTGGATCGTGTGGCGCATAAAATCTCAATCCTGGAACGCCAGTTGCCCACGGCCAGTCAGGATGCGATCACATCAGACAACGTGCTGGTGCAGGTCGAAACCTCTGTCTTTTACCGAATTCTGGAGCCGGAAAAGACGGTTTACCGCATCCGTGATGTCGACGCCGCCATCGCAACCACTGTGGCCGGGATCGTCCGGGCAGAGATCGGTAAGATGGAACTGGACGAGGTCCAGTCCAACCGCAATCAACTGATTACCCAGATCAAGGCGTTGGTCGAGGATGCCGTCGATGATTGGGGGATCGAGGTCACACGGGCAGAGATTTTGGACGTGAACCTTGATCAGGCCACCCGCGATGCGATGCTCCAACAGCTGAACGCCGAACGCGCCCGCCGCGCCCAAGTGACAGAGGCCGAAGGCACCCGCCGCGCCGTCGAACTTGCCGCCGATGCCGAACTTTACGCGGCCGAACAAACCGCCAAGGCCCGCCGCATTTCCGCCGATGCCGAAGCGTACGCAACCCAAGTCGTGGCCAAGGCGATTCAGGAAAACGGGCTGGAGGCCGCGCAGTATCAGGTGGCCCTGAAACAGGTCGAAGCCCTGACCGCCGTCGGAAAGGGCGAGGGCAATCAGACCGTGCTGCTTCCCGCCAATGCACTGGATGCCTTTGTCAATGCGTTCAGCCTTTTGAAAGGAAGATCGTGATGTGGGCGCTTTGGTGGGTCTGGCTGGCCGCGGCGCTGGTTCTGGGCATTCTGGAAATGGTGATCCCGGGCTTTATCCTCTTGGGCTTTGCCATCGGCGCGGCCGTGGTCGGCATTTTGCTGGCCGTCGGGGCGAGCTTGTCTTTGCCCTGGCTTCTGGTGATCTTTGCGGCCGTTTCCCTGGTTGCCTGGCTGATCCTGCGCCGCATGTTCCGCCTGCGCACCGGACAGCAACGCATCATTGAACACGATATCAACGACCATTGATTTAATCCCCGGCTGCAGCCCGTGCTGGCCGGGGTCTTCCTTTCGCCAAAAATACCTCGGGGTGAGCGGCGTCCCGGAATTGATCCAGCGGATCAATTCAGCCGTGAACGGGCGGAGCCCTGGGTAAGGGGGCAGCGCCCCTTCGCACTAGGGCCTCAAAATACCGACAACAGATGTCGCATCCGCAGCTTGAAACGCATCGGCAATGACGCTACCAGCGCTGCATGAATATCGAGACCACACCCCCCGCCTCTGACACCTCAGCCAAGACCGTCGTCAACAGCTGGAATGAATGGGACCCGCTGCACCACGTGATCGTGGGCCGGGCCGATGATTGCCACATCCCGCCCGAAGAACCAGCGCTGGATGCCAAAGTCCCCGAAGATAGCGACATGCGCGGCCAATGGGGCCGCCGCCCGCAGGAAACCATCGACCGCGCCAATGAACTGTTGGATAATTTTGCCTCCATGCTGGAAAAGCGCGGCATTCGCGTCGACCGCCCAACGCCCATCGATCATTCCCTGCCGGCAACGACGCCAGACTTTCACACCGACAGCCAATTTGGCTGTATGCCCCCGCGCGATGTGCTTTTGACCGTGGGGTCCGAGATGCTAGAGGCAACGATGTCCTATCGCTGCCGTTGGTTCGAATATTTGAACTACCGACCTTTGATGCAGCAGTATTTCAACGAGGATCCGAATTTCCGCCACGAAAGCGCCCCCAAACCGCGCCTGACGGATGCTGACTATCACCCCGATTATCTGTCCGACAAAATCGGCGTTGAAAAACGCCTGCAATGGGCGGCTGAAAAGTTCTTTGTCACGACAGAGGAAGAGCCCCTGTTCGATGCCGCCGACGTTTTGCGCTTCGGTCGCGATCTGGTGGCCCAACACGGGTTCACCACCAATGAAAAAGGCATCGAATGGCTGCGCCGTCACTTCCCCGATCACCGGGTGCACACGGTGAACTTCCCCGGTGACCCGTACCCGATCCACATTGATGCGACCTTCACGCCTTTGCGCCCTGGCCTGATCCTGAACAACCCACAGCGCCGCCTGCCAGAAGATCAGCGCAAGATGTTTAACGACAATGACTGGGAAATCGTCGACGCCGCGCAACCGGCCCATAACGCGCCGCCGCCCTTGTGCTATTCTTCGACCTGGCTTTCCATGAACGTGCTGGTGCTGGATCCCAAAACCGTCTGTGTTGAGGCATCCGAAGTTTATCAGATGGAACAGATGGACAAGCTAGGGATGGAGGTCGTCCCGGTCGAGCTGCGCGATGCCTATGCCTTTGGCGGTGGTCTGCATTGCTGCACCGCCGATGTCTACCGCGAAGGCACCTGCGAGGATTACTTCCCGAACCTCTAAATGGTCCCTCATTCTATTTGGCGAATTTACTCTCGCCGACGGCATCAAAACAAAAAACGGCGGGTCAATGACCCGCCGATTTCTATTCTCATCTGGTGATCTTACTTGAACCACCAGCGCTCCATAAAGCGCAGACCATCGATATCCCAGTTCGACGCCTGATCACCAAACCCGACAGTGTCTCGGTTGGCATTCACGTAGGATGCAAACATTGGGATGACGGTGCCGCCATCGACGTTCAGGATCGCCTGCATTTCGTAATACATCGCGCGGCGCTTATCGGTATCCAGCTCCGAACGCGCCTTGATCAAAAGCTCGTCAAAGCGATCGCTGCCCCAGAATGTATCGTTCCAGGCCACGCCAGATTGATAGGCAGTGGCGAACATCTGATCTTCCAGCGTACGGCCAGACCAGTACACGGCGCTGAACGGTTTCACCATCCAGACGTCAGACCAGTAGCCATCTTTCGGTTCCCGCACGACTTCCAGATCGATGCCCGCATCCTTGGCAGAGTTCTGATACAGAACCGCCGCATCAACCGCACCAGCATAGGCTGCGTCAGAGGATGAAACCGCAACAGACAGCGAATCCAGGCCAGCCTCTTTCAGGTGGAACTTGGCCTTGTCTGGATCATAAGTGCGCTGCTCTAGGTCTTTGTTAAAGAACTGCTGACCACGACCGATCGGGTGGTCGTTACCAACGGACCCATAGCCGAACAGAATTTTATCAACCATTTCTTCGCGGTTGATTGCATATTTCAGCGCCAGTCGGATGTTTTGATCCTGGAACGGATCCTTGTTGACCGACATAGCAAAGGTGTAATGCAACGTGCCGTCCACGGTGGTCACTTCGACACCGGGTGCGTTTTTCAGCAGAGCAACGGTTTTCAGATCAACCCGGTCAATGGCATCGACGTCGCCAGAAACCAATGCTGCAGTACGCGCATTCGGGTCAATCAAAGCAATGATTTCGATTGAATCAAAGTGGCCGCGTGCATCTGTCCAATCGTTTTCAAACCGCTCAAAGCGTGCGTTAACGCCGGGGTTGAATTCGCTCAGCTTGTATGGCCCACACCCATTGCCCGATTGCCAATCGATGCCGTCACCAGAGGCCGCACAAATTGGCAGGTGATAGTCCGCCAAAGATGCTGGGAAGTCAGCATTGCCGCCTTCCAGTGTGAATGAAACAATATCACCGCTCGCTGTAATATCGGTAATCGGTGCCACCAACGGACCGGCGGCAGAGGTCGAATCCTCACCACGGTGGTGATTGATCGAAGCGACAACATCATCTGTTGTCAGGGCTTTGCCATCGTGGAAGGTAACGCCAGAGCGCAGTTTGAAATGCCAAACCGATGCGTCGGCCGATGCTTCCCAGCTTTCTGCCAGGTTGCCTTCAACAGCACTGTTGCTGTCCAATTGCGTCAAAAAGCCGTGGATGCCGAATCCAAGTGCCGAGGTGAAAGAATTTTCCCAATGGCCCGGATCCAGCGTGTCAGTGGTCTGTCCGCCGCCCATACCAAAACGGAAATGGCCGCCCTTATTAGGTGCGGCATGTGCCGCGCCGGACATCAGCCCGGTGGACAGACCGGCCGCGGCCACACCTGTCGCAGCAGTGGATTTCAAGAATCCGCGACGGGTAAAGCTTGCAGGCACGATCAGTCGCTGCTTGTTGTTTGAATTCATGAGTGGTCTCCCAAGTTGGAATATCCCGTTTGTCGGGACTTTCGAATTAGTCGGCGCGCGGATACAGAATGCGTATCGCCACCCGGTGACAAAACAATAAATCGACCACGCAGTCAACGAGGATCGAAACCGACACAACGTGATTTATTTCCGACAGGGGCTATTTTAAGGCGTTGAATTACTTAGCGGCATCTCGCGAATCGCGCGGCGATACTTCTCGGTTTTATGAGGCGGCAGAGGACCCCCATCTGCCCACATCATCTTGATCACCTCTTCCCCCATGCCCCTACACCTGCCATAATGGCGATCAACAATAACAAAAGAGCAGCCAATGGCGGACGATCTTCTTACAGGGGTAGAGCCCACTGACTATAATGCTTCTTCCATCGAAGTGCTGGAGGGGCTGGAACCCGTACGCAAACGCCCCGGCATGTATATCGGCGGCACGGACGAACGCGCGCTCCATCATCTTGTGGCAGAGGTGCTGGACAATTCGATGGACGAGGCCGTCGCCGGCCACGCCACCCGGATCGAGGTGGAACTGCACGACGATTACGCCGTCACCATCCGCGACAATGGCCGTGGCATCCCCGTCGACCCACACCCGAAATTCCCTGAAAAATCCGCGCTGGAGGTGATCTTGTGCACCCTTCACGCCGGGGGCAAATTTTCCGGCAAGGCCTATCAGACATCGGGCGGTTTGCACGGGGTGGGGGCCTCTGTGGTCAACGCGCTGTCGGATTCTATGGTCGTGCAGGTGGCGCGGAATAAAGAGCTTTATGAACAGCGCTTTTCCCGTGGGGTGCCCTTGGGCGGGATACAGAAAATCGGCGCAGCCCCCAACCGGCGCGGCACCACGGTGACCTTCCACGCCGACGAACAGATTTTCGGCCATCACAAGTTTAAACCCAAACGCATGATGACCATGGTCCGGTCCAAGGCGTATCTATTCTCAGGGGTAGAGATTCGCTGGAAATCCGCCATTGATGACGGGGAAACACCGACAGAGGCCACTTTTCACTTCCCCGGCGGCCTGTCGGACTATCTGAAAGAACGCATGGGCGGCGCGTCGACCTATGCCGATCAGCCCTTTGCGGGCCTTGTTGATTTTCAGGAAAAGTTCGGCCACCCCGGCAAGGTCGAATGGGCGATCAACTGGACCCCGGCGCGCGACGGTTTCATCCAATCCTACTGTAACACCGTTCCCACGCCAGAGGGCGGCACGCATGAGGCGGGATTTTGGGCCGCGATCCTGAAAGGCATCCGCGCCTACGGTGAACTCGCAGGCAACAAAAAATCCGCCCAGATCAACCGCGATGACCTGATGACCGGCGGCTCGGCCCTGGTCAGCTGCTTCATCCGCGAACCGGAATTCGTGGGCCAGACCAAGGACAGACTGGCCACGATGGAGGCTGCGAAACTGGTCGAAAACTCCGTCCGCGACCATTTCGACAACTGGCTGGCGGCAGATACCAAATCCGCCGGTGCCATCCTTGATTTCCTCGTCCTGCGCGCCGAGGAACGCCTGCGCCGCCGTCAGGAAAAGGAAACGCAACGCAAATCCGCGACCAAGAAACTGCGCTTGCCCGGTAAGCTGGTGGATTGTTCCTCCAACACCCGCGATGGGACAGAGCTGTTCATTGTCGAGGGCGACTCGGCCGGTGGTTCCGCCAAAATGGCGCGCGATCGCAAGACACAGGCGCTCCTCCCCCTACGCGGTAAAATCCTGAACGTGCTGGGGGCAGCAAGCAACAAGATCACCACGAATACAGAGATCAGCGATCTGACCCAGGCGCTGGGCGTGGGCCTTGGCACCCGCTTCAACATCGACGATCTGCGCTATGACAAGGTCATCATCATGACCGACGCGGATGTGGACGGTGCCCATATCGCGGCGCTGTTGATGACCTTCTTCTTCACCCAGATGCGCCCGATGATTGATGCAGGGCACCTCTACCTTGCCTGCCCGCCGCTCTATCGCCTGACCCAGGGGCCCAAACGCATCTATTGTCTGGATGACGCGGAAAAAGACGCAGCGATGGAAAAGGGCCTGGGTGGCAAAGGCAAAATCGACGTCAGCCGGTTCAAAGGGCTGGGCGAGATGGACGCCAAAGACCTGAAAGACACCACCATGAACCCCGCCACCCGCAAATTGATCCGGGTGAGTATTGATGAGGACGAACCCGGAGAAACCCGCGACCTGGTCGAACGCCTGATGGGTAAGAAGCCGGAGCTGCGCTTCCAGTATATCCAAGAGAACGCGAGGTTCGTGGAGGAGTTGGATGTTTGAGGGGACTAATTTAGCGGGTCAAATAAATCACCGCCTTGAATTTCTCCTTCATTAGGTATGATTGTGCCTAGTATTGCGAATAATGCATTCTCGCTTAGCTCATCGGCATATCGCAAACCGTCCACGGTCAATACTCTTACAACCAAGTGTTTTTTGGGTTGTTCATTGACATATTTGGTTGCGAGTTGGACAACGATATCTGTGTGTTCTGAAAACTCAACTTCACCTGCAAGTAGCTTCTCCCAGAACTCTTCATCAGACATTTCAAACAGCAAAAATGAATCGTCAGGACGCTTTCCTTTCCACTGTCTATATTTCTGATCATCTTTAACAAAGTTAGGGGAGGTAATTCGAATACTCTCAGTTTCGACCTTCCATTCTATTTGCTCTGGTTGTTCTTTAGGTTTGCGTGGCTTCACCGCACGTCGAGCGAACTCATTTCGAGGAATTGGAAATTCTTCACTTTGGTTGAAACCTATTGCGCGGATGTTTTGGTCATCAAGTGCGGCGCGATACATTTCAGATTGAGCTAACTGGAGTTCGAATTTGAATTGTTCAGGAGCGTCAAGTTTGTCTATGACATCTCGGGGTTTTTCTAATGTTGATCGCGCTGTACCTGTCACGATGTCTTCGATGATGGCTTTTCCTTCGGACACAAGTTGGGTTTCGCTCACCTGTTCGGATTTTGAAAGTTCTTTTAGGGACTTTATCCTTTCAATGATCGCCTCAGTGGGGGTTGAGCCGAACAATTCTCTGGATATTTCTTGAACTGATTGTGAATCCATGAACTGCACAAGTGCTAGAATTGCTAATGAAGTACTGGTTACTCCTGTTACGATCACGCCTACATACTGTTTAAGGGTTCCGCTTTCAGGGGGAAAAATTACAAGTTCAAATTGAATACCATCACTGAAATATAGTGAGTTAATGGCATTAACGGTTCGCTTAGCGCTAAGTGCAGACTGCACGAATGTTTCTAGTGTGATGTATTCGTCATCAACTTCGAAGTGAATTAAAATGTTCTTCATTTGTAGCCTTGTCAGCAACGATGTTACTATCATCGGTGGTGAAGTGTATTGAGGTCAATACTTTTGCGTGAAAAACCATGTAGAAGAATAAGTGGTTTCTGTTCCGCCCGGCGGCACCGCCGGGCCGCGCCGACCCGCCCCATGGGCGGCGCGAAATGCGCCACCCCGGGTCGGCGCTGCCCTCTCCACCCCATAACCAACCAAGATGCGTGATCCATTGATGGGGTGAAACCCCACCAATTCAATGACTCCCCCGTAGGCCGGGGTTCACCCCGGCAATCCGGTGTGATGGAAAATGGTGCCGGGGTAAACCCCGGCCTACGGGGTTATGTAGGCCGGGCTTCAGCCCGGCACCTTTCCCCCAATTCACTCCACCTGTATCCCCTCCAGATACAACATCAACGCCACCAATGGCGCGGGGGTCGGGGTCATGATCCCGTCGCCGGTATCAATCGGCACCATCGGGCCTTTCAGAAAGCTGCCGTAATCCGGCATCACCTCATCCGCGCCGGTGCGGTGATAGCCGTCGATGGTGGACATTACCTGCGCCCGGGCAAACACCCCGCCATTTCGCGCGGCAATGGTTGTCAGGTCCGCCGGGGCCGGATCGAACAGATCGGCCATGTCACCACCCCCCGTGCCATCCGCCCCATGACAGGCGGCGCAGTTGTCGGCATAGAGCGTCGCACCATCGGCCTGTGTCGGCATCTCCACCACTGGCGTGCAGGCCATCAGGATGATTGGCAGGATCAGGGCAGGGCGCATCATTGTGCCCCCTCCTGCACGGTCATCAGATAGGTGATCAGATCGGCGATGGGGCGGCTGGTCAGCATTAGCTGGCCGTTGGCGGTCTGGATGATCGCCTCCCCGCGTTGAAAGAACTCCCCATAAACCGGCATCGGGCTGCCATGGCTGACCAGCGGATCGCGCCCGTCAATGCGCCGGGCCACCCGTTCGGCGGGAAAGACGCCGTCGTTTTTTGCCGCCAGCGCCGTCAGGTCCGCAGGCACCATCATCAACGCCCCCACCATCGGCCCGCCGCCTCGGGCATCGACCCCGTGGCAGGTGGCGCAGAACTCCATATAATACTCCCGGCCAAAGGCAGGTTCTTGCGCCGCCGCAGTGCTGGCCGCCAATGCCGCCAGCGTGGCTACTCCGATCAGGGATTTCATCTGCTCCTCCTGTCTGTGTGTGCAGTCAGGATAGGTGGGATTGTCTGCGCGCACTTTGATCCGTATCAGATTGGCAAAAGTTAACGGGATTAGCGCCGCGCCCGACCCACCGCCGCAATACTGATAAAATACCGACGCAATACCGACGTGGATTTTGGGGTTAAGAAATTCGTGTCACGCAATTGCCAAACCGCCGGGCAGGGTCCAAACTCTGACGCAAATAGCAGGGGCAGTTATGTCAGAAAACAGCAAGGCCGGGCAGGTTGCGGCCGTGACGATGGTCTATAAATCCTACGAATTCCTGCGCATTTGGGTGGGCTATTACGGCGCGAAACTGGGTCGAGAGAACCTCTATATCATCAGCCATGGCGGCGACCCGATGCATGATGAAATAGCCAAGAGCTGCAATGTTATCACCCTGCCGCGTGTTATGGATCGCATGTTTGATATTGATCGATGGCGCTTCATGTCGCATCTGACGACGGGACTTTTATCGTATTATAACAAAGTGATATGCCTCGATTGCGATGAAATTGTGTTGCTCGATCCCAACAAGGGTGATTGCCTTGTCAGCCATATTTTGGCAGCCGAAAATGATGTGATTGCCCCCATGGGCATGCACCTGATCCCGACGCCGGAACAGTTTGAACGAGGTGTCGCGTTGGACTGTCAGAAGCCCGTTTTTAACCAGTTTCGGCGCGTCCACAGCGACTCGCGCTATTCAAAACCTTGTATCATCGGGACAGAGGTTGACATCATGGTCGGCGGACACGGGGTGAAACAGAGGGGGTTCACCCTCAGCTCCGACCTGATCCTTGTCCATCTGAAATACGCTCTACCAGAACGATACGAAGTACTAGCTGATGAGTTGTCTGAACAGATCAACCACTCCCGATCCGAAGATACTGCGCCCATGGGGTTGGCCGTTACGTGGCAAAGAGGAAAGCCAAAGGAGCACAAAAACCTACGCGAAATGATTCAAATCCCACTAACGCCCAATGACGACGCTTTTGCCTATCTGTTCGATGCAAACAGTCAACGGTTTCTGAGACATGATGACGGAAGTACTGAGTTTAAAAAGCTCCGCCGTCACGCAATTTCTTTCGACTTGCCCGACCGGTTTGTGGGGATGTTATGATCCCTACGGTGATATCCCAGATGATACTGACAGGAAAAGACTTCGGTTCATGTTATGCAAGTCGAAACATGCAACGATGATCGATCATCCCGGAGCCCGACATGCGCACATTCGACGAACTCTTTGATATCTCTGCCGCCCGTCACGGTGGTCACGCAGCGGTAGAGGCGACCTTCACCCTGCCCAAACCCTTGGCAGAGCTGAAAAAAATGCCAGAGGATCGCTGGCTGTCGATCCTGACCAAGGGCGTATTTCAGGCTGGTTTCAACTGGAAAGTCATCGAAAACAAATGGCCCGGGTTTGAGGCTGCCTTCCACGGCTTTGACGTCGGGCGCTGCGCGATGATGGATGACGACTGGTTCGATGTGTTGATGAAGGATACCAGCATCGTCCGTAACGGTATGAAAATCGCAACCATCCGCGATAATGCGACCTTTTTGATGGGTCTCAGGGATCAGGGCGGGGCCGGGACGGTGCTGGGCGGTTGGCCCACAACAGATTATATCAACCTATTGGAGTTGTTGAAAAAAGAGGGATCTCGCATCGGTGGCATGACCGGGCAATATGCGATGCGGTTTGCTGGGCGCGATGCTTTTATCCTGTCGCGTGATGTCACGGCGCGCCTGATTGCCGAAGGCGTGATCGACAGGCCCGCAACATCCAAAACCGCGATGCGCAAGGTGCAGGAGGCGTTTAATATCTGGATGGATCAATCCGGCCGCAGCCTGAATGAAATCAGCCGCGTTCTGGCCATGTCCCTGTAACCTTCGCTTTGAAATAAACCACACAAAACCGGCAGCGGTGTTTATTGGCCTTTTGGTCTGGGATCGCTACTCTCGCCCCATGTCCATGGTTATTGACAATCAGATTGCCCTGATCCTGTTCGCCTTTCTGCTGGGGTGCACCGGGGCTGTGGCGATGTTTCTGAAACAGGCCTCCGCCCATGCCTGGAAAATCGCCGATCTGGTCTGGGTGCTGTTGGGGGGACTTGGCGCTGTCACCGCCGTGATCGCGGGCATATATACCGAAGACAGCTCTCGCCTCGATCGTCAGATCGACGTGGCCTTTGCCTCTGCCCAAGAGTTTGACCGCGACACCGCCCGGTTTCGTCTGAGCTATTGCGAGTTGGAAACCCAGTTCGGCTATGTCCGCGAGCCGGTTTTGGTTCTGTGTGACAAGGTTGAGTTTCTGGCGGCGTCTACTTCCGGCAGCCAGCGCCTGCCGCTTTTTCTAAGCGTGGCACGCCGCAACACGCCGCTATCATCGCTGCGCATCCTGCCCAGCTTCGGCGCGGAAGACAAAACAGAGATGGCCAGCTTTGACGGCATGGTCGCAGAGGCTGGTGGATTTGATCCGACCCGGCTGTTTTATTTCGACCCCCGGGATGCACAGACCACCGCCGCAAGCCAGCGCCTGCGTGACACCGGGCGCCATGTGGCGATTGCCGCGGAATACGAGGTGATCGCAAGCGCCTATGACGATCTGACCAGCCAGATCATGGCCCTGCGGGAAGAATGGGAAGTCTTGCAGGCCAACGCCCTGGTTCTGGCCCTACAGATCATTGCGATCGCTTTGGTGGCCTTCGCGGCGCCGTTTCGCGTCGGCAAATCCATCGTGGATCTGCGATAGGGATCAACGCCGGATACGCAGGGCTTCTGCATCCCAGTCCAGCTCCAAAAAAGTGGCCATTTTTTCAAAGCGACGGTGGAGTTTTTTGCGATTTTGGGATGTAAACCAATGGTTTATCGGGATGGCATTGGCATCCCCAAAACCATCGACCAGAATGAACCGGTGTTTTGGTGAAAATTCGTCCAGCAACAGATTGTCGGGGTTCGTGTCATTGGCACGCAGATCCCACCGAAACGCTTCGGCGATGAAATGGTTCAGCATCACCAGATGGTCATCATCAAACCCGCTGCTGTCTTTCAGTCTGCGCAGAGATTGGGCGTGATTGCCATCGGCACCCCGGACCCGTTCAGCCACCATGCCCAGCCCTTTGCTGGTTTGCGTCAGCCCGTAAAGCTCGGTGATCGGTAGCGGCCCGCCCAGTTTGGATTGGCGAAGCTTCAGATCCATGTAGCAATGGGTTTCGCGGTACATAAACCCGTATTGAAACCGGGGGCTGCGCCGTTTCAGGAAATTGCGGATCGGGCGCCCTTCGCGGATGGTTGATCCGGGGCGCAATACCTTGACCAAGACATCGTCTTGCCCCGGCACCAGATAGACATCCCGGTACGTGCCCTGCGCAATCGGGGTGCTGTCATCCAGGTTGATCAGGTCTGTTCGTGCCATCGGTTTCTCCAACACAGAGCTTTCTTATGAACAAGTTGGCAGTGGCGGGCAATGGGCTTTTCCGACAACACTGCGCCGCTGTGTGGTGCGGTTTTGACCCATCTCAAGGCAAAGGCCGCCGATCTGTGCAGGGCTTGATGTGTTCAGATCGGAGAGCTTTATGACACATCAAAATTCCAAAAATACCCTATCGCATTCACAGGCCCCGGCAGCAGAGGCCGGCTTTATCACCGTCACGCCCGATAAGGTGCGCGAGACGTTTGAGAAGGGCAAATTTCCCTATACAACCCGGCTGGGACGACGCGCTTATGAGGCCGAGAAAGCCGCCCTTCAGGCGGAGCTTTTGAAAGTTCAGAAATGGGTGGCAGAAACCGGGCAGAAATTCGTGCTGCTGTTTGAAGGTCGCGATGCGGCGGGCAAGGGCGGCACGATCAAACGGTTTATGGAACACTTAAACCCGCGCGAAGCCCGCGTTGTGGCCTTGAACAAACCGACGCAGAAAGAGTTTGGCCAATGGTATTTCCAGCGCTATGTCGAAAACCTGCCAACGTCGGGCGAAATGGTGTTCTATGACCGCTCCTGGTACAACCGGGCCGGGGTTGAACGGGTGATGGGATTTTGCACACCCAACGAATATCTGGAATTTATGCGCCAGACCCCGGAATTTGAACGCATGCTGACCCGATCCGGCATTCAGCTATACAAATACTGGTTTTCGGTCACCCAAGACGAACAGAAACGCCGGTTTGACTCGCGCAAAGCCGATCCGCTGAAACGCTGGAAGCTCAGCCCGATTGACGAGGCCAGCCTGGACAAATGGGATGACTATACCGAAGCCAAAGAGGCAATGTTTTTCTATACTGATACCGCCGACGCACCGTGGACGATCGTGAAATCGAACGACAAGAAACGTGCCCGGCTGAATTGCATGCGACATTTCCTGTCGACACTGGATTACCCGGACAAGGACCAATCTGTTGCCACGCCCCCGGATCCCCTGATCGTAGGTCAGGCCAGCCACGTGGTGCATAACTCTGATCACATTCTGGGCGCGTCTCTGCATCCCGAACAGCGGCGCCTGCGTTAGGGCGCGGGGGTTTTCGGCTTGCAACAATCCTCGGCCCGCCCTAGGGCTGAGCCATGCAACGCAACCTCTCATATCGAGACCACGTTAAGGCGATCCTGACCCTGGGTCTGCCCCTGATTGGCAGTCATCTGGCCCAGATGATGATCGGGGTGACGGACACGTTGATGATGGGCTGGTACGGGGTCACCGAACTGGCCTCGCTGGTTTTGGGCAGTAACTTTTTCTTTGTGTTCTTCATTTTGGGCTCCGGCTTTGCCTTGGCCGTAATGCCAATGGTTGCCGAAGCATCAAGTTCAGGCGAAGACCGTCAAGTGCGCCGTGTCACGCGGATGGGGATTTGGCTGTCGATCGTGTTCGGGTTGGCCGTCATTCCGATGTTTGTATGGTCCGGTCCGATATTACGCCTGCTTGGACAAGAGGCCGACATTTCCGATCTGGCGCAAACCTATTTGTCGATCGTCGTGATAAGTATGATCCCCGCGCTGCTTACGATGGTGCTGAAAAGCTACCTGTCAGCGCTGGAGCTGACGGTGGCATTGCTATGGGTGACAATTGGCACGGCGGTATTGAACGTCCTTTTGAACTACGCGCTGATTTTCGGGAATTGGGGAATGCCGGAACTTGGGGTTGCGGGGGCCGCCTGGGCTTCTGTTCTGTCCAGTTTTCTGGGCGCCTTGGCCCTGCTGATTTATGCGATAAGGCGTCTGCCCGAACATGCGCTTTTGCAGCGCTTCTGGCGCGCCGATCCAGAGGCATTGCGCAAAGTCTTTATCCTGGGCTGGCCGATCAGTCTGACAATGCTGGCCGAATCCGGGTTGTTTTCAGCCTCTGTCATTATGGTGGGATGGATCGGGAAGACCGAATTGGCGGCACATGGCATCGCCATGCAGTTGGGTGCGATGACCTTCATGGTTCATGTGGGGCTTGGCGGGGTCGCGACCGTCCGGGCCAGCCGGGCGATCGGCAGAAAGGATTTACCGTATCTTGTCGATGGCGCGCGCACCGTTACGGCGATTTCACTGGTTTTTTCCTGCGCAGCCGTCGTTTTGTTTCTATCTGTGCCGGAGTTTCTGATCGCGCTGTTTCTTGATCCGAATGAACCTGCCCGAAACGATATCCTGGCCGTCGGCGTCACGCTTTTGATCTTTGCGGCCCTGTTTCAACTGGCCGATGGGGCACAGGCGATCGGTCTGGGGTTGCTGCGTGGGGTACAGGACACGCGCATTCCAATGATAATCGCCGCAATCAGCTATTGGGGCGTTGGCATCACCTGCAGCTACGTGCTTAGTCAGCCTATGGGCCTTGGTGCGCCGGGTGTCTGGCTGGGATTTGTCATCGGATTGACCTGCGCCGCGGTGTTGCTGAATTTGCGCTTCTGGCAGCGCGTGAAACAGCGCGGGGTTTTGGCCTAGGGGGCGCTTGCCCCCTCGCAGGCGGGCCCGCTACCCCCGAGGTTTTAGGGGTGAAAGGAAGCAGAGCCAGGCCTATTCGTCAGTTTCGTCCTTTGCCACCCGGTCGGCCTGCTTGCGCACAATGACCGTGCGCAGGTCATGCATGGCTAGCAAAAGCGCATCGTTGAACCTATCCAACTGATCATCGCTGGCGCGGGATTGAATCCATTGCGCCGTCAGGTTCAGCTGATCAATGGTGCGAAAAATGTCATCCACCTCGCGCTGGTCCAACAGTGCGGTGCGCGCATCCGTCCATTTCTGGATCGCGGCCATGTCTTCGTCGGTCAGGGCCTTTTTGCCATTGGCCCGGATTTCGCCGTTGCGAATGTTCACATTGGCAATGTGATCCATTTCGATCCGACGATGGCGGTTTTCCGTGTCCAGCCGAAAGACTGACGCGCCGTTTTCCTTGATCCGAAAGTAATAACCTGGCAGTTCAGCAGCCATCGTTCCCCCGTCGATACGTCTCAACTCAGCCCGTTGCAAAAGGCCTGAATGCGTGTACAGGCATCCAGCAATGCCTCATCAGACGTAGCGTAGCTGACCCGGAAGTTGGGCGAAAGCCCGAAGGCCGCGCCAAAGACCACCGCAACGCCGGTTTCTTCCAACAGCGCCGTTGCAAAAGCCTCGTCATTGTCAATCACCGTGCCGCCTGCGCTGGTCTTGCCGATGCAGCCCGCGACCGAAGGATAGACGTAAAACGCCCCCTCTGGTGTTGCACAGCTGATCCCGGGCGCGGCGTTCAGCATGTCGACCACCATATTGCGGCGACGCACGAATACATCGTTATGGGCGGCCAGAAAATCCTGTGGCCCGTTCAGGGCCTCCACCGCTGCCCATTGGCTGACCGAACATGGGTTCGATGTGGATTGTGACTGGATTTTGCGCATCCCTGCGATCAGTTCTTCGGGCCCACCCGCATAGCCGATCCGCCAGCCGGTCATGCAATAGGCCTTTGAAACGCCATTGGTGGTCAACGTCCGGTCATAGAGGCGCGGTTCGACCTCGGCTGGGGTGCAAAACTTGAAATCATCAAAGGCCAGATGTTCATACATGTCATCCGACATCACCCAGACATGGGGATGGCGCATCAGCACATCGGTCAGCTCTTTCAGCTCGTCCCAGCTATAGCCCGCACCAGTTGGGTTCGAGGGAGAGTTGAAAATCAGCCATTTGGTCTTTGGCGTGATCGCGGTCTCCAACTGATCGGCGGTCAGCTTGAAATTGGTCTGAACCGACGCTTCGGCAATCACCGGCGTGCCGCCCGCCAAAAGAACCATATCCGGGTAGCTGACCCAATAGGGGGCTGGGATCACGACCTCATCGCCAGGGTTCAGTGTGGCCATCAGCGCGTTATAGAGGATCTGTTTGCCGCCCGTGCCGACGCTGATCTGGGCGGGTGTGTAATCCAACCCGTTTTCGCGCTTGAACTTGGCGCAAATCGCCTGTTTCAGCTCTGGAATGCCATCGGGCGCGGTATAGCGGGTGTGACCGGCGTCAATGGCGGCCTTGGCGGCATTACGGATATTTTCCGGCGTGTCGAAATCCGGCTCACCCGCGCTCAATGCGATGATATCGCGCCCTTGGGCCGCCAGTTCCTTGGCCTTGGTGCTGATTGCGATGGTGGGGGAGGGTTTGACGCGGGAAAGTGTCGCAGAAAGAACAGACATGACGTGCACCGGTTTGAAGTGGGTTTTGCCATGTCTTAGGCTGCGCACAAGCGGCGTTCAAGTGAATTGCCTGAAAGAGGAAGTAACATGTCTGATTCAATGGCTGATTGGTACAGCGACGAAACCGCAACCTTTGGCGACCGGCTCGCCGGCGCACGAGAGGCGGCAGGCATGTCTCGTGCTCAAATCGCAGAACGTTTGGGCGCCTCAATCGATGTGATTGAGGCCTGGGAGGACAATGTCGCAGAGCCGCGTTCAAACCGGCTGATCCGTTTGTCGGGTATTTTGAATGTCTCGGTCATGTGGCTTCTGAATGGTGAGGGGGATGGCGTGGCCGCCCCGGATGATTTAGGGCAAACCGATCCGCGCATCGGCGAGGTCTTGTCAGAGATCGCTGTCTTGCAGCGCCAGATGACCCAAAATGCAGAACGCCTGACCCGGCTGGAAACCCGGCTGCGTCAGATTTTTCAGGCAGAACAAGATGACTGAGCCCGCCGATATTCGCCTAAAACGTCTGCAAATGCGATCCATGCGGCGCGGGATAAAGGAAATGGACATCATCCTTGGCGGCTTTTCCCGCCGCGCCATGGCCGATCTGACGCCGCAAATGCTGGATCTTTACGAGGCATTGTTGGACGAAAACGATCAAGACCTCTATCAATGGGTGTCCGGTCAGGCGACGGCCCCCACTGCCTATTCCGACCTGATCCTGCATATTGCAAAAGTGCAGGAAGCACGTGAAATTTAACTGAAAATTCGCACTTCTATACGCATCCTCACCCCATACCCAATGGGCGGAGGATGACATGAGCTATCAAACACAGCTCGGACTGTCGCAAAACAAGGGCTTTGTGGCCGGATATCTGGAAGTGCTGGCTCTGGTCGAACGGCTGCACCGGCTGCTCTTGGATGTGATCAAGGATGAATTTGAACGGGTCGGCATTCTGGATATCAACGCGGTCCAGGCCCTTCTTTTGTTCAATATTGGCGATCACGAGGTCACCGCCGGGGAGCTGAAATCACGCGGCTATTATCAGGGCTCCAATGTCAGCTATAACCTGAAAAAGCTCGTGGATATGGGTTACATGCATCACAAGAAATGCGAGGTTGACCGCCGTTCTGTCCGCGTGCGCCTGACGCCGAAGGGGCGCGAAATCCGCGACATCGTGGCGAAACTTTTTGCCCGCCACGCCGAGGGGCTGCAGTCAAAGGGTGTTTTGGGGCGCGGTGGCATCGACGATATTGGTGCTGCCCTGAAACGGGTCGAACGATATTGGACGGATCAGATCCGGTATATTTACTGACCCGGGTTCAGCGCCGACAGGGACATCGCCTTGATCTCTCGCAATAGCTTGCGGATCATCGCCCGTTCAAAATCCCTGAAGCCAAAGGCGGTTTCGGAAAAGGCGCCAGGGCCCATGATGACTTCTGCCTTGAAATATTCGGTCAGCCAATACTCCCCGTCTGCGTTCAGGCTGTCTGCCGCCGGGACATCGGGCGCAATGGCCAAGGTGTTGATTGTTATGCCGCTGGGCAGCAAATCCGGCTTTACATCGCGTGGGCGGGGCCCCGCGTTGGATTTGCCGTCCCCGCTTAGATCCAGGGCGCGCAGATCGCAATCCTGCGTTGACAGTTGCGCAGCACCAAATCTCATCGCGGTCCCGATCGCGTTGTTCGGATTTTCAACCCAGCTGTTCACTTCGACCCTGATCCGCATGGCGCGCAATTGCCCTGCGATCTGGGCGATGACTTGCCCGTCTTCGATCTTGGTCCAGGGCAGCAGCACAACCTGATAATGCGGCCCGCTCCATTCATAGACCAGCAAATAGACCGGCCGGTCAGGGGTTGCCAACAATGCGTCGACGACATCGGGATGTTCCAACGCATTTGCCAGCCCGCCCAGTTGCAGCTGATATTCGTACCGGTCAACCGAACCGGATACATCCAGCCCCAGCGCAAGTGCCTGTCGACAGGCCGAATGGGCAGGCAGGGCAGTAACGCTGGCCAGGATCAGTGCGATTAGACATCGCAGGGTCGCTGTCATGGCCTTGGCTCCGACCCGGAAAGGCCCACCACCATCGTCCCAATTTCGCGGATCAGCTTACGTTCCATCGCCCGTTGGTAAGAGGCGAAATTTGCCGTCACTTCGACAAAGGCACCGGGCCCACGGATCACCTCTGTCAGGTAATGGGCAAGCAGATCAGGATGGTGGCCCACAATCACCAACCCGTTCACGGTGACATGGTCCAGATCAAGCTCTGCATAGGCTGATTTTGGGTCATAGCCATGGTTGTGAAATCCGTCGCCAGAGATATCCAGTGTTTGGCGCGCACAAGCCGGGGCTCTTTCAAACAGGTGGGCTGCGTATTTTATGGCGGCCCCAATGGCGGTGGGCAGGTCGCTGCGCTGGCGTTGGGCCGCATGGATCGTCTCTGCCGCCGATTGCAAGGCGGCGGGACCGGTTAGAACCGTCCAGTCCAGGACCAGGTTCTGATGCTGTAAACCACTCCATTCATAGGCCGAAATGGCAACATCACCCGACCCGGAAAACAACAGCGACTGCACTTCGGGTGACAGCAGCGCCGCCGCCAACCCATCGCGTTGCAACACATATTCACGCTCATCGACTGACGATGACACATCCAACGCCAGCGCCAACGCCAATTGGCAAGCCGCTGTGGCGGGCAGGGGGCAGGCGATCAACATGGCGCCAAACAGCCTGATGATAAGGCGTCTCATGTCACTGTCATCGGATGTCCGACGCGCCGATCACCATCGCTCCAATTTCACGCAGCAATTTGCGCTGCATTGCCGCTTCGTAATCGTCAAAATTCGGCGTGACCTCGACAAAGGCACCGGGCCCTTTGATGACATCGGTAATGTAATAGGCCACCAGATCAGGGTGATCCTGAACGATCACCAATCCATTCACCGTGACATGATCCAACGGGAAGGCCCGATAGGCATGATGTGGGGCAAACCGGTGATTATGCTTCCCATCGCCAGAGATATCCAGAACATGGCGGTCACAGTCCGGGGCGCGGTGAAACAGGCCAGACGCATAGCCGATCGCCGGGCCCATAGAGGTCGGCATATCATCGCGGCTGCGCTGGGCGGCATGAATGATCTCTGCCGCGCGTTGCAAGGCATCTGGTTCGGTCAGCATGGTCCAGTCCAGGATCAGGGATTGATCGTTAAAACCGCTCCACTCATAGACAGATATGGCGACATTGCCCGCGCCGGAAAACAACATGGCCTGAACATCGTCGGATAAAAGCGCCGCCGCCAGCCCATCGCGTTGCAACACATATTCCCGTTCATCGACCGACGATGACACGTCCAGCGCCAGGGATAACGCCAGTTGACAGGTTGCAAGGGCCGGGGCCGCACAGACCCCGGCGATCAGGCTTACCAGTGCCCCGAATTTTCCATACTTGCCCATGGCTCTTGCGGCGGTAAATTCGCGCCCTTTTGCAGCAATTCAATAGAGATATTATCAGGTGAGCGGACAAAAGCCATATGTCCGTCGCGCGGTGGGCGGTTGATGGTGACGCCATTGTCCATCAGCGTCTGGCACATCGCGTAGATATCATCGACCTGATAGGCCAGATGCCCGAAATGACGGCTGTCCGATGGCAGGCCCTCATCCCCGTCCCAGTTGTGGGTCAGTTCCAGCGGGCAGTCCTCTTGCCCCTCTGGCGCCATGAAAACCAACGAGAACCGACCGCCCTCATTGTCCCAGCGGCGGGTCTCTTTTAGGCCCAACAGCGCGTAAAAGGCCATGGATTTTTCCAAGTCTGCGACCCGGACCATTGTGTGCAGATAGCGTGTCGTCATGTTATGTATCCTCAGTTGGACGGGCTTGGCCCTACCAGAGCCTGCCGCGTGGCCGGGCGCAAGGGGCGCGCGCTCAAATGATCGCGATAGACCAGCGTGACGGTGGCGAAGCTGACATAAAGCAGCAGATACCAGGACCCCATTTTAGACAGGCTGGTCATGGCAAATTCAGACGTTCCGGCATAGACCCACGTGCCCGTCAGCGTGCCGATATTTTCCGCAAGCCACAGGAAAAAACTGGATAACAGCGCTGCGACAGGCAGGGGCATCCAGCGCGGCGCGTCGCCTACGAAAAACCAGATGCGTGTGCGCCAGTACAAGATGATGGTGCCCGCAAACAGCGCCAGCCGGATATCGGGCAGGAAATGGTGGGCAAAGAAATTCACATAAATCGCCACCCCCAAAGCAACCGAAACCCAATAGGGCGGAAAAGGCGCAAACCGCATGTCAAAAATCCGGATCACCCGCGCCATGTAGGACCCGACAGAGGCATACATAAAGCCAGAGAACAGCGGCACGCCCATCAGCTTGAACAGCCCCAGTTCCGGGTAGCCCCAGCTGCCCATCTTAAGCTTGAAGATCTCCATCACCGTCCCGGTCAGATGAAACAGCAAGATCACCTTCGCCTCGCGCCAGCTTTCCAGCCCGGCCCACAGAAACGTCACCTGCACCGCAATCGCGAACATCAGCAACCCGTCATACCGGCTGAGCGCCCAATGGTCCTGCCACAGCGCCTTGGACAAAATGATCGCCCCCAGCATCAGCCCGCCGAACAGACACGCCCAGCCCTGTTTCAGCACGAACATCACAAATTCTGTGACGCCGGGATGCAACCGCGCCCGCGCCCAATCGCCCAGTTGTCGTTCGATATACCGTGTTCCGCGATCCGCCATGCCCCATCCATAGCAGCCCGGTGAAATCCCGCCAATCCACCTGATATCGTGGTTTCTATGTCGCTTTTCCCAAGATATAGTAAGGTTCGACTCGGCTGATAGGAGGAGCCCGATGCGCCAATATCTCGATGCCCTGCAGCAAATCCTGGATCAGGGGGAGGAGACGTCTGATCGCACCGGCACCGGCACAATCTCCCATTTCGGGATGCAGATGCGGTACCCCCTTGCGGATGGCTTCCCACTGGTCACGACCAAGAAACTGCACCTGAAATCCATCATTCACGAGCTGCTCTGGTTTCTCGCCGGTGACACCAATATCAAGTATCTCAAGGATAACGGCGTCTCGATCTGGGATGAATGGGCGGATGAAAATGGCGATCTTGGCCCGGTCTATGGCCACCAATGGCGACATTTCCCCAAACTCACCCCCAGCGGCAAGGCTGATGGCGAACCGCTCTATCGTAAACGAGAGGTCGACCAGATCGCCGAACTGATCGAGGCGATCCGCAAAACCCCCGACAGCCGCCGCCTGATCGTGTCGGCCTGGAATCCCGCCGATGTCCCGCAAATGGCGCTGCCGCCCTGCCACACCATGTGGCAGGTCAAAATCCTGAACGGGCGGATACATCTGCAGCTCTACCAACGCTCCGCTGATATGTTCTTGGGCGTGCCCTTCAACATCGCGTCTTATTCGCTGCTCTTGGTCATGCTCGCCCATGTCACCGGGTATGAACCCGGCGATTTCGTCCACACCATCGGCGACGCGCATATCTATTCCAACCACATGGATCAGGTGCGTGAACAGCTGTCGCGCGACACACGGCCCCTGCCACAGCTGCGCATCAACCGCACCGTCACCGACCTGTTTGATTTTAAGTTTGAGGATTTCGACATCTTGAATTACGACCCGCACCCGATCATCCGCGCACCGGTGGCTGTCTGATGATTTCGCTCGTCGTGGCCCGCGATCGTAACGGCGCGATTGGCCGGGATGGTGACATCCCGTGGCACCTGCCAGAAGATTTAAAGTTCTTTCAGCGTGAAACCATGGGCAGCGCCGTCATCATGGGCCGGCGCACATGGGACAGCCTGCCGGATTTCGCGCGGCCCCTGAAAAACCGCCTGAACATCGTCGTGTCATCGGGCCGCCCCGAGGGCGCCGAACATGTGGTGCCATCCATCGAGGCCGCAATTGATCTGGCTCGCGCCCATGGCCATGCGAGGCTCTACGGGATCGGAGGCGCCGGCATCTACCGCGCCCTTCTGCCCCATGCCGACCGGTTATTGATCACCGAAGTCGACATGGCCGTCGAAGACGCCGACACCTGGTTTCCGGAATTTGAGGAAGCGGACTGGCGGATCAGAGAGCGGATTGTGTTGCGCGAAGACGGGCCGAAGGCCGAGGCGGTGGAGTGGTTGAGGGG
This sequence comes from Roseovarius sp. YIN77, assembly GCF_057219155.1. Lineage (NCBI taxonomy): Bacteria > Pseudomonadati > Pseudomonadota > Alphaproteobacteria > Rhodobacterales > Roseobacteraceae > Roseovarius > Roseovarius sp. YIN77. The sequence goes on from NZ_JBXVVI010000009.1 coordinate 66,020, forward strand.
GTGAGAGAAAACGACAAAAAACGATACTACAAATGACCTTAGAGTTTAAGAAATTTGAGCAGCTAGTGGGAAGAATTTATCGGGTTCTAGATCCACATAGCGAAGTTAATGTGGATGTCCGGGTTCTAGATCCAGATGGTACCGGTAGTAAGCGTCAGATAGATGTCGTGATCACCAATGGTGAATCAAAAACATATGTTGAGTGCCGCGATCGCGCGAAATCTCAGGATGTTATGTGGATTGAAGAACTTATTGGCCGCAAGCAAAGTTTGAAACCAGATCGCATGATTGGGGTCTCGTCTAGTGGTTTTACAGAACCGGCTATCAGGAAAGCTAAAGCTCAAGGGATAATTCTTCGAACTGTTAATGAAATTGATGACCTTGAGATTGAGAGCTGGACAAAGAAGGTCAAGCTTAGCTTCAGATATGCTACTTTCCACAACCCAACTTTTGTTTTCACAACTAATGTTAAGTTGGGGAGAAAACGATTGGATCAAGTTTTTTTAAGCCTTGCTCGAACAGGTCGAATTTCACAGTGGCTAACGGATTTGGGTTTTGAGCTAAAAGATAAGTTTCATGAAGTGGGGGTGTTTCCTATGACCGTAGAATTGAAGCTATCTGAAGTAAGTCTTCTCGAAAGTTCATATGCCAACATTAAGAAAATAGAGCTAGAAACGTTTGTTTCCTTTGGGGAAGAAAGCATACAAATAGGTGCTTCTCTAAATTCCATCATTCCAGCTGCAAATGTGCCTGATGAACTCAACATATTTAAATTTGAAGGGGAAAGAGGGTCGCTGTTAAAGACAGATGATTTGTTTGTTTGGCATGTTGACTGTTCGTCATTCGATGTACCCGAAAACAGCTATCCATTAGGAGATATTCGGCTAACTTTTGCTCAACCGGTCACAATGAACGGCGCGATAATCGAGGGTTTTAAGCCCAAAAATAGGCCGCTAATGGATGTGATGTTGTCCGAGAGAACCAGTAAATAGCCGCGAAGCAGCAAAATTATTCGAAAAACCCCGCCCGGCATCGCCGGGCCGCGCCGACCCGCCCCATGGGCGGCGCGTTCGCACCACCCCGGGTCAGTCGCGGCCCTGTGTAGCTCCACATCACGCCGACCGTTCATCGGGTTTATGGTGGGGTGAAACCCCACCCTACATGTTGTTGTAGGGTGGGCATTCTGCCCACCGATTTCCGGCACCTCTTTTCACCACCCAAATCATCGGCCTTCTCTCGCATCATCTGAACATCCTGCCCCGATCCGATGAACAAACCCGCACCCGTCCGCGCGCCCCGTTCATCCGGCCCGCGCTAAAATTCGCACCGTCGCAATACCGACAAAATACCGACGTGCCACAGCATGCTCAAACCCCGTAAAATAAGGGCGTTAACCTTTGTGCCGCCCAAACCGGGTGCCAGACATGAAAACACCCCCGAAACGCGGGTGCGCCGGGGGTGTTTTGATTGGTCGGGAAACGCTTACAGCGTTTTCAGATCCACAGCGGATTCGCGTCCATCGCGTCCTGCTTGCAGTTCAAATTCCACTTTCTGGTTATCTGCCAAACCGGTCAGGCCGGAACGCTCTACAGCAGAGATATGCACGAACACGTCCTTGCCGCCGCCATCAGGCGCGATAAAGCCGTAACCCTTTGTAGTATTGAACCATTTTACGGTGCCAGTTGCCATCCGTAGTCTCCCATTTTAGAAACCCGCGCGGAATTACACGGGGTGGTGCAGCCAGGTCTTCAGGTCTTCCGGCTGCCCCAAAAGAGAGAGGCGGACGTCAAGAAAAACTGTTGTCACGGTATAAATCCTGATGGTTTTTTCGATTATTGGCAAGCAATATCCCTTACCCCAGCCGCTCTGCCCCCCTATATTGGGCCGAGGTAACAAGAGGGTGACATGCGTATCTACGGGCTGAAAAATTGTGACACATGTCGCAAGGCGCTGAAATCATTGGTGGAATCAGGGCGTGATGTGGTGTTGGTTGACGTGCGCGCAGACGGGATCAGCACCGATGATCTGGCCCGGTTACATCAGGCCTTCGGCGATCAATTGCTCAACACCCGCTCCACCACATGGCGCGGATTATCAGAGGATGATCGCGCCCGTAACCCATTGGAATTGATCGCAGAACACCCCGCATTGATGAAACGCCCCGTTGTCGAAAGCGATGATCGATTGACGCTGGGCTGGGACAAGGCAACCGCGGCATCGTGGTTGCAAGCCATTGTAACGTAACGAGAAAGAGCAGGAGTAAAGATATGAGAAACGCAGCACTGATGCTGGGCCTGATCGGCGGGATCATCGGCATGATCACCGGATTTTTCAGCTATGGGTATACAGAGTTCATCGACTGGCTGGGCGACAATTCCGGCCCACTTCACCAGGTCGAAAATGTCGGTCTGATCCGCACCGTTAGCCTGATCGCGCCCCTGCTGGCCATCGCCGGCGGTGCGATGTCCCGCTCCAACGCCAAAACCGGTGGCATCCTGATGCTGGTCTCCGCCGCAGGTATGCTCTACGCCTTTGGTTTTGGTGTCTTTACCATGTTCCCCATTGCCATGTGCGGGCTTGGCGGCCTCTTGGCCTTGACCGCCACCAAACCTGATCCACATTAGGTTTCAATAGGTTAGGATGATTTGAAAATCCTGTCGATTGACAGTGGGCCAGCCCCTTTCAAGACCAGAAGCAATAGCAGGATGATCCACAACAGGCGTTGATCCAGAATCAGACCATCGGGCATGCCGTCAAACCACGCGCCCAACGTTTCTGCATGGGCAATCGCGCCGTGCCCGAACAGGTCGGTCAGTGTTTGCACAATGATGAACCCGATCATGCCCAGGGCGGCAAGGCGCGTGCACAGCCCCAAAACCAACAAGGCTGGCAAGACAAGTTCAGAGATCGTCGCAAAGACGATGATCGCATAGTGGAACGTGCCGAACTGCGACACGTCATAGCCCACAGCCTCCATCTGCCGCGGGAAGATCTGAACATAAGCACCCAGCGAGGGCGATAATATCGTCGACACGGTCCCGTCTGCCGTCTTGGTCAGCGCGCTGTTCCAGTAATAAACCAGCAGCGTCGCGGCAAACGCAAATCGGGCCAGGGTCGGCAAAAGCCAGGCCCCGAACAGCCGGTCCAGCATTTCGAATAGGCCGTCATGTATCGATAAAATCAGTCTCATCCGTCATCCCCTTGGGTCAAGCCTGTTATCACCCCGCCCGACAGCATCGCCGACAAGGTCGTGGTAAGATCAAAGTTTTCTGAGGCCTCTGCAGCGCTGTCCGCTGCCTGACCAAAGCTTTCGCCGTTTTGCAGCGCGCCGATAAAACGTGCCCCGCCCGTGGGCAGCAAGATCACCACCGGGTCCAGATCGGGGCGGGCGATCAACACATCCTCGGGCGTCGCATCCGGCTGGTCGCCCCCTTCCATCGCTGCGCGCCACAGGGAAAAGATCGGCCAGGGCGAGGACAGGACATGGGCAGACGGGGCAATAGAGAAATGGGCCCGCATCAACATATCCGGTGACAAGTCTTGCAGCTTTTCCGGGCTGATAGCGGCGGCATCCGCCGCGTGATAGGAGCGTCGCCGGGCCAGATCAATCCGGGCCAGATCGGGCAGATATTCAATCTGTTTGACCGGTTTAAAACCGGCCAGAAACTCTGGCATGTCTTCGCCATAAAACATGATCAGCGGCGAAGACGGCGGATGCTGCCTAAGATACACTCCGCTGAGCAACCGAAAATTATCGTCGCCTAATATACGGTGAAGCGATGGGAAGGCAGTGATCAGCGCCTCTGTCAGGCTGACCGCGACATTGTTGCGATAGACGTTGAACCGCTTGCCCGCACCGCGCCCCTCTGGATCAACCAGCCCCTCGGGCACATCGTGATCGGGGTTCAGCATCGCATTGGTAAAGGCGGTCTGGTCCACACGCATCAGCCAGCTACCCTGTCTAGGATACGTGCTGCGCGGCGCGCTTCTTCGGCCAGAACCGGCCAGTCCGGCACATCGGTATCCCATTCGATCAAGGTCGGCAGGGGACCGGTTTTGGTGATGGTGTAGTCATACAAAGCCCAGACTGGATCGACGACCTCTGCGCCGTGGCTGTCAATCAACAGGGGTTCCCCCATATCATCGGCATCCTCATCATGGCCGCCCAGATGTATTTCGCCGACCTTGTCCATCGGGAAAGCGTCGATATAGGAACGGGCATCGGTTTTTTGATTGGTCGCAGAAACAAAGACATTGTTTACGTCCAGTAGCAGCCCGCAGTCAGCACGTTCAGTCAGTTCAGAGAGAAACTCAACCTCGGGCATCGTGGTCTCAGAAAAGGCAAGGTAACTGGACGGGTTTTCCAACAGCATCTGTCGCCCGACCGCGTCCTGCACCTCTTTGATGTGGTCAGCGACACGGGTCAGGGTTTCTTGCGTGTAGGGCAGGGGCAGCAGGTCGTTGAAAAAATGCGTGTCATGAGTAGACCAGGCCAGATGTTCGGAAAATCGTGCCGGGTTCAGCCAGCCAACCAGATGAGCCAGTCGTTTCAGATGGTCCTTGTCCAGCGGCCCTTCGCCGCCAATGGACAGGCCTACGCCATGGACGGAAAAGGCAAACCGTTCGGCCAGCGCACGCAATTGAGAAATCGGGCGGCCGCCATCGCCCATATAATTTTCGGCGTGGATTTCCAGCCATTTCACCGGTTCGGCATTTTCAAGGATATCTGTGTAATGCTGCGGCTTGTACCCAACGCCAGGGCGGTTGGGCAGCTTGTCAAACGGATGTCGTGCAGCATCAAGCATAATGATAACGAGCCTAAGAATCTGTTGGGGATAATCAATAGTGCATTCCCACCATCGGCGGGAATGCACATGTTTGTCAGAAATATTACGACGCAGGAATGTCGCGATCCAGCGCTTGCTGCGATCCTTTGCGTGCTGTGCCGTCCGCCATAGCTGGGAGGTTTGCAGAATCACAAGCGTTTTGACCGACCAGCTTCCATGCATTGCCCTGATAATCCACGGTCGAGGTGCCAGCACATGTCGTGCCCGGACCGGCAGCGCAATCATTTTCACCTGCCAGGGCGATCCCGTAGCATTTTACTTGTTCATTGCCGCTGGCAGCGGCGGGAATTGTCGAATGTGCGGTCAAAGCAGCGGCAACAGCACTTGCAACGGCGAGAGTTTTTACTTGGTTGGACATGGGAATTTCCTTTGTTTTGATTTGGTATCACGTTCGCAGTGACACCCAAAACCTAGCCCGCCCGGTTCCAAACAAACCACTCACAACGGCGTCAATCACACGTGTGTGACGCTAGGTTATGTACCGTGAAGATAGAATTTCCCTAACTCATTGAAAAATAACACATACCTCGCGAAACTTTTTGTCGCGCAAGGTATGATTTTCTCATGATCCAGGCGAAACCCTTACAAAAGATCGGGTGCGGTAGCCTCTGTCGCAAGCGCGCTCACAACGCTGTGAAGCTCTTCAACCCTGGTCTGTTTCTCACCCAGGCGGCGTAGCGTTACGGTTTTGTCCTCAACTTCCTTCATTCCAACCGCCAAAATGACGGGGACCTTGGCATGGGAATGCTCGCGAACCTTGTAGTTGATCTTCTCGTTGCGAACATCGGCCTCAGCTCGGACACCAGCCTTGCGCAATTCGGTCACAACCTCGTGCACATAGTCATCGGCATCCGATATGATTGCTGCCACGACCACTTGACGCGGCGCCAGCCAGAAGGGCAGGCGGCCAGCGTGTTCCTCGATCAGAATGCCGATGAAGCGTTCGAACGATCCCAGCGTCGCCCGATGCAGCATCACGGGGCGGTGCTTGTCGCCATCAGCCCCGATATAGTTTGCATCCAACCGTTCAGGCAGCACAAAATCCACCTGATGGGTGCCACATTGCCAATCACGGCCGATGGCGTCGGTCAGCACAAATTCCAGTTTCGGCCCATAAAACGCGCCTTCGCCTGGGTTCATGTCTGGTTCAATTCCGGCGGCTCGGGTAGCAGACAACAATGCAGCCTCTGCCTTGTCCCATACCTCATCCGATCCGGCGCGTGTGTCTGGCCGGTCAGAGAATTTGACCTTGAAGCTTTCAAAGCCCAGATCAGCGTAGACCGCAGACAGAAACCGGATGAATTCCGCAGTTTCGGATTCAATTTGATCCTCGGTACAGAAAATATGCCCGTCATCTTGGGTAAACCCACGCACCCGCATGATGCCGTGCAGTGCGCCCGATGGCTCATACCGGTTGCATGACCCAAACTCTGCCATCCGCAAGGGCAGATCGCGATAGGATTTCAAGCCCTGATTATAAACCTGCACATGGCAGGGGCAGTTCATGGGTTTCAGCGCATTCACCGCTTTTTCGCGGGCGTGTTCCTCGTCTACTTCAACGATGAACATGTTCTCCTGGTACTTTTCCCAATGTCCAGAGGCCTCCCACAGCTTGCGGTCCACGACCTGGGGGGTGTTGACCTCGACATAGCCCCCGGCGCGTTGCTGGCGGCGCACGTAATCCTGCAGCTCTGTATAGATCGTCCAGCCGTTCGGGTGCCAGAACACCTGACCGGGTGCTTCTTCCTGCATGTGGAAAAGCTTCATCTCGCGGCCCAGTCGGCGATGGTCGCGCTTTTCGGCCTCTTCCAGGAAATGCAGGTATTTCTTCAGACCGTCGCGGTTTTGAAAGGCCACGCCGTAAATCCGCTGCAACATCGCGCGATTGCTGTCACCACGCCAATAGGCACCGGCCACGCTCATCAGTTTGAACGCATCCGCGGGCATTTGGCCGGTGTGCTGCAAATGCGGACCACGGCACAGATCCTGCCAGCCCCCATGCCAATACATGCGCAGCGGCTCATCCCCCGGGATCGCGTCAATCAGCTCTACCTTATAGGGTTCACCATTGTCGGTGTAATACTGCACGGCGCGGGCACGTTCCCACACTTCAGTCGTGACAGGTTCGCGGGCGTTGATGATGTCTTTCATCTTCGCCTCGATCTTACCCAGATCTTCGGGCGTAAACGGTTCCGCCCGGTCAAAGTCGTAATACCAGCCGTTTTCAATCACCGGGCCGATCGTGACTTTTACATCCGGCCAGATCTCCTGCACCGCACGTGCCATGATATGTGCCAGATCGTGCCGGATCAGTTCCAGTGCCTGCGCCTCATCCTTCATCGTGTGGATGGCAATTTCTGCATCCTCATGGATCGGCCATTGCATATCCCAATGCGCCCCGTTCACGGTGGCGGAAATGGCTTTTTTGGCCAGCGAATTGGAAATTCCGGCGGCAACGTCGGCGGGCGTTACGCCAGCCGCGAATTCACGCGCATTGCCATCAGGAAAAGTCAGGGAGATTTGTGCCATTTCGGCCTCCTCGTCAGTTTGGCGCCCACGGAACGCCCGGTTGCGGGTTATGTGATGGGCGTTATGTGGCGGCTTTGGTGCGCAAAGTCAACGGGGCGATTGCCGCCCCCGGCCCAACCGATTAGTCTTGGGCCGAAAAGAGCACAGAGGCACAAATGGCAGATTTCATCACCACCGATCAGGGTCGCAAATTGGCCTATCACTACACCCATGGCAAATCACCTTGCGTGGTGTTTCTGGGTGGGTTCAAATCCGATATGGAAGGCACCAAAGCCGTCCATCTGGAGGCCTGGGCCCGCGCTCGCGGGCAGGCCTTTCTGCGCTTTGACTATTCCGGTCACGGCGAATCGTCCGAGGCGTTCGAGGATGGATCAATCGGTGACTGGGCCAATGATGCGATTGCCGTCATTTCTGCGGTGACACGTGGGCTGTTGGTGCTGGTTGGTTCGTCCATGGGCGGCTGGATTTCCCTTTTGACCGCCCGCGCCATTCCCGATCGCATTGCCGGGCTGGTCGGCATCGCTGCCGCCCCCGATTTTACCGAGGACAGCATGTGGGCCAGATTTGACGCCGCTCAACGCAAAGAGCTGGAGGAAAACGGCCGCGTTCTGCTGCCTTCCGACTATGATGAACCCTATGTGATCACCCGCAAACTGATCGAAGATGGCCGCGATCAGTTGGTCCTGCGCGATCCGCTGCTGCTGACCTTTCCAACTCGGTTCCTGCAAGGCACGGCGGATGCCGATGTGGATCAATCCGTGGCACTTCGGCTGATGGAACACGCCAATGGGGATGATATCCGCCTGACGCTGGTGAAAGGGGCAGATCACCGGTTTTCATCACCCGACTGCTTAGCGCTGATCGAAACCGCAATTCTCGACACTCTGGAAAGCTAGAAAATGGAACAACGTGTAAGCCTAATCACCCTTGGCGTTTCTGACATTGAACGGTCTGCCGCATTTTACACGGCGTTGGGCTGGCAACCGGTCGATAGCCCGGCTGGCGTTGTCGCCTTTGATTTGATCGGCCAGACGCTTGGGCTTTATCCCAAGTCGATGCTGGCGCAGGAACTGGGAATAGAAGAGACGTCAATCACCGGATTTTCCGGCATCACACTGGCCCATAACCTGCGTACCAAGGAAGAGGTCGCACCGCTTCTGACCCGGGCCGAACAGGCAGGCGGGCGGATCGTCAAATCGGCCCAAGACGTATTCTGGGGCGGCTATCACGGCTATTTTGCCGATCCTGACGGCCATCTGTGGGAGATCGCCTTCAACCCATTCTCACCGCTGGGATCTGCCGGCGAATTTCAATGGAATGGCGCCTGAAACACGCCATCCTCGTTTCTTTTTGGTTGAAATACTCCCGCCGGAGGCGAGATCAAAACCGTGCGCCGCAGGCGTTCTGCTGGGTTAAACCGCTTTCAACTTTGCCTTGGCGCGTCGCCGCGGGCGTTTGGTGTTGGCGTCGATAAACTCCAATACCAATGGTCGGATGTTGTTGCGCCAGCTCTTGCCTGCAAAAATCCCGTAGTGACCTGCGTCAGGCTCCACATGGCTGGCTTTTTTGTCCTCAGGCAACCCGGTCAGAAGTTCTAATGCGGCAATACACTGTCCCGGCGCGCTGATGTCGTCCTTGGTGCCTTCGACGGTTTTAACCGCCACATCAGTGATCGCGGCAATGTCGACCTTTTTGCCGGCCACGATAAACTCATTGCGGGCGATCTCTCGCTTTTTGAAAATCCGCTCAACCGTCGACAGGTAAAACTCTGCGGTCATATCCATCACCGCCAGATACTCATCGTAAAACCTGTTGTGCTTGTCGTGATCGCCTGCCTCTTCTTTGGCCACCCGCAGGATTTGTTCGCCAAAGGATGTGGCATGGCGTTCCGCATTCATTGAAATAAAGGAAGCGAGCTGCAGAAGGCCGGGATAGACCATCCGTCCAGCACCTGCATATTTGAATCCAACACGCTGAATGGCAGTTTCTTCAAGCTGGCCCATCGTCACCCGCCGACCAAAATCCGTCACGTCGGTTGGCGCGGCGTCCGGGTCGACCGGACCACCGATCAATGTCAGGCTGCGCGGTTGGGCATCGGGCTCTTCTTGCGCCAGATAGGCGGTTGCCGCCAGGGCCAGCGGCACCGGCTGGCACACTGCGATCACATGTGTATCCGGCCCCAGATGGCGCAGGAAATCCACCAGATACAGCGTATAATCCTCGATATCGAACTTGCCTGCGGAAACCGGGATATCGCGGGCATTGTGCCAATCGGTGATCCAGACCTCGCAATCGGGCAACAGGCTTGCCACGGTTGACCGCAATAGCGTGGCATAGTGGCCGGACATCGGGGCAACCAGCAGCACGCGGCGTTTCTTTTCCGGGCGCCCTTGCACGGAAAACCTGATCAAATCGCCAAAGGGGCGAGATATTTCATGGTCGATGTTTACGATGTGGTCGCGCCCATCATCGCTGACGACGGTTTGGATGTTCCAATCTGGCTTGGCCACCATGCGGGCGAATGTGCGCTCGGTCACCTCGCCCCAGGCTGCCATCGTTTTGAAAAACGGATGCGGCATCAGCCCGGTCCAGGGGTAAGAGGCCGCTGCCAGCGCCGTGGCCCCTAACCATTGGTTGGTATTGCGCATGGTTTCCATCAGGTCGTAGGTGGCCATGTATCGCATTTCAGCTTCCTTTGTCGCGCCCGCATCAATTCGCCGCTTTGTCACACTGGCGTAATGATATATGCTTATGCTGCAGTTGCAGCGTAAGCTAGTCAGGAAATTTCATAATGGCAAGTGATCACGACATTTTTGAAAAGGATCAAACGCCGGCCCAGCTGGAAGCAATGCAGCAAAACCTGGCCAGGGCAGAGGAGCTGACACAGCGCCTCATGGCTGCATTGTCGAAAAAAGCCGACGTTAATCCCGCTTTGGAAGGTCCGGGTCAGGATCTTTATATGAAAACCGGCGCGGCGCTTTGGTCGCAAATGGTGACCGATCCGGCCAAGATTTATGAAACCCAGGTGGGCTATTGGGCCCAGACCTTGCAGCATTTCGTGGATATGCAGCAGGCAATGGTTGCAGGCCAGGTCGAATCGCCAGCCCCGGAAATTGCGTTCAAGGACCGGCGCTTTGCCAATCCGCTGTGGCGTACCCATCCCTATTTCAGCTTTGTCCGCCAGCAATACCAAACCAATGCCGATGCGATGCGCAATGCCGTCAGCGCGGTCGAGGATCTGGATGACAAGGATCGCCAACGCCTGACTTATTTCACCGATCAGATCATTGACATGCTGGCCCCAACGAATTTTCTGGCCACCAACCCGGATGCGTTGGAACGCGCGGTAGAAACCGAAGGGGAATCGCTGGTCAAAGGGTTGGAAAATCTCGTTCGGGATTTAGAGGCCAATGATGGTGATCTGTTGGTGACCCTGGCGGAAAAGGACGCCTTTGAACTCGGCAAGAACATTGCCACCACACCGGGCGAAGTTGTCTATCGCAACCGGTTGTTGGAGCTGATCCAATACACCCCCAAGACCGAAACCGTCCACAAGACCCCGCTTGTCATCTTCCCGCCCTGGATCAACAAATTCTACATTCTGGATTTGAAACCGGCAAATTCCCTGATCAATTGGATTGTTGAACAGGGTTACACTGTCTTTGTTGTCAGCTGGGTGAACCCGGATGAAAGCTATGCCGATGTCAGCCTCGAAGATTACATCGAAGAGGGCTATTTGACGACGATCAACGAGGTCAAATCCATCACTGGTGAGCCAGAAGTCAATGCGATCGGCTATTGCATCGCTGGCACCACCCTGTCGATGACCTTGGCGCTGATGAAAAAACGCGGCGATACGTCGGTGAAATCAGCGACATTCTTCACCACCCTCACGGATTTCAGCGATCAGGGCGAATTTGCCGTCTTTTTGCAGGATGATTTCGTCGACGGCATTGAACGGCAGATCGATCAGGACGGCATCCTGAAATCCTATTTCATGTCGCGCACCTTTTCCTATCTACGTTCAAACGACCTGATCTACGGACCCGCGATCAAAAGCTACATGATGGGGGAGGCCCCGCCGGCCTTTGACCTGCTCTACTGGAACGGGGACAGCACCAATTTGCCTGGCTGCATGGCCAAGGATTATCTGCGCAAACTGTGCCAGAAAAACCGGTTTGCCGATGGTGGGATTGAACTGTTTGATGAGCTGTTGCAACTCGGCGATATTGATGTTCCGGTTTGTGCGATAGGCTGCGAAACCGATCACATCGCCCCGTGGCGCGCAAGCTTTGAAGGGATCAGACAATTCGGGTCGCGGTCAAAGACCTTTATCATGTCTGAATCAGGCCACATCGCCGGGATCATCAACCCACCGTCGAAAAAGAAATATGGGCACTACACCAATACCGGGCCGCTGAAGAGCGCCGAGGAATGGCTGGCCAGCGCTAAATTCAATGATGGTTCGTGGTGGCCACGCTGGGAAAAATGGCTTTCTGCGAAATCCGGTGAACAGGTTCCGGCTCGCCTTCCGGGTGATTCCAACCACCCACCGTTGTGTCCGGCACCCGGGATTTATGTAAAGAATCTCAGAAGCGATTGAAATTAAATCATTTTAAAATTATGCTGCACTGCAGAAAAAACCTTGAAATGCTGCAGTGCAGCATGTATATAGTTCTCACAAGATGAATTCCCGTGGGCCTCTCCTCTCCCTTCTTTCCCTCCCCACGGACTAGGAGTGATTAAAATGGCAAAAGCACAACAAGACTTCACCAAAGTCATGCAAGATATGCTGGGCGCATTCCCGGTAGACACCAAAGCTTTTCAAGACGCTTTCAAATCTCAGGCTGTCCTGGGCGAAAAAATGTCCAAAGTTGCCCTGAGCGCAGCTGAACAATCCGCTGAGATTTCTTCGAAATGGACCAAAGACACCATTGCGCGTCTGGGCGATGTTTCCACTGTCAAAGCAGAGCCGACCGATTACAGCAAATCGATCACCGACTTCGCATCTGCTTCTGCAGAGCAAGCTGCCGAAAACATGGCTGCCTTTGCTGAAGTTGCCAAAAAAGTTCAGATGGAAACCGTTGAACTGATCCTGGCTGCTGGCAAAGAACTGGGCGAAGACGCAACAACTGCTGTCAAGAAAGCCACCGACGAAGTCACCAAAGCTGCCAAAGCTGCTTCTAAGTAAGTGACTGACGAATAACAGCGCGCCTCCTCCCTTAAGCGCTGTGAATTAGGCGGGTCCGTTTGGGCCCGCCTTTTCTTTTTCTTGCAATTATGTGGGGCTGACCTAATCTCTCTGCACTGCAGAAGGAATCTTGCCGTGTCCAGTAATGATAAACAGCTCCTGATCAAACGCTATGCCAGCCGTCGGTTATACAATACCGAAAGCTCCGATTATGTGACGTTGGAAGATATCGCCGGGTTTATCCGGGAAGGGCGCGAGGTGCAGATTGTCGATCTGAAAACCGGCGATGATCTGACCCGTCAATATCTGTTGCAAATCATCGCCGAACACGAAAGCCGTGGTGAAAATGTCCTGCCGATCAACGTCCTGACGGATCTGGTGCGCAGCTATTCAACCCAGGCGCAAAGCGTGGTGCCAGAGTTTCTGGCCAGCTCGTTTGAAATGCTGCGCGAAGGCCAAAGCAAGATGATGGAAAACATCGGCACCATTAATCCAATGGCCAATATGCCGGGGTTCGAGGCGATGCGCGCGCAGCAAGAAGCGTTCATCAACGCGATGACAAATGCCTGGGGGACGGCGGGCGATGCTGCACCGCAAACACCAGAGGCCAACGACAAGGACGAAACCAGCGAAGAGCTGAAAGCCATTCGTCAGCAACTTGCCGAGCTTCAGTCGAAACTGTCCAAACTGTAGGAAGTCTTTCCGAAAAGCTTAGCGGATTACCTGCGGGCGGATCCGCAGCTTGCGCCGTTTGTCCTGTGGCAAGTGACGGTTGAGCCGCTTGTTCACCATTCCAAAAAATCCGATCACCACCAAAGTCAGCAAGATGAAATAACCCGCAAGGATCGGATAGGGCACAAAGGGGTTGAAGGTCTTGTCAGCGAAATAGTTGGCGTAATAGAGCGCGTCACCCTTTTGCTGCCAGGCCGGAAAGCCAGAGAAATAAACCAGAGTGGTGGCGTGAAATAGAAAGATCGCCTCGTTCGTATAGGCAGGCCAGGCCAGCCGCATCATCGTGGGCCAGACGATCCGTTTGAACCGGGGCCAACCGGTTAGACCATAGGCATCGGCCGCCTCTGTATCGCCCTTGGGGATCGACAAGAGCGCGCCATAAAAGATCTCTCCGCTATAGGCCGCAGTGTTTAAAAACAACACGATCAACGCGCCCAGCCAGGCGCTGGTGAACACGTCAAAGAACGGGCTGACGGATTTCAGGCTGAGAAACAGGAAATAGGCAAAGAAGAATTGGATAAACAGCGGCGAGCCGCGAAAGACAAAGATGAACCATTCCGCCGGTTTTCGGATCAGCGGGTTCGCGGCACTTTTCGCCACTGCGACTGTTGTTGCCATGAAAAATCCGGTCAACAAGGCCAGCACGCCGAAATAGATATTCCAGATCATCCCAGATCCGATCAGCGTGAATTGCTGACACAGGGTGAAATCCGATCGTGGCAGTAGGCGTTCACCGATGCCGATCGACCGGAACCCGTAATCTATGACAGTTTCCCAGCAACTCATGCGGCGGCCTTTCTCTGGGCTTCGCCGGCAGCAGTGGCCTGTCCTTTGGTCAGACGCTTCATGATCCGGCCAAGAGCAACTTCCGAGACTTTGGTAAAGGCGAGGTAGAAAATCAGCAGCGCCAGAAAATACCACATGCGCCAATCGGGATGCGGGTAATCAGTGAATTTCGCGGTTTTTGCCCCCCCTAATTCGCGCGCCCAGTAAACGATATCCTCAACGCCCAGCAGGAACAGCAAGGGCGTCGCCTTGATCAGAACCATCCACAGGTTTGACAGGCCGGGCAGGGCAAAGACCCACATTTGCGGCACAGTGATCCGCCAAAAAGCCTGGCGTTGGGACAGACCGTAGGCCTCTGCCGTTTCGATCTGCGCATGCGGTACGGCGCGCATTGCGCCATATAGGACGTTGGCGGCAAAGGCGCCAAAAACGATGGAAAATGTCAGGACTGCCAGAAAAAACCCATAGGTTTCATGCACCCATTGCGGCGATGTTCCCAATGGCAACTTGGCGGCCTCACAGACCACGAAATCGCTGCCCTGACGAATGGGTTCCGGCCAATCCGGGCATTTGACCTTGTGGCGCGTCCATTCAAAGGCCTGGTCAAGGGCGATGACGAAAAACAGGAAAAATGCGATATCGGGCACGCCGCGCACGATCGACGTATATCCCTTGCCCAGCCAGCGCAGTGGCGGGATATGCGAGCGGGCAGCCATAGCCCCGCCAAACCCGAACATCAGGGCTGCAGGTGCGGTTATCGCCAGCAAAACCAGAACCACAATGACCGAATAATAGATCGCAACATGCTTGCCTGTGGTCAGGTAGCATGACAGCCAGGTCAGGCCAGAAAGTGTGTCAGGATCGGTGCAATATGGAAACATGGACTTCGCAAAATTTGCGGGGTCACAAGGACCCCGCTATGTGATGCCAGATCAGAACGTCGCGCCGACGCCCCATTTTTCGATCAAAGCGTTCAGGGTGCCATCCTCTTTCATTGACTGAATGGCTGCGTCGAACTTACCGCGCAGTTCTGCATCGCTTTCACGTAAGCCCATGCCAACGCCGCCGCCCAGCATCACGTCATCCCCGACGATCATCAGGCCGCCATCTTCGTTAGCAATCGGCTCAAGGAAAGACTTGTCGGCCAGAACTGCATCAGCTTCGCCATTGCGCACAGCGGCAATAGTTTCGTCGGGCGATGCAAATTCGACCAGCGTCGCGCCGGATTCAGCCACATATCCTGCCTGAATGGTGCCGGTTTGCGCAGCGATCACGCCACCCATCAGGTCAACGCCATCGGCGGTTGCCAAATAGGCAGATGGATCGGGTTGCGAATAGTTTTGCGTAAAATCAATTACTTCATCGCGCTCATCGGTGATCGACATACCGGCAATGATTGCGTCATAGTTGCCAGAGACAAGGTTCGGAATGATTGAATCCCATTCATTGGTTACCCATTCACAATCCAGCTCGGCGCGCGCGCAGACTTCATTTCCGACGGCGATGTCGAACCCGTCTACTTCACCAGAGTCATTGATGAAGTTCCACGGAGGATAGGCCGCTTCGGTCCCCAGACGTACAGTTTCCGCAGTGGCCATGCCAGCCGTCAGGGCCAGCACAGCAGCTGTGTAGATAATTTTTTTCATTTTTACTCTCTCCCATTGAGTGGTTTAAGCGGCGGTTGCACTTAAGAAACCGCGCAGTCGTTCGGTTTTGGGATTGCCGAACAATTCTTTTGGATGGCCTTCTTCTTCGATGAGGCCTTGGTGCAAGAAAATGACATGGTCGGACACATCCGCCGCCATTTTCATGTCATGTGTCACGATCAGCATAGTCCGGCCTTCCTCGGCCAGCGATTTGATCACCCGAACAACTTCTTGTTCCAGTTCCGGGTCCAATGCTGATGTGGGTTCGTCAAACAAAAGCGCCCGCGGTTCCATACACAGCCCGCGTGCAATTGCGGCGCGCTGTTGCTGGCCTCCTGACAATTGCGCCGGATAGACATCACATTTATCGCCAATACCCACTTTGGCCAGATATTCGCGGGCCTTGGTTTCGACCTCTTCGCGGTCACGCCCCAAAACAGTGACCGGGGCCTCCATCACGTTCTGCAAAATGGTCATGTGAGACCAAAGATTGAATTGCTGAAAGACCATCGACAGATTGGTACGAATGCGCCGCAACTGTTCCCTGTCGGCCGGCTGACGGGCCAGACCAGCGCCCTTCCACTTGACGGGTTCGCCCTCGAACAAAATGTCGCCTTGTTGGCTGTCTTCCAGCAGGTTGCAACAGCGCAGCAAGGTTGATTTGCCGGATCCGGACGATCCGATTAGCGAAATGACATCGCCCTTGTGTGCGGTAAGACTGATACCTTTTAAGACTTCCAATGGCCCATAGGCCTTGTGGAGGTCACGAATTTCTATGACAGGAGTGGTCTGTTGGGTCACACGAGCCGCATTTTCATTGTGAGTGGTCAGGCAATAGTCCCGATATTATGGTCAATTGCAACGATGAATTCTGCGTGACGTGGGGTAATCTGTTCAATATGACCAGCCCGGCTTTACATTTCGTCAGGTGAGGCAGGTGTCGGCACCGAAAGGTAGTCCTCTTTCGGGATGGATACGATCCCGCGCAGATGGAGCCGGTCGCGGCTGTCCTCTGGCAACTGGGTAATGGCCGTATCGATGGCGTCAAACAATTCCTGCCGGTCGAAACCAAGTGCGCTGATATAGGGCAAAACCGGCGTCGGCGCGGTATATCCGATCACCTTCAGCCCTGCGGCCCAAGGACTGTCAGCCTTGATCAATTCCCAGGTCAATGCGTCCAAAGATGCAAAATCGGCACGCCCTTCCCAAACCGCCCGAGCCGACAATTCATGCGCACCCGACTGCAGCAATGTTCCAAACCGTATGCCAATCTGATCCGCATGGTGACGCGGGGCCGCCCAACCCGATTGGGACAGTGCCTCGTTATAGGTAAATCGCGCAGTATCGAATTCAGCCAACTGGTCTCGTGGATCGTCCGCCCGCGCGACAAAGACGGATCGGTAATGCCCCGGCGGGCAATCCTCCAGCCCATAATCCGGGGTGCCGATCAGTGTAACCTTGCCCGCCAGATGCGCCCGAAATGGATAGCCGCAGGTTTGTGACAACAGTAGATCGGGATGCAACCACCCCCGGGTCACGGGCATGTTGCGATCCAGATGTGAGGGTCCATAGCCAAGCGCATCGCGGATCAAAGACCAGAACTTATCATTTGCCGCCCGGGTGGAGGGCCGGTCATACATGCCCAGCTGGGCGATCATCCCAGTTTTGCCTGAACACGTTGACGGGCCAACGCACTGTCGCGATCATTGACGCCCAGCAGATTGGCCAATAGCCGCAGTTGTGCGTCCTCCTCGTGGTCGCGCACGCCATCGGCCAAAACCACCAACCACAAGGCCTCGATCACGCCAACGCGATCCAAATGAGGCACCGCATCCTTGATCGCCCGGGTGAAACGGACTGTATCAGGCGCCTCAGCCTCCAACCCTTCTGCGTCCTTGCGCAGTTCGACCACCTCAAAAGGGGACAGATCATACCGGGCACGCAGAACCTGATCGATCCGGGCAATTTCATCAGCATGATAATCGCCATCCGTGCGGGCAATCCGCACCAATAACGCCGCCAGCGCCAAGCGTGCATCGCCATCAGTGAAAGGATCAGGTTGCGGGGCCGTCAGGCGGCTGAGAAATTGACCAAACATAAGGGGGATATAGGACAGAGGTACCAATCTGCCAATGGCAGAGATCGGCGAGCGTCAGAGAAAGTGCTACAGAATCATACGCTGCCTGGGATGATGTCGGCTTTGATGCCAGAGCGGGCATTCGACGGCCAAGAGATGAAATTCTTCAATGCACCAATCGTACATCCAGATCAGGCAGTAGTCTCCTTGTTGCTTAGAAAGACCTATGATCTTGAGACAACGAAAGTTAAGTTGAGATAACCATGATTAATACTCTGAAATTTTATAGTAGATTAGCTGTTTTTTGCGGTGGTTTCGCCGTAGCTACATTTCCAGTTTCAGCACCGGCTGAGGTCAACAACCGCGATGGTTTGTTCGATCAAGTGGACGTTTGCAGTGGTTACCGTTCCTTTCTAGACGGCGATTACAACGCTAGCGGTTCGGAATGCCACCAACTAGCCGAGTTTTTAATTACTCATAAGCATCTCAAGCTATCGAGTTTTCTTTCAGAAATATCCGACCTTGTTCGACGGGGCTCTGCGTTGGAAGCCTTAGTTGAAACACAACGCGCGACTGTTTGGAGTGATGCAATAAGGGCGTACACTTGGTCAGAACTTGCCGGGAGAAAGATTGCCATAAAGATGGCAGCGTCTTGGGATGAGGAAAGGGCCGTACTGTATTCTCACTTACTTTCAGAAATTCAAAGAAACGTGGTTACTTCAATTTGTAGTGAAGAAGCTAATTGCACGAGCTTGGAACCATTGCATTCCGTTCAAGAAATGTTGGGTGAAAATTTTAGTTACCTAGATACTGAACGCGCAGATTATGTACTTCTTTGCTTGTTGAGGACGGACGCTTATTTAGTGCCGATACGAAGCCTATTGAAAAGTCAGGCCTTCGGAGGATGTATACAAGAGCCGTATTGAACGGCCGCTTTGTCCGGCTCAACGGTCGTTCGCCTCGTCGGGTTGACTATCATGGTTGACTGAAAAAATTAGACTACCAGCTTGTGCCCAAAAACGCCGTTCTGCCTTCCGTCTGGCAAAACCTACATTGGGCAACAAGTCATTCAGTCGTTTATTTCTTTGGACCTTGGTGGGTCAATTTTCTCGCTTTGAAACTACTGGTCCGGTGTCATGCCGACAAACGCGTGCAGGCTTCGTGTCAGCCTTGCACGCATTTTTATTCGAGCGCTGGACAGGCGCCGACTACCTGTCGAAACCAACCATATGTGCAAAATGTGAGGCTCCAAGCCCAGCGAGAGCCTCGCGCGCTGCTGGCGATGCTTCGCCGCGAACTTCCAGCCGCGTGATTGGCGCAATCTCCAATAACTCCGGCAGGCTCGGGCCGACATTTCCCAAGTGGGTCAGAAGTGCTTCGGAGCTTTCAAACGTCTCCTCAAGAAGACAATGCGTGCCGTCTTCGCCCATCCACCATTGATATCCCAGAGTACCGGGTTCATTTGCTTGGACAGTTGAGGCAAAGCCGCTCGCCATGGATTTGAATTTGTCAGCTTCGCCATTATTGATGGTAAACTGCACGACATAAGAAATTCTGGACATGTTTTTGTAACCCTTCGTGTCTGTGTGTCACTGGCAGCCAGCTGACCACCAGACACCACTTCTCTAACCCGAAGGCGATCGTCCTCCGTATAGGGAGAACTCCCCATTCTTCACGAAAACGCTCAATCGATCACAACATGATAGTCTAAAGATAACAGCGCCAAAATCGGATGGCCTGTATCAATAACATGCGCAGTCGCTTCAAAGTTTCTAAGCGCAATGCTTGCCGTGTTTTGGTCCGCCGCCAATCCGCACTACGTCGATTGCCACAGAGCAGACGTTTGCCTTTAAATCACACCGTCGCAATACCGACGTTATGCAGTCGTGTTGCAGACCCCGGTTTTTGGTCGATTTAAGTGGTTAGACAAGTCGGGATGTGTCCACCGCAGCGCGGATGAAATCTGCGAACAACGGGTGCGGCTCAAATGGTTTTGACTTCAGTTCCGGGTGGAATTGAACGCCAATGAACCAGGGGTGATCTTCCCATTCAACAATCTCTGGCAGGCGTCCATCCGGGGACATGCCCGAAAACTTCAGGCCGCAATTTTCAAGCTTTTCACGATATTTCAGATCCACCTCATAGCGGTGGCGGTGACGTTCCTCGATCGAGGTAGAGGCGTAAACATCGGCCACTTTCGACCCTTCAGTCAGGGTGGCGTTATAGGCCCCCAGGCGCATCGTTCCGCCCTTGTCGTCCCCCACTTTTCGACGCACTTTGTGGTTGCCCTGCACCCATTCCTTCAGGTGGTAAACCACTGGGGTGAAACGTTTTTCCCCGGCTTCGTGGTCAAATTCTTCTGATCCTGCATCGGTCAGATCGGCGACATTTCGGGCCGCCTCGATCACCGCCATCTGCATCCCCAGACAGATGCCCAGATAGGGCACTTTGCGTTCACGGGCGAACTGTGCGGCCTTGATCTTACCCTCGGTTCCGCGCTCGCCAAAGCCACCAGGAACCAGGATCGCGTGGAACCCTTCCAGATGGGGCGCCGCGTCTTCGCGATCAAAAAGCTCTGCATCCACCCATTCGACCTTCACCCGTGTCCGGTTGGCCATGCCGCCATGAGTCAGCGCCTCGGCGATGGATTTGTATGCGTCTTCCAACTGGGTGTATTTGCCGACAATGGCCACCTTGACCTCACCCTCGGCATTGAAAATCCGGTCCGACACATCCTGCCAACGGGCCAGATCCGGCCTTGGTGCGGGTGCAATGCCAAACGCATCCAGAACCGCCTGATCCAGACCCTCACGGTGATATGCGAGAGGCGCCTCATAGATCGACTTCAGATCCTGGGCGGCGATTACGCTTTCGGGGCGCACATTGCAGAAGAGCGCGAGTTTTTCTCTTTCTTTATTGGGGATTGTCCCCTCAGAACGGCACACCAGAACATCCGGTGCGATGCCAATAGAGCGCAATTCCTTGACCGAATGCTGGGTTGGTTTTGTCTTCAACTCACCAGAGGCTGCGATGAATGGCAGCAGTGTCAGATGCATAAAAATACATTGCCCGCGCGGCTTGTCCTGGCTGAATTGGCGGATCGCTTCGAAAAAAGGCAGACCCTCGATATCACCAACCGTGCCGCCGATTTCGCACAGCATGAAATCAACCTCGTCATCACCGATATTGATGAACTCTTTGATCTCATTGGTTACATGGGGAATGACCTGAATTGTCTTGCCCAGATAATCGCCGCGACGTTCCTTCTCCAACACGGTGGAATAGATCCGGCCAGAGCTGACAGAATCGGAACTGCGCGCCGATACGCCGGTGAAACGCTCGTAGTGACCCAAATCCAGATCAGTTTCGGCGCCATCATCGGTGACGAACACCTCGCCATGTTCAAAGGGCGACATGGTGCCGGGATCGACGTTCAAGTAAGGATCGAGCTTGCGCAGTCTGACAGAGTATCCACGGGCTTGCAGCAATGCCCCTAACGCGGCTGATGCCAACCCTTTACCGAGGGAAGAAACAACACCGCCTGTAATGAATATGTACCGTGCCATGCGTTTGGCATCCCCCGTGATTGTCTGTTTTCTGTCATGCAAAACGGTTCGCAAAAAACCACAGCATCACGGGATTTAACCTATAACGGATTCGCATCGAACACGCAACAGGACCGCAAGATGCTGCGGGGCATAGTGCCCCAAAAGCAATTTGTAGTGGTTATTTCTATTCGTCGGCCCGCGCTGGAGCGAGCGGTTCATCGCTTGCAGAAGGTGGCAAAAGGCTTTCGCCTTCTGGCAACAATCCGCCTGCATCTCCGCCAGATGTGGGAACGCCCAGTCGATCAATGACCGAAGATCCGGCAGAGTTTTGGGCCGCAACGATTGTCAGTGCAATCGATGTACCGATAAAGGCAATCGCCAACAGCCAGGTCAGTTTGCCCAGTGCTGTCGCCGCTGCCCGTCCAGACATAGCGCCACCACCGCCGCCGCCACCCATGCCCAAGCCGCCGCCTTCGGAGCGTTGCAGCAGCACAATGCCAATCAGGCCAAGCGCTAGGATCAGGTGAATGACAAGGATGACGTTTTCCATGGGGCGTCCGACTATAGCTGTTCGATGCGGTTATCTACGCGCTCCGTATCCGGCTCGCAACCCCTTCTGTCGGGCGAATTTGCTGTGGGGGTCATTCATCGACATCATCCATGTCAGATTGGCCCGAAAGGGCGCGACGCACGTGGCTCCAACTGAGGCCAATTCCCAGTACCAGAGATAGGGCAATCAGGACGATCCAGGTCATCAGGCCCTGGCTCGACAGGCTCAGGATATCCCAATCGACAAGAACCCATATCAATGCCCCGGTGATTGCAAGAATCAGAGCCATTCCAAACACCCCGATCGAACGCAGCGTCGCCCGCAGGTAAATGATATATACGACAAACAGCAAAAGCCCGAGCAGAATGACAAAGGGCAACTGGCTGTCATATGCCGTCCGGGCCCACGTGATATAGTTGAACGACGTCGGATTGAACGTCAGTGCCAGCAGAACAAAGGCACATAGCCAACGGATCAGATACCCCATCACCAAATACTCCCCTTACAAAACGGTATTCTTGACACATAGCGCACTTTCTAGGTTCCAAGCTTGGCATGCAACCGTTATAGGGGTGCGGGTTTCACCAGATTCCGAGGATTGTTATGGCCAATGTTGTTGTCGTCGGCGCCCAGTGGGGTGACGAGGGAAAAGGGAAGATCGTTGACTGGCTCAGCGAACGCGCAGATGTAATTGCACGGTTCCAGGGTGGTCACAACGCAGGCCATACCCTCGTGATCGACAGCAAGGTCTACAAACTTCACGCTTTGCCGTCAGGGGTTGTGCGCGGTGGAAAGCTGAGTGTGATCGGCAACGGTGTGGTGCTGGACCCTTGGCATCTGATGAAAGAGATCGCCACCATTCGGGATCAGGGGGTGGAAATCACGCCCGAAACCTTGATGATCGCAGAAAACACGCCGCTGATCCTGCCAATCCATGGCGAATTGGATCGTGCGCGCGAAGAGGCTGCCAGCAAGGGCATAAAGATCGGTACGACCGGTCGAGGCATTGGGCCAGCTTATGAAGACAAGGTTGGCCGGCGTTCTGTGCGGGTTGCCGATTTGGCGGATGAGGCAACGTTGGAGGCGCGCGTGGACCGCGCCCTGCAACACCACGACCCGCTGCGCAAGGGTTTGGGGATTGATCCGATTGACCGGGATGCTTTGGTTGCCCAGCTTAAGGAAATCGCGGGCCAAATTCTGCCTTTTGCCGCACCGGTCTGGAAGGTGCTGAATGAAAAACGAAAGGCGGGCAAACGCATCCTGTTTGAAGGCGCACAAGGCGCTTTGCTGGATATTGATTTTGGCACCTATCCGTTTGTGACGTCCTCTAATGTGATTGCCGGGCAAGCAGCGACAGGTGTGGGCATTGGCCCGGGCTCGATCGATTACGTGCTGGGTATCGTCAAGGCCTACACCACGCGTGTGGGCGAGGGACCGTTCCCGACAGAGCTGGAAGACGAAGATGGCCAGCGATTGGGCGAACGCGGTCACGAGTTCGGGACCACAACCGGGCGCAAGCGCCGTTGTGGTTGGTTTGATGCCGCGTTGGTGCGTCAAACTTGCGCGACGTCTGGTGTCAACGGAATTTCCCTGACCAAACTGGATGTTCTGGATGGGTTTGAAGAACTGAAAATCTGCGTCGCCTATGATCTGGATGGCGAACGGCTGGACTATCTGCCGACAGCGTCAGATCAACAGGCGCGCTGCAAGCCGATCTATGAAACCGTGCCAGGCTGGTCTGAATCCACAGAAGGCGCCCGCAGATGGGCCGATCTGCCCGCCAATGCGATCAAATATGTACGCCGGGTGGAGGAACTGATCGACTGTCCGGTTGCGCTGTTGTCCACCAGCCCGGAACGTGACGATACGATTCTGGTCACTGATCCGTTCGCCGACTGATGGCGTTAGGTTACAAAGCCCGCAAACGCTGGTCATTGGCAATCCTGCTGATTGGATTGCCTGCCTATGTTGTGATGGCAGTAACGATCATGAACTGGCTGGGCCGACCGCCTATCTGGGTCGAACTGGGCGTCTATATCGCGCTGGGCATTCTGTGGGCGCTGCCGTTCAAGTACATCTTTCGCGGGGTGGGGCAGGCCGATTCTGAAGCGACAAGAAAAGAAAACGGGTCAGAGCAGTAATCTGGTCTGACCCGCTGAATCTGTCGGCACAACTTATTCGCCAGCGGCGCGAGTATGGGGGCGAAAGCGGGTCGAGTCCGCGATCTGAAAATACCCGCGTTTGACTTTTTCAAAACGGCCCTCACGCAACAAAACACCAAATGCGCGCAGGCCCTCCTCGCGGCTGTGGGTGTCTTTGCCAGTATATCCCGCGACCAGGGCCATGATGCGAGGCCGCTTAAACTGCGGAACACCTTCGACAAAACGGGTATAAGCCGCGGCTGCTTCCAACAGGTCAACCAGTTCGCTTGCCCCAGTGGCAGCGACAAAATTCGCAAACGATGCATCCGAAGCAAAGATATTCTCATCATCTTCGTCATGAGATTCGTCATTTTCTACATTGACAGAGGCGGTGGCGTGATCGGATTGCGTATGTGCACGGATCTGATCGCGCAAGGTGCTTGCCTCGACCGATTCATCCTCATCGTACCTTTTGGAATGATCTACCCTTTGGGATGAAACCAGCATCAAAGGCGGCGTTGCAGGGCGTTCATCTGCATGAGGTTGACTAGCCTCTGCTGATGATTTCTGCGGGCGAACGACTTCTGCCAGATCAGCGCGATACGCATCTTCTTCCATCGGTTTTGGGTCGCTTGCCTCTGGTACTGTTTTACGTTCCGCAACTGTTGCGGCAACCGCTGCGCGCAGATGTGAGATGGCTGATCTGCGCCGGCTCGTTTCCGGGTTTGAAAACTGCGTGTCGGCCTCTTTTAACAGACGCTCCATCGCGGCACTGTCTTCGGTATCGTTATTGGACAGGACATATCGGCCGCGTGATGTTTCGGGCGGGTCGTTTTGCTCTGGCACAGCTGTGCCCAGAGCTGACGGTATATCCAGAGAGTCATCTTCATATGTTTCGTCGAAAAACTCTGACTGGTCATCTTGCAACGGTACGAACAGTTCAGACTTTATCGACCTTAGAGGAGGTTGCGCATAGTCATCGACCCGGTCGCTATCAGTAGTTTCATCAAAGCCCGGCGCGGCTGGCGACACATCGTCGTCAGATTCAAATGAAATGTCAGGCTCGCTTGTATCCAGTTCGATCGTTTCAAACTCATCAGTCACCGTCTGGGCCGCTGGTTCTGCAAAAGGGCTTTCCGCCGATGTTTCGAAGAACTCGGATATATTTGCGAAGTCGTTTTCTGGTTGGAGATCTGTCAAAGGTTGGACTTCAGTAGCTGCGGGGAAGCCCTCCAACTCGGCGGTCTCCGCGTCATTGGTCGCAATCTCATTTTCGTTTCTTGCCACAACAGCGCGAATTCGGCTGAGTTTTTCGGCCACGGTTTCCGCCTCAACCAACGCAGCTTGGGGGGCAGGTTCGGGTGCCGCCTCAAAAGCTGGTGGTTCGTTGATAGCCGGCGCCGCAACTTCTGGTTCGGAATATTCGGTTGTCTCGATAGGCTGTTGTGGATCAATGGCAGCGCTTGCGTCTTCGACGCGCAATATCACATTGTCGTCTTCAACCGTGGCCCTGACAGGCTTGTGGGACTCTCGTTCAGCAATCCGGGTCAGCATATCGGTGTCCGGGGTCGGTGGTTCGGCGCCGAAATATCTGTCTTGCGCTGCCAGGTCCCTGAAATACTCTGCGATTTCTTTCATTGTTGCGAAGGAATCATCAAATCCCTCCAGCGTGCAGGAGAAAGTTCCGTAGGAAACTGTCAGAATTTTATTGGCCCCAACCATGACGCGGCTCACTTTCTTTCGATTTTCAAGCGCATTGTTTACAACTCATCATGTCTGGTATGGGCACAGAACTTGGAAATTTCCGGTATCATTTCCGGGCAAGATTGTGACCATGAAACAATAAACAAGCGTGTTGCCCATGAAAAACCACATTATACATGATTCGCAGCCGGTAATCCTTGTCGGAGGTGCGGAGCTAGGATCAAGCGATTTCACGCTTGTAACACGCCTTGGAACGCAAGTTGTTGCCGCAGACGGGGGCGCTGTGTCCGTTCTGGAGGCAGGGCATATGCCCAATGCGGTTATTGGCGATTTCGATTCGATCACGTCCACTGCAATAGCGGGAATTCCTGCAGATCGGTTGCATAAGATTTCGGAACAGGAAACAACCGATTTTGAAAAATGCCTGTCGCGCATCCATTCGCCTTTGATTTTGGGGATTGGGTTTTCTGGTCGGCGTTTGGATCATGAATTGGCCACGTTGACCGCACTTGCCAAATATCCTGATCAACGATGCCTTTTGATCGGAACGGATATGGTGACCTTCTTGGCCCCCCCTCGAATGGAACTGCGAACAGCACCGGGCGATCTGGTGTCGTTCTATCCTTTGGGACGGGTTGGTGGCACGGCATCAGGACTGGAATATCCAATTGAAGGGATTGAGTTTTCTCCGTCAGGCAATATCGGGACATCGAACCGGTCGACAGGCACAATCAACGCTGAATTTTCGGCACCAAAGATGCTGGTGATGCTTGATCGATCCAACTTCATTGCGGCCTATGAAATGTTGATGGAAAATCAATTCTGCTGGTGAGTCACATACCAACACGGCAATGATCTTAAGAATTGCTCAGTTCTGCCCTTTTCCGATCTCAATTTGCGGACATATTCCGGGTGAATGGAGCGTTGTGCATGAATCTGCAAAGCCATACTAATCTGGACCCATCCGAATTTGACTATCAGGTGGATCCAATAACAGGGCAGGGTGCCACCCAACTGCGGGTGAAAGCGCGCCAGACGGCTGTGGCTATTGATAGTTTGTTTGTCCGTCCGGACGGAGAGCTAGATCAGCCGTTGGGCGGTGAAACTTACCGGATGCGTCAGCGCCTGAAAGATTTCGTTCAGGGAAGTCTGACATTGTTCTGGCAACGGCAGGCAATCTTTCTGCTCGTCGCGGTAATGACCGTCACCTACTACAACGCCTTTCTTGCGATGGTGTGCTATCTGATCTGTCTGTTGTCAGAGATGTTCGATCTGTATTTTACCAAACAAATTCTTTCTGACGAGCGCGACGAAAATTTCCCGACAAAATACTATGTGGCCAGCATCACATTATGCCAGATATTCAGTGCGCTTGCGATCAGTCTGTTTGCTGTGATCATATCTTGGTACGAAGGACCGTCTTTCCACTTTACGCCACTGTTTTTATTGTTTGCCGCCGCCCTGTTTGCGGCTGTGAACAACCACCAGCTGCCACAGTTGATTTTGATCAAGCTGGTGATCTATGGGCTGGCCTTCTTGTTTATCCCTCTAAGGGATCTGGTGATCGAAAAACCGCCATTGGGATCTTTCTTGTGGCTGCAGTTTTTGACCGTCGCCTTCGTGTTGTATTTCATTATCGATTGCTCGCGAATTTTCATTTTGCTCTACAAGAAAACCTTGGTTCAATTGGATAAGCTGAAGGTCGAGCGTGACCGTGCGATTCAGGCCTCTGAGGCGAAGAGCCAGTTTTTGTCGACCGTCAGCCACGAACTGAAGACACCGCTGACCTCGGTCAAAGGGTCGTTGGATTTGATCAAGTCAGGTGGATTCGGTGACATCCCCGTCACGATGACGCCCTTGTTTGAACTTGCAGGAAAAAATTCGGATCGTTTGTTGCTGTTAATCAATGACCTTTTGGACATGCAAAAAATGGACCGCAGTGATCTGAAATTTCGTTTCGCCAGTGTAAACGCTTGGGCGCTTATCACTGATGCGATCTCAGCCATTTCACATCAGGCACAATCTGCGGGGATAACTATCCAGCGCACTGGCAGAAACGAAAATCTGGCGATCCGAGCCGATCATTCGCGCATGTTGCAGGTGATGGGAAACATCTTGTCAAATGCAATCAAATTTTCCGAATCTGGTTCAAATATCACCGTGGATGTCCGAAATCTCAGCAACAAGATCGTCATCTCTGTCAGCGACGAAGGGATCGGTATCGATCCAGGTAATCGAAAACTGATATTTGAACCATTCTCGCAAGTCGATTCAGGGGACACCCGGTCAATTGGCGGGACAGGTTTGGGCATGACAATTTCGAAACGCATTCTGGATCGTCACAACGCGTCGATTGATTTCACCAGCACGCCTGGCGTTGGCACGACATTCTTTGTGACATTTGATGCCTTTGAACAGATATCAACAACACAGGCACAGGCAGCGTCGTAAACTTCATCTCGATTGCTTGACCGACGGGTTCTCCGCCCCCACTATCATAAGATGAAATAGTAAAGGGGGGCACCATGTCCGAAATTCGGAAAACCTACGGTCGTGGAAAGTTGTACGATTCCGTGCTCGACACGATTGGCGATACACCCGTCATTCGCATAAACAACATCGCGCCAGACCATGTGCGCATGTACGTCAAGGCAGAAGCTTTCAATCCAGCGGCATCGGTGAAAGATCGCCTTGCGGTCAACATTATCGAAGCGGCAGAACGTGACGGGACATTGAAACCGGGACAAACCGTGGTCGAAGCGACAAGCGGTAATACCGGCATTGGCCTGGCTATGGTTTGTGCAGCTAAAGGCTATCCTTTGGTCGTCACAATGGCCGACAGTTTCTCGATAGAACGTCGTCGCCTGATGCGGATGCTGGGCGCAAAGGTCATCCTAACGCCGCGCGCCCAAAAAGGGTTTGGGATGTATAACAAGGCGGTTGAACTGGCCGAAAAACATGGTTGGTTCCTGGCCCGACAGTTTGAAACTGACGCAAATGCCGACATTCATGAAGTGACCACAGCAAGAGAAATCATGAACGATTTTGAGGGCGAGCGTTTGGACTATTTTGTCACCGGTTATGGCACGGGCGGCACGATGACAGGTGTAGGCCGTGTGCTGCGCAAGGAGCGCCCTGAGACAAAGATCATCATGTCTGAACCTGCAAATGCTGCGTTGATCTCAAGCGGCACGCCACAGAAACGAAATGAAGATGGCAGCCCCGGCGAAAGCCATCCGGCGTTTGAACCACATCCAATCCAGGGCTGGACGCCGGACTTTATACCGCTGGTACTACAAGAAGGATTGGATGCCGGTTTTCACGACGATTTGATCCCCGTACCGGCGCCAAAAGGTATGGAATGGGCGCGAAAACTCGCCGCGCAAGAGGGCATTTTTACCGGCGTCTCTGGTGGATCAACATTTGCCGTCGCCATTCAGATTGCCGAGACCGCGCCTGAAGGGGCGGTGATTTTGGCGATGTTGCCGGATACGGGTGAACGCTACATGTCGACGCCGCTGTTTGAGGAAATTCCAGAAGATATGGATGAAGAAGAAACCAAAATCTCTTTATCCACTCCTTCGGCCCACATGGAGTAGAGCTTGGTCAAACCTCGACGTTTATCGGACGGCACGCATCGTTTCCGTCCGATAAATATTGCCGCTGGAACGTTGGACGGGGTTTCAATGACAAGCGAGCTTTTCTAAGCTGACCGCATGAGTGCAAAACAGTGTGAGCAGGATATAGTCGCCTATCTGGTCAATCGATGCGCGATTCGTCCGGCAAGCATTCGGTCGGACTCTAGTTTGCCCGATGATTTAGGGGTGGATGACGAGGATGCGTTGGATTTCTTGGTCTGGTACCAGGACCATTTCAAACAACGCCTCCCCCCGGATGTTATATCGTCAATGTTGGATGGCCCACCGCCTGCATTTTTATGGGTGCTTTCTGATGTTCTGCGACCCGGAAAAGGGTTTCGAAAAAATCGCCTGCGCTTCTTTGAAACAAGGCGTGGGGTAACTGTCGGTACACTTGCGAAATTTGCACATGATCCAAAACATGGTTTTCGATTGGGCCTAGTGCCGGCGACTATGGCAAGTCCCATCATTCGAACAACAATGCAAGTTGTGATGCTGTGGGCGTTTTTCCTTATCGTTGCGCAGTTTCAGACGAGGTGGAGCGGTTTTTCAGATACAGCAAAACTTTCCGCTATCCTGACGGCGGCGATTTGGATTGGGGTGCAGCCCTTGGGATATTGGACGATGGGGCGTTGGCAGTCACGCTTTGAGGATGCGATGGAACGCACCACCAAATTGAACGGGGCTCCCTGATGTCACATCGCATCTTGTTCGTTTGTTTGGGCAATATTTGCCGTTCCCCAAGTGCCGAGGCCGTGATGCGTGCGCGGGCTGGTGCGGCGGGTGTTGATTTCGTGATCGATAGCGCCGGAACTGCTGGTTGGCATATCGGCAACGCACCCTATGGTCCGATGCAAACAGCCGCGACAAAGCGCGGTTATGATATGTCAAAATTGCGTGCGCGACAGTTTTCCGCCCGTGATTTTGAGCAATTCGATCTGATCATCGGCATGGATGAAAACAATGTCGCCAATATAGAAGCGCTCCGCCCGATTGGATCTGAAACGCCAGTTCACTTGATGACAGATTACGCACCTGCATCGGGAATGTCAGAAGTTCCCGATCCCTATTACACACGCGATTTCGATGGTGCGCTTGACCTGATAGAGGTCGCAGCTGATGGTTTGCTATCACAACTTCAGAAGGTGCAATAAGCCTCTGCAGTGCTGCCGAAATTCACGTATTTTTGCCAGAACTGCTCGTCTGAGCGGCGGTCGGATTGGCGAACCGCCTGCGCCTTGTCCGGATCAGTAAAAAAGCTGGCCGCGACGCGCTGTTCCCCCCGGTTTAATGTCAAATCAGCCACATCCTGAATACAGCCGCATAACTGATTGTTTGCCGCCTGACGATCGGACTGTTTACAGGCTTTTTCAATCACGGCCGCCTGTGCCAATGATGTGGTCATAACGGTAAGGCTAACTGCCAGAAGAATTTGTTTCATTCTATTGCCTCAAGAACTGCTTTATCGGGATTATCCCGTTTTTTTGTGTCTACATTATGCCCGAGGTGAACAGATATTCAAACTCTTTCCAGCGGAGTCACAATCATTATGGCACGAAGGTATCACCTTGTTTCGGATGGGGTTCTTCAATAATCAGTAGGGATGACAACACTATTCATTTCCCACACAGATTGTGATGAGCATATCAACCCTCCTGGCCACCCGGAACAGGTTGCTCGTCTTAACCATATTCGCCAGGCGCTTTCTGCGGATGCCTTTTCGGATTTGAACCGGCAGGATGCGCGGGAATGTGCGGATTCTGATATCCTCTTGTGCCATCCAGAACATTATTTACACAAGATCACCGTGGCGGAACCGATGTCAGGCTGGTCAAATCTAGATGGTGATACATTTGTGACGAAAGGATCTGTCAGGGCCGCGCGTCTGGCCGTGGGGGGAAATGTTGCTGCTGTTGATGCCGTTTTGGATGGGCAGGCCCAGAATGCCTTTGTTGCCTGTCGCCCTCCGGGGCATCATGCGGAAACTGCAACGGCAATGGGATTTTGCCTGTTTGGCAATGTCGCAATCGCTGCGAAACACGCGCTGACTCGGCGTGGCTTGTCCCGGGTCGCGATTATTGATTTTGATGTTCACCACGGGAACGGAACACAGGATTTGATGTGGGAAGAGGGCGGATGCCTGTTTTCTTCGACCCATCAGATGCCCCTTTACCCTGGTTCCGGAGCGTCCAACGAGACAGGTATCCACAATAATATTTTGAATGTGCCATTGGGTGCCGGAACGGGATCGTCGGCGATGCGACATGCCTATGACACGATGATTCTCCCACGTGTTCAGGAATTTGAGCCCGAACTGATCCTGATATCCGCCGGATTTGATGCGCATCGGGCGGACCCATTGGCCAATTTGATGTGGGAAGCGGAAGACTTCGCCTGGCTTACCCGCCGTATTTGCGAAGTTGCGGCGGAAACCAGCCAAGGGCGGGTGGTCTCTACTTTGGAAGGCGGTTATGATCTGGACGCGCTCGCAACATCTGCGGCGGCGCATGTCCAAGTCTTGATGGAGCAAGGTGCATGAGTGACAAAGCGGTTAACCAGATGAGCTTTGAAGAAGCCATGAAAGCACTGGAAGGTGTTGTCACACAGCTTGAACGGGGCGATGTTCCGCTGGACCAATCGATTACGCTTTACGAGCGTGGCGCGGAGCTTAAAAAGCATTGCGAGGCAAAGCTGAAAGAGGCCGAAGAAAAAGTCGCAGCAATTGTTGTGGGGCCGGACGGCAACCCTGAAGGCCTGCAAACACTGGATGATGCGTAATGTTTCAGGAAAGGCTGAAAGAAGATGCTGCGTATGTTCAGGTCGTTTTAGACGCGATACTGAAAAACCTGCACGGCCCCGGACTTCAGGCCGCGATGCTTTATGCCGTTCAAGGCGGCAAGGGGTTAAGAGGCTTCCTGGTCATTGAAAGTGCGCGCCTTTATGGAATTGAACCCAAAGTTTCTGTTTATGCTGCCGCCGCTGCCGAGGCTTTGCATAGCTATTCCCTGATCCATGATGACCTGCCGTGCATGGATGACGACGACATGCGCCGTGGCCGACCCACCGTCCATGTCAAATGGGACGAGGCGACGGCAGTTTTGGCGGGTGACGCGTTGCAAACAATGGCTTTTGAGCTTTTGACATATGCTGAACTTGGATTTTCTGAACGGCGGTTGGAATTGGTCATGACCCTTGCACATGCTGCCGGCGCGCGTGGCATGGTTTTGGGGCAGGCGCAGGATATCGCAGCTGAATCAGCGCCAACACCGCTAACCCTTACGGAAATCACAGAGCTGCAACGCAACAAAACCGGGTGCTTGATCCGTTGGTCGGCAGAAGCCGGCCCTATTTTGGCCGGCGAAGATCCGTATGTCATGCGACAATACGCACGTTCCCTGGGGCTTGCCTTTCAAATCACCGACGACATTCTGGATGTCGAGGGCGACGAAGACGCCGCAGGAAAGGCCGTTGGCAAAGACGCCGATAAAGGCAAAGCAACCTTTGTCTCTCTGCTGGGCTTGGAAGGTGCAAAATTACGCGCGCAAGAGTTGGTTGATGGGGCGATTTCTGCATTGGGCGATTTCGGGCCAGAAGCAGATATCTTGCGGGACGCGGCCCGCTTCGTTATTGCCCGCAACAACTAGTTGAGCTTTGAAGGCCAGCAATGAGTGACCGACCACATACGCCGACTCTGGATCGCGTGAACGTTCCTGCCGATATGAAAACTTTGTCGGACGCAGAACTGCACGCACTGGCGGGGGAACTACGTGCAGAGA
This sequence comes from Roseovarius sp. YIN77, assembly GCF_057219155.1. NCBI lineage: Bacteria > Pseudomonadati > Pseudomonadota > Alphaproteobacteria > Rhodobacterales > Roseobacteraceae > Roseovarius > Roseovarius sp. YIN77. The sequence goes on from NZ_JBXVVI010000009.1 coordinate 99,185, forward strand.
CAATCAGCGCCGTATCTGAAACCGGTGGCCATTTGGGTGCTGGCTTGGGGGTGGTGGAACTTACCGTTGCGCTGCACGCAGTGTTTGACGCGCCCAAGGATCGGATCATTTGGGATGTGAGCCATCAGTGTTACCCGCACAAAATTCTGACCGGGCGCCGGGATCGCATTCGCACGCTTCGGCAAAAGGGTGGCCTTTCCGGCTTCACCAAACGTTCTGAAAGCCCGTATGATCCCTTTGGTGCCGCGCATAGCTCGACGTCAATTTCCGCCGCCTTGGGATTTGCCGTTGCCCGTGACCTGGGTGGTGCAACGGATCATGGTATTGGGGATTGCATTGCCGTAATCGGTGATGGGGCGATTTCTGCGGGCATGGCCTATGAGGCAATGAACAATGCAGGCCATTTGAAAAAAAGGCTTTTTGTCATTCTCAACGACAATGAAATGTCGATCGCGCCACCGGTTGGGGCAATGTCGAATTACCTGTCCAGGCTCTATTCCGAAGCGCCGTTTCAGGACCTGAAAACAGCCGCCAAAGGTGCGGTCAGCCTATTGCCCGAACCCTTTCAAGAGGGCGCGCGTCGCGCCAAGGAAATGCTGAAAGGCATGGCGATTGGCGGAACGTTGTTTGAGGAGATGGGGTTTTCCTATGTCGGGCCAGTCGACGGTCACGATCTGGATCAGCTTCTTCCCCTTCTTCGAACTGTCAAAGAACGCGCCACCGGCCCGATGCTGATCCACGTGACAACGAAAAAAGGAAAAGGCTACGGCCCGGCAGAACGTGCGCGCGACAAGGGGCACGCTACGGCGAAGTTTGACGTGATAACGGGCGAGCAAAAGAAGGCACCTTCGAACGCCCCCAGCTATACATCGGTGTTTTCCAAGGCGTTGTTGGCAGAGGCTGAGGCGGACGACAAGATATGTGCGGTGACGGCGGCGATGCCTGATGGGACCGGTCTTAATCTGTTTTCCGAACGATATCCAAGTCGCTGTTTCGACGTGGCAATCGCCGAACAGCACGGTGTGACATTCTCCGCCGCCCTTGCCGCGGGCGGGATGAAACCATTTTGCGCGATGTATTCGACTTTCCTGCAACGGGGATATGATCAGGTTGTTCACGATGTGGCCATCCAGCGTCTACCCGTGCGCTTTGCGATTGATCGTGCCGGGTTGGTCGGGGCAGATGGCGCCACTCATGCGGGTAGCTACGACATCGCCTTTCTCGCCAACCTGCCAGGATTTGTCGTGATGGCGGCGGCCGACGAGGCCGAGTTGATGCATATGGTGGCGACCGCCGCGGCGCACAACGATGGGCCCATTGCTTTCCGGTATCCCCGAGGGGAAGGCGTGGGGGTTGATTTGCCCGCGCGTGGTGAGCTTTTGGAAATCGGTAAAGGCCGGATCATCAGCGAAGGATCCCGAGTTGCGATCCTGTCCTTTGGTACGCGCTTGGAAGAAGTGAAAAAGGCAGCCGAATCTCTGTCAGCGCGAGGAATCAATCCGACGATTGCAGATGCCAGATTTGCCAAACCGCTCGATCAAGAGCTTGTTCGAGACCTTGCCGCCCATCACGAAGCTGTGATCACCATCGAAGAGGGTGCCGTAGGCGGGTTTGGCAGTCATGTCGCACAGTTCATGTCGGACGAAGGGTTGCTCGATCATGGGCTGAAATTCCGCTCCATGGTGTTGCCCGACATTTTCGTTGACCAGGCCAATCCATCCCAGATGTATGATATCGCAGCGATGAACGCACAGGATATTGAGGCAAAAGTCCTGAAAGTTCTGGATTTGGGTCAAATCGGCGAACGCCGGGCATAGCTGCCCCTTTTGGGCCGAATCTCTGCTGATACTTTGTGGTTAGTTTAAACTCTGCAGTGTGCCGAAATTCGACTGCGATCCATGTCAATTGCGTGCCCCTATTTCCAATCCGTCGACAATCTCACCAACTTCGCCACATTTATGACAAAAATATTGTCATTTTCCCCTTAATCCCGCCACGAAATTGACATTATTCGTAATCTGTGACTAAAATTACCTTCGGATAAGTCTGTATTGTGGCTGGGAGTTTCACTATGTTTAAATCAAAAATTTTTCGTCACGCGGTACGCGGGACTTCGGCAATCGGTTTGATATTCGGCATGTATGGCGTCGCAATTGGCGGGTCTTTTGATTGGACCGCGGATGCGGTGTCCGAGAACGATCTGCAAAACATTTGTGACTACGAGGATTTGACGCCCGCTCAGGCAAGCCAAATTCGCGGTGAGGTCGGGTATGAAGAGTTGTTGCTTTATGCAACTGAAAACTGCCCACAAGTTGCGTTGGCATTGACAGAGGTGCCGACGGCAACAACATCACGCAATGGCGGTGGTAATGGCGGCGGCGATGGCGGCGGTAATGGCGGCGGCGATGGCGGCGGCGATGGCGGCGGCGATGGCGGCGGCGATGGCGGCGGCAACGGCGGCGGTAATGGCGGCGGCAACGGCGGCGGTAATGGCGGCGGTAATGGCGGCGGTAATGGCGGCGGTAATGGCGGCGGTAATGGCGGCGGTAATGGCGGCGGTAATGGCGGCGGTAATGGCGGCGGTAATGGCGGCGGTGGCCCAAAAGGCTGTAATGGTAAGAAATGCGAAGCGGGTTCCGGTCCGGGTCGATCCGAAGAAGGCGAACAATCCGACCCTGATGGAGATTGAAGTTTGTCTCTGTGAATTTACTAAAGCCGGGCGTTTGCCCGGCTTTTTTATTTCGTATTTGTCGAATTAGTTACCCAAACAAACCGCCCGCCAAAATCGCGTCCCAGCTATCCGGGCTATCGGGGTTTTGCAGTTTGAGGAAAGTATACCCTGTATCTCCCCAATGCCGGATCCGGTTGGTCAGGTTGTCAAGAACCATATCACCTTCTGCCGTGCGTAGGATTAGAACTGCATGACCATTGCGACGCCGATCCAGCGCCGTGGCGATCAGCAATCTGTTTGGAGCGACGCCAGCGGTGATCAGTTCACGTTTCTTCAGCAGGGCGAAATCTTCGCAATCTCCACCGCGACGGGTGGGCAGGGCCCAGACCTCTTCGCGTCGATATTGGCGGGTATCCGAAATACTGCGAACGCGACGGTTGACTTGGGAGTTTACCTGCCGTGCAAGGCGCATGACATCAGTATCAGACATTGATGACTGCTGCTCTGCCGCGCAGGCCCATTGGTACCGGTTGCAAATGCCTTGAAAGCCCTGCGGCGCCTTGGTTGCGGCGCGCACGACCATATGCGGGTTGTGCAGTTTGCGCGCGGCATCTGCCCCGTTGGACGGGAGTATCAATGCTGCTGCCAACAAGAGTGGCACCAGTGGTTTATGGATGCCGTCAAACCGAAATGTTTTCTTCGCCATGGTTCACCCCAAGCCTGCTCATACTTCAGGGACGTGGTCCCAGACTCTGAATGGTGTTGGACGATCCGGGCGCGCAGATGATGGCTTAGGGGCAATATTGTGGCCTTTGCAAAGGGCAGCGCCACAATTCAACGATTAGAGCAAATGAATGCCGATTTTTCTGATCAGTTGGCGGGATCTTGCGCGCAGGCTAACTGGTAAATCGATTGTCCCGCGGGAAACCGCGTGGGGCCATGCGCCCAGCACTGGCGCGTTTTCCGATCCATTCGTCTAGAACAGTCTCGGTGCGCGTCCGGCCTGCGGGGTCCAGCCAACTGAGACCAGCCTCCAGAACAAAGGTTGTGGCGTCTGATAGACCGCCATCCTTGTATTTTTGCAGTCTAACACCCTTGCCGCGCCCCATTTCAGGAAGCTCATCCAGGGCAAAGATCAGAACTTTGCGGTTCTCACCCACACAGGCCACATGTGAACCCGTGACCGGCTTGCAGACCAGTGCACGAACATCTTCTTTGACATTCAGAACCTGTTTTCCGGCGCGTGTCTGGGCGACGACGTCTGCTTCTGGAACGACAAACCCATCACCTGCGGTTGAAGACACGAGCAATTTGCGATCCGGGTGATGAATGAACAGCGCAACGATTTCGGCCTCGTTGGGCAGATCAACCATCAGACGTAACGGTTCGCCCATGCCGCGGCCGCCGGGTAGGTTGGCCGCTGCAAGCGTGTAAAACCGCCCATTGGACCCGAACACCAAGAGTTTATCTGTGGTTTCCGCGTGAAAAATATAGCGCGGCCCGTCACCGTCTTTGAACTTGAGCTCCCGGTCCAGATCGATATGGCCCGACATGGCCCGGATCCAGCCCATTTGCGAGCATACAACGGTGATAGGTTCACGTTCGATCATCGCCTCGACCGGAATTTCCTCAAATTCGATGGCTTCGGTAAAGGTGGTGCGGCGGGCACCGCCCTCGTAATCCTTACCGAATTTCTTTTTGGTATCGCGGATCTGATCGGCGATACGTTCCCATTGCAGGGTTTCACTGTCCAGAAGATCCACGATGCCCTCGCGCTCCAACAACAAAGCCTCGTGTTCGCGCTTCAGTTCTAGCTCTTCCAACTTGCGCAAACTGCGCAGACGCATGTTTAAGATTGCCTCGGCTTGAACATCGGAGAGTTCAAATTCAGCCATCAGCATGGCCTTGGGCTCGTCTTCATATCGGATGATCTCGATAACACGGTCCAAGTTAAGAAAGGCAACGATATAACCTTCCAGCACTTCCAACCGATGGTCGATCTTGTCCAGTCGGTGTTGGGAACGCCGCACCAACACCTCGCGCCGGTGATCCAGAAAGGCGCGCAAAATTTCTTTTAGCGAACAGACTTTGGGGGTGCGCCCGTCGATCAGGACGTTCATGTTCATTGAAAACCGGGTTTCCAGATCGGATTGGCGGAACAGCGTATTCATCAGAACATCTGGGTCCACGTTTTTGGACTTGGGTTCCAGAATGATGCGAATGTCATCGGCAGATTCGTCGCGCACATCGGCAAGGATCGGAATTTTCTTGGTCTGGATCAGTTCAGCCAGTTTTTCGATCAGTTTAGACTTCTGTACCTGATAGGGAATCTCGGTGACCACAATCTGCCATTGTCCACGGCCCAAATCCTCTGTCTCCCATCGTGACCGCAACCGGATTGCGCCGCGGCCAGTTTTGTAGGTCTCTAGTATTGAATCGTGTGGTTCGACAATCACCCCTCCGGTCGGGAAATCCGGACCGGGGACGTAGTTCATTAGCGTCTCATCGCGTGCGTCGGGGGTTTTGATCAGATGCAGGCAGGCATCACAAAGTTCGGCAATATTATGGGGGGGGATATTGGTGGCCATGCCCACCGCAATGCCCGATGACCCATTGGCCAAAAGGTTTGGAAAAGAGGCAGGTAGAACTTCGGGCTCCGTCAAGGTGCCGTCATAGTTTTCGCGAAAATCGACGGCGTTCTCGGAAAGCCCATCCAGCAGCGCCTCTGCCGCTGGGGTCATGCGGGCCTCTGTGTAGCGGCTGGCGGCGGGGTTATCACCGTCGATATTGCCAAAGTTCCCCTGGCCATCAACCAGCGGATAGCGCACGGCAAAATCCTGGGCCAGTCGTGCCATCGCGTCATAGATGGCGGCGTCGCCATGGGGGTGGTAGTTGCCCATCACATCGCCGGAGATTTTTGCTGACTTGCGGAAGCCCCCGGTTGAACTGAGTTTCAATTCTCGCATGGCAAAAAGAATGCGCCGATGGACCGGTTTCAACCCGTCGCGCGCATCAGGCAAGGCCCGGTGCATGATCGTAGACAGCGCATAGGTCAAGTATCGTTCACCGATTGCGCGGCGCAAGGGTTCCGCGATTTCGCCGGGAACAGGGTCGATATTGGGGTCGTCGGTCAAATCAGTCATAGATGATGTGTACCGCCCCGGTTCGCGCAGGTAAACGGGAAATGCGGGAACCAATGCCTGATCATTCCCCGTTTAATCGGAAATTCGTGGGTCTACATATGCCCGAAGAACAGAGGATTTGATCATGATCAAGTTGGTACTAATATTGGTTGCGGGCTTTGTTGCGGTGGTTTTGGCAACAGATGAGGATCGCATCAGCACAATGTCACAGGAAAGTGCGTTCGACATCGAAACGGTATTCGTTGAAGCAGAACAGGAAAATGTAGCGGAAATCGCCCCTGCCTCTCAGAATGTTGGAACTGTCATCTTTTCCACCAGTGTCGCGCAACAATCTGTCGAACTGATTCAGCTTGGTTCTACCGACGCACCGTGAGTGCACGATGAATAATGACCTCGCGTTACTGTGTGTGTGATACGATTGTCTGACTTGTTCGGTTGGGGTAGGGCTTTGCCGGGGCATAAAAAGAACAGGCAGGCGGATGACGCAGAGATCCATATTAATAACCGGGTGTTCGTCAGGTATCGGGTATGACGCCGCACATGGATTACAGGCCCACGGTTGGCGGGTGTTTGCCACGTGTCGGAAGGAAGGTGATTGCGAACGGCTGCGTGCTGAAGGGTTGGAAAGTTTTCGACTGGACTATGCAGATGAAGCATCAATCAAGGCCGCCGTTGCCGAATGTTTGTCCCGCACGGGTGGGACATTGGACGCGCTCTATAACAACGGTGCTTATGCTTGCCCGGGCGCGATTGAAGATCTACCTCGCGACGCGCTGCGGGAAATTTATGAAACCAACGTCTTTGGATATCATGACCTGACCCGACAGGTGTTGCCGGTGATGCGGGCACAGGGGCATGGGCGGATCATCAACTGCTCTTCGGTTCTTGGGTTGGTGACACTACGGTTTCGCGGGGCCTATAACTCAACCAAATTTGCGCTGGAGGGGCTGACGGATACGCTTCGGATCGAACTGAAAAACAGCCCGATCAAGGTGATCACATTGGAACCTGGGCCAATCACCGCGCGTATTCGCGTAAACGCGCAACCGCATTTTGAAAAATGGATCGATTGGGAAAACTCGGCCCAACGCCATGTGTACGAAACATCGCTGATCCCGCGTTTGTACGACGAAAAGACGGAAAAAGATCCGTTTGAGCTGCCCGCATCAGCGGTGACCAAGAAAATCATCCATGCCTTGGAACATCCGCGCCCCAAGCCCCGATATTATGTAACAACCCCAACCCATATCATGGGGGCGCTGCGTCGCCTGCTGACCACAAGGGCGTTGGACAGGATATTGTACAAAGCGTAATGCCCGGCCCGAACAGGGATTCGGAGCCAGGCCTTTGGTTTACGACGGCTGCTTTACCACACGCAGATACGGCAATTTGGCATCGAATGATCCGTGTTGTGCGCGGGCATCGTCATCAGATACGGCAGGCACGACAATCACGTCACCGCCTTGCTGCCAACCGGCAGGGGTGGCGACCTTGTGGTTGAAGGTCAGTTGAACGGAATCGATCACCCGCAAAATCTCATCAAAGTTCCGGCCTGTGGTCATGGGATAGGACAACTGCATTTTGATCTTTTTGTCAGGACCGATCAGAAAGACGGTGCGGACAGTCTGATTGTCCATTGCGGTGCGACCTTCAAAGCTGTTTCCGGCTCCAGCCCCCAACATTTCATAAAGCTGGGAGACTTTCAGTTCAGGATCGCCAATCATCGGGTATTCGACCGCATTCCCCGTGGCAGACGCTATATCACCTTTCCATTTGTGGTGCGCCTCAACCGGATCAACGCTGACACCGATAATCTTGCAGTTGCGTTTGGTAAATTCGGCTTGAATTCCAGCCATATAGCCAAGCTCTGTCGTGCAGACAGGTGTAAAATCTTTCGGATGTGAAAACATCACAGCCCATCCATCACCGATCCAGTCATGAAAGTTGATTTGCCCTTCGGTCGTTTCAGCGGTGAAGTCCGGGGCGGTGTCATTTATGCGAAGTGCCATGGGCGTTCCTTTGTGATTTGGCGAGTGTTCGGTTGACCATAGGTTAGGTTTTGGAGCTTGGCTTTGCGAAACTGATCATTTTCAAGAAATTGTGAATGCTTCAAATGTCGCGCACCAAACCATGTGTGGGTCATAATTCACCATCGCATTTCGTGACGGAATTGCTTACATCCTTGAATCGTATAGAGAGGCCCAAAAATGCTGAGTAATCCGCTGCTGCTAATCGCTGTCTTTGCCGTCCTTGCCGTACTGGTCATCTTGATGATCGGAATTGGGGGATTTGCCAAAGGAGGGGAGTTTAACCGCAAACACGCCAATCGGCTGATGCGTTACCGGATTATTGCGCAGGCGATTGCCGTAGCGCTGATACTGCTCTTTATTTTGGTCACAGGGGGAATTCGCTGATGGTGGTGCTGAACAAGATTTACACGCGGACCGGAGATTCGGGTCAAACGGCATTGGGCAATGGCAACCGCGTGGCCAAACAGTCCGCGCGTGTCAGTGCCTATGGCACCGTGGACGAAACCAACGCGACGGTAGGCATGGCCCGTCTACATGCCGATGGCGACGTGGACGCGGCCCTTGCGCGCATTCAAAATGACCTGTTCGATCTTGGCGCCGATCTGTGCAACCCTGATCTGGAAAAAGATGCAGAGGCTGAGTATCCGCCGTTGCGGGTTGCATCGTCACAGGTTGAACGGCTTGAGGCAGAGATCGACGCAATGAATTCAAATCTTACTCCTCTGCGCAGTTTCGTTTTGCCCGGTGGTTCCCCCTTGGCGGCCCATTTGCATATCTGCAGAACCGTATCACGTCGTGCTGAACGATTGGCCGTTGAATTGGCCAGCGAAGAAACTATCAACCCCGCCGCAGTCAAATACCTTAATCGATTGAGCGATTGGTTCTTTGTTGCGGCCCGCGTGGCCAATGATCAAGGTGCTGCAGACGTTTTATGGGTGCCCGGCGCAAATCGCTGAAGCTTTGTTTAAACGAACTGTTCGCGGATCAATCGTTCTTCCAGCCCGTGACCCGGGTCGAAAAGGATGCGATGTTGGATATTTGGTTCACTGTGGATGTCGACACGCACCACATCTCTGACAGAGCGACTGTCAGCATCGGCCATTACCGGCCGTTTGTCCGGATTTTGAACTTCAAACGTCACATGCGCAGACTTTGGCAAAAGCGCACCGCGCCAACGTCGAGGGCGAAACGCGGCCATCGCCGTCAGGGCGAGCACATCTGATCCGATGGGCAAAATTGGACCGTGGGCAGAGTAATTATAGGCCGTTGATCCTGCAGGTGTGGACAACAAGGCACCGTCACATACCAGTTCATCCATCCGCAGCTTGCCATCGACATAGATTTTCAACTTTGCGGCTTGCGGGCCTGCACGAAGAATGGACACCTCATTGATGGCCAACGCTTCATGTGTGCTGCCATCTTTTCTGGTGGCGTGCATGCGCAGGGGATTGATGACAGCCTCTTCTGCGGCGTTTAAGCGATCCAACAAGTCCTCATCGGAATACACATTCATCAAAAATCCGACCGTTCCCCGGTTCATCCCATACACCGGGGTGTTCAGGTGTTGCGTGGAATGCAATGTGTGCAACATGAAACCATCACCACCCAGGGCGACAATCACTTCGGCGTCGCTTTCAGCGTGTTGTCCAAACTTACCGGCCAAAATAGCGAGCGCCTCTGCGGCAAGAGAGTCACTACTGGCGACAAATGCGATTCTGCTTGGCATGGGATGATACCGGTTTCCAAAGATAACTTTCTTTCCAATCGAAGCACAAGTTGGCGGGTCATGCCACCCATGACGGTCTAACTTTGTAATTTGTCGCATTATTACCTTCCCTGCCGGGTCGGTTTCCGATACGAAATCGCCAAACTTAACCTCTGACGGAGCCCGCCCCCATGTCTGATTCTGGATTTTTCACTGAGAGTTTGTCGTCTCGTGACCCTGATTTGTTTGCTGCGATCACTGATGAGCTGGGTCGCCAGCGTGATGAGATTGAGCTGATTGCGTCAGAAAAC